>CAXTRS010000217.1:0-8523 GCA_964246635.1 uncultured Chthoniobacterales bacterium | reverse complement strand
CTCGTCCTCGCGCCCGAGCGCGGCGAGCGCCTTGGTGCGCAGCCAGCAGGCGGCATACGTGAGCCGCGCGCCCTCTTCCGGGGTGGCGGGCGTCGGCGCGCCGGAGTCTCTTTCGGGTTGGGGCAGCGCGTCGAGCTCGCGCAACGCGCCGGCCGCGTCGCCGCCGGCGAGGTCCGCGTAGGCGAGCGCGAGGCGGTTGCGCAGGTCGCGCGGGGCGAAGGCTCCCACGACGCGGAGGAGCACGGCGGCTTTGGCAAACTTGCCGTTCTGCAAAAACAGGTGCGCCAGCAGCGAGAGAAATTCGAGCTGGGAGCGGTCGAGTGTGGTCATTGTTGGGTCAGCACCGGCACACGGGCGGAAGCCTCACGCCTTGTGCAGGACGTGCCGATACATGGCGAGCAATTCGCGCAAGGATTTTTCTTCTTCGAGCAAATCGGCGGCGGCGGAGAAGGCGTCGTCCTTCTCGTCCGGGCCGGCTTCATCAACCAGCGCGCGCAGGACGCCGCGGACGTTTTCCAAGAGCGCGCCATACGCGCCGGGCGCGAGCACATCCCGGCTGGTCAACGGCGGGCGCAACGCGGCGAGAAGCCGGCCGTCGAGCGCGGGTGCGCGGAGCAGGTCTGCGAGCAGATTGTCCATTCCCTCGTCACTCGGCGCGAGCGAGGCGCGAGCCTCGGGCAAGGATGTGGCTTCCGGCGGCGGCGCGCCGACGGTGATGCTTTCCAAACCAGTCTGGAAAAATGCGGCTTCGCGGATGGAGTCGGGCATGGGCAAGTCGGAAAACGTGAACGCGAGACAACGCGGGCGCGGCGGTCAGCTCGCGACCTGGCCGAGCCGATCGTGCAGCCGGCGCAGTTGATCGAGCGCGGTCTCCAGCGCGGGAAGTTGAAACTCGTCCTGGCGCAGCCGCACGCAAAACGCCGCGCGATCCTCTCCGCGCAACGCCGCCTGCACCGGGTAAGCCAGGCGTTCCCGCGGCCCGCAGAGCTCGAGCATTTTCCGATACGCCGCCGCGGACGGCTGGAACAAACGGCGCACGAGATACACCAGCACCGCGTCGCCTCCGTCGGCGGTTTCGACAAACAGCTCGCCGACATTTTCGATGTGCAACTGCACGCGCCCCTGCTCGCTCGCGCGCAACGCCGGCAGGCCGATCCCGCGGCCGAATTCCGCCAGCGTTTGCTCGACCTGCCAGGGCGTCGCCGTGCTCATCGTTGGGTCCGTCAGCCGGCGGAGGCTTCTTCCTGCTCGATGGCGTTGTCGAGCGCGCCTTGCGCGGCGAGGAGCAGCGCGTCGCGGTTCTCCGGCGCGGCGTAAATTTTCAGCGGCAGCAGCCGGATTTGTTCTTTCAATCCGGTCAGAAAATAGATGGTCGGCTCGGTGTCGCGCAGCCCGACTTTCGTCGCCAGCGCGCTGATCTGCTCCGCGCGCGGGTAACGACCCATCGCCAGCCCGAGCACGTCGCCCATCAGCGTGCGCCCATCGGCGGCCGTGCCGGCGCCGGATTTTTTCAGCAGCTCGGAAAACGCGCGGTGCGTGTTGCCGAGCACCTGCACCTGGAACAGATCGTCCACCACGGTGCGCAAGCGTTCCGGCGCCAGCGACGGGCCGCCCGAGTGCAGGTCGTTGCCCGCGGCTTGGAGCAAAAAGTCGAGCGCCTGCGGAAAACGCTCGGCGCCGAATTTTTTGACGATGTTTTCGTAGGCCTTGCCGACGTCTTCAAAGCCGAGCACGGCGTCGCGGTAGAAGTCGCGCAACTCCTGCGCGCTGTTCCCGGCGAGGCCGCTCTCCGCGTGCGCCACCGCCTGCGCGGCGACGTTCAAACCGGCGCGCACCCGCTCGCCTGCTTTTCCCGCCAGCAACTGCTCGCCCGCCGCGCCGAGCGCCTTGGCCAGCTCATCGTGCCCACCCTCGGCCTCGAGCGCTTTGCGCGCGAACTCGAGCGCGGCGAATTGGTGCGAGGGATCGCCGAAAAACTGCCGCGCCTGACGGAGCAAACCTTCCGGCGACTGGTCGCCGGCGTTTTGCTTGAGGCTGTCCAGAAACTCGCGCAACTGCCGCGGCGACCCAATGTCGGGCACGCTCTTGATGTATTGATCAATCAATTCCGCCGCTGCCCGCGCGCGCCCGTCCGCTTCGCCGCCGTGCGCTTTGCGTTCGGAGAGCGACTTCTCGATCTTCTCGCTCGCCGCGAAGCCAACCTCTTCCGCGGAGTCCGCGATCTCGGACAGGGGGTCGGGCAGGTGCGCCACTTTTTGGCCCTGGTATTCGCCCTCGCTCGGCTCGACCGCGGGTCCCGGCGCGGACGTTCCGGCGGTGACATCCGAGGGCGACGCAAGGTCGATGCGGTTGGGAATCATGCCGGCAATCCGAGACGAAATTTCTTGCGACCGATTAGATCAGGAAGATACGCGAGCGTCAATGTGCACAGCCATGGAGGGGTGTCTCCATTTGCTCGGGCATTGTAGAGGCGGACAAATTAAGACGTTACCAGCCATGGCGGTATCTGCTAAATATGACCGTGACCGCCCGGCTCCGCGGCTCTACCGCGGGTCAGGACCGGCGCGACCGTTTTTTCCCCCAGCCGTTTTTCGATCGCCATGGCGAAAATTTTGCTCGTCGAAGACAACGAATTGAATCGCGACATGCTTTCGCGCCGCCTGACGCGCCGCGGTTACGACGTCGCCGCGGCGATTGATGGCGAGGAGGCCCTCGCCATGGCCGCCGCGCAAGGGCCGGACTTGATCTTGATGGACATGAGCCTGCCCGTCATGGACGGCTGGGAGGTGACGCGCCGACTCAAGGCCGACGAAAAAACACGCCCCATTCCCGTCATCGCGCTCACCGCGCACGCGATGAGCGGCGACCGCGAACTCGCGCTTGCCGCCGGTTGCAACGACTATGACACCAAGCCGGTGGACTTGAACCGTCTGCTGCTGAAAATCGAGGCGTTGCTTGCCCGGAGTTGAGTCATCCTTTTTTCCTCCCGCCCCGCTCCGCTCCCGTGGACGCCAACGACGCCCTTTCCCGCCTCCGGCACGATCTGCGCACGCCGCTCAACCAGATCATCGGTTACAGCGAGCTGTTGCAGGAAGAAACGCAGGAGCTCCCGTCGGCCAACCCGCGTTTGGATGAAGACCTGGGAAAGATCGGCCAGGCCGCCAAAGAGTTGCTGGAACTCATCAACGCCAACTTCGTGCCGGCGCGTTTGCAGGCGCTGCTGGCGATGAGCGGCGCGAGCGGCGCGATGCCGTCGGCTGGCGTTCCGCCGGCGGAGCCTCCCTGTCCTCCAGGAAACCAGGCGTCGGCGGGCACGCACTTTCCCGCGGCCGCAGAGCAGCGCGCCACCACGCCGGGCCGCCTGCTGGTCGTGGACGACGACGAGGAAAACCGCCAGGTGCTCGCCCGCCGGCTCACGCGCCAGGGCCACACGGTGGAAACCGCCGCGAGCGGGTGCGCGGCGCTGGCGATGTTGCGCGCGCCCGGCGCGGTGTTCGATCTCGTGATGCTCGATTTGCTCATGCCCGAGATGGATGGCTGCAGCGTGCTCGCAGCCATCAAGAGCGACCCGGCCTTGCGCGCGCTGCCGGTCATCATGATTTCGGCGCTGGACGAACTCGGCAACCTGGTGCGCTGCATCGAGTGCGGCGCGGAGGATTACCTGCCGAAGCCGTTTGAGCCCACCCTGCTTCGGGCACGGATCGGCGCGAGCTTGGAAAAGAAAAAGCTGCGCGACCAGGAGCTGCTCCACACCCGGACCGTTGAGGAGACCCAGCAGCGGCTCGATGCCGAGCTGGCCGAGGCCGCGCGCTACGTGCGCTCGCTCCTGCCCGAGCCGATTACCTCCGGCCCGGTGCTGACCGACTGGCGCTACGTGCCCTCCACCGAGCTGGGCGGCGACGCTTTCGGCTACCATTGGATCACCGGCCGGCACTTCGCGTTTTATCTGCTCGATGTGTCTGGCCACGGTGTGGGCGCCGCGTTGCTCGCGGCCACGGTGACGCACGTCCTGCGCACCGGCACGCTGATCAACGACGCCGACCCGCGGTTGCCGGGCCAGGTGCTCACTGCGCTCAACACCATGTTCCCCGCGGAGCGCCAGAACGACCTGTATTTCACGCTCTGGTATGGCGTGTATGACCGCGACCGCGGCTCGATCAGATATTGCAGCGGCGGGCATCCGCCGGCGATCCTGCTCGCGCCGCCCGAAGCGGGCGGCGGTGTCACCACGCTGAGCAACAAAGGACTGATCGTCGGCGGCTTCGACGACATCCAGTATCGCAGCGTCACCTGCCCGGTGCCGCCCGGCAGCCGGCTGTTTGTCGTCAGCGACGGCGCGTATGAATGGGCGAAAGGAAATACGGCGGCAACCACCACCGACGACGACAGCAGCGGCGGCAGCGGCAACAGCGATCGCGCGACGTTCGCCGACCTTTGTGCACTGCTCGCCTCGCTCCCACCCACCTCCGAGTCAGACGAAATCGCCGATCTGGATCGCGTGATCCTGTGGGCAGGAGGCGCAGAAGCCGGGACGGGATCATCCTTGATGGACGATCTGTCGATCTTGAAAGTCCAGTTTTGATGCCGCCGCCGTCGCACGGCACGGCTGGATCGCGCAACGTCACGGATGGCGCGGAGAAGCCTTGCGGCTCGGCTGAGCCGGCGGCGGCGGCGGCGGCGTCACGCGGGGAAGGTCTGCCCGCGCTGCTTCCTTCTCTTCCGCTTCTTCTTCGCACCGCACCGGCGCGCCGGTTTCCAGGGGCAGATGCGTCGGCAGTTGCGCGCGGAAAGTTGATCCTTCGCCGAACTGGCTCTCGGCCGTCAGCTCGCCGCCGAGCATGCGGCAATAGCGCTGGCTGATGGCCAGGCCGAGGCCCGTGCCGCCGTATTTCCGCGTCGTCGATGGATCGGCTTGCGTGAACTCGCGGAACAACCGCGCGAGCTGGCGCTCCGTCATGCCGATGCCGGTGTCGCGCACCGTGAACTCGATCACCGACCCACCACCGGATTGCTCGACGCGCTGCACCGAGAGGTAAACCACGCCGTTCTCGGTGAATTTTCCGGCGTTGCTGAGCAGGTTGTAGAGCACCTGGCGCAGCTTGGTCACGTCGCTGTGCATCGTGCCGAGATTCGGCGCCAGTTCGACGTCGAGGACGTTCTCGTTGTGCCGCACCAAGGGTTCGACTGTGTTGAGCGTTTCCCGCATGATCGTTTCGACGTCGAAGACTTCCGGACAAATCGTCATCTTCCCCGCCTCGATCTTCGATAGATCAAGAATGTCGCTCACCAGGGCGAGCAGGTGCTTGCTGGCGGCGAGGATTTTCTCCAGGTCGCGCGCCGGCGACTCCGCGGCTCCATTCTCGCCCTCGCCTAGGTTGTGCTCCTCGAGCAACAGCTCCGTGTAGCCGATGATGACGTTGATGGGCGTGCGCAGCTCGTGGCTCATGTTGGCCAGGAAAGAGCTCTTGGCGCGGCTGGCTTCTTCCGCGAGCGCCTTGGCGCGGACCAGCGCCGCCTGGAGATCGAGAATTTCCGCCAGGCGCATTTCGCGCTCGACGAGGTAGCCGAGGCCGCGCAGCATCTCGATTTCTTCGTCGCAGAGGCCGGCGCGCGGCTCGGTGTCGGCGATGCAAAGCGTGCCGACGTTGTGACCTTTCGGTCCACGCAAGGGCAAGCCTGCGTAGAAGCGGATGTGCGGCTTGCCGAGCACGAGCGGGTTGTCGAAAAAACGCGGGTCCGACTTTGCGTCGGGAATGACCAGGACGTCGCGGCCGAGGATGGCGTGCGCGCAAAACGAAACCTCGCGCGCGGTCTCGCACGCGTCGATGCCGAGGCGGGCTTTGAACCATTGCCGGTTGGTGTCGATCAGCGCGACGTAGGCCACCGGCACCGCGAACAGCCGCTGCACAATGCGCACGATCCGGTCGAAGCGCTCCTCCGGCAGCCCATCGAGCAACTCGAGTCCGACTAGTTCCGCGAGCCGTTGCGGTTCATCAGCGGGTAAGTCGGGTTTGACCATGGCAGGACGTGCTGGCTTGGCGTGTTATGACCTCGGTCAGCGCGGGTGGCAAAGCCTAAATCACCCGAGTTGCCAGTTAAGCGCATGGCGGTCCAGCGGACGCAGGCCGGGGGGCATGACTGACGAAGTGCCAGCGATATTCGCGTTTCTGGACGACGCGCTCAAAGCGATGCGGAGCGAGCGCACCGAGGACTGTCGCCGGCAAAGCAGCGAAGCGACTCCGGGGTGGCCACCACGGCCTTGGCCGCCGCGCTCCGCTTTGGCGACAACCACGAGCGCGCCCGCGTCTGCCTTCATGTCAACGGCATGAGATCCCGCAGACGCCGGGCAAAAGCCATTTCTGTCGGCGGCTGCACGCCCTTTCGGGTGTCGTTGAGACCGTCTTCCTGCGCTTGGGTCAAGGCGCTCAAAGCGGCGAGCACTTCCAGCCGCTGCCTGCTCGCCAGCTTTCCCGTGGCCGTGCGTGACAACATCCGCATCAAACGCTGTCGGCAGGTCCCAGCCGCAGCCTTTCGCGGCAGGCTGGCCAGTAAAAGGCGCTAGGCGTCCTCGCCCCACACCCGCGTGATCTGCACCCCGCCGTTGAAGGTGGCTCCCTCCTCCATGGCCAGGCGCGTGGTCTTCAGGTTGCCGTGGAGCTCCGCGCTGGGCCGCAGCTGACAGCGTTCCAGCACGGCTACGTCCCCCTCGATCCGGCCGAAGGTCGTCAGGTCGGTGACCGCGATGTCCGCGTGGATCTCGGCGCCTTGCCCGACGACCAAGTGATCGCCTTCAATCAGGCCATCGCGAAATGTTCCCTCAAAGAGCAGGCCGCCCGTGAATTTGAGGGAGCCGCTGATTTCCACGTCGGCGAGCACTTGGCTGCTGGTTGTCGTTTCCATGTTGTCTGTCCCTTGGGAGCAGAAGCGATGCCCGCCGTGCTCCCGCCGCCGCGAAGAAAACAAGGAGTCGCAAGCCCTTCCAGATCGGCTCAAGATCGGGTTCCTCCAGCGCAAGAGCACGCATTTTTTCGCCCAGCGCGATTGCTTGGCCGAGATACGCCCGCGCGTTGTTCACGTCGCCCATCCGCGCGGCGTCACAGGCAAGATTGCACTGGATAATCGTCGCCTTGGAATGCGGCGGTCTGGCGGCCGGGAGGCACGCCGAGTTCGATGTGGCCCTCCGCGGCCGTCAGATGCCTCTGCTCGTTCCTGTCGGGCTGCGTTTCCAAGCTGTGGGTGATGGAGGGGAGCGTCAGAGAATGTCATGGCAAAAGACCGAGCGGAACGCCGTCGGCGGCGCTGCATAGCAGAAATTCACGGCCGCGGCGCGGTGAAGAGCCCCGGCGTTTACTTGGGCAAGAAGCGCTGGCACATGCAAAGCGCCCTCCAATTCATTGGATTGCTCTCGACTTCTGAAGCCGAGGCCGGGAGCATGAGCCCGCACGCTAGAGCGAAGGACTCGGCCCCCACGCCTCGCCGGACACAACTCAACTAGTTTCATGATGAGGATTGCTTTGCGTCTCGGGGCCGTGACGGCAGTCCTCGCGTTATCCGTAACGGCGGTGTCGGCTCAGATCCCTCCCAGCTCGACGAAATGGAGAGGGGAGCTGGCTGATGGCACCCAGATAGATGAAGAATGGTTAATCTGGTTCATCGCGCAGCATCGGCAGGCAGTAGCAAATCGGCGCCGAGAACCGGAGGTGAAGCGGGAGGATTATTGGCAACCCCTGCGAGGATCGGCTTTATCTCGCGTGAACTTTCGCGGCATTGCTCGGCAAGCCGAAGCGCGCTGGCCAGTCCAAGGCTCCCGGCCTGACGCACTTGATTTGCTCGATTTGTCACATTGCGGCCTGGTCGATGCAGATCTTGCCGATCTTCAGCTTTCCGGCGTCGATTTTGAGGACACCAATCTAACGCGCGCAATTCTGGGTGGCACCCGGGCCGCAGGGATGTCGTGGGGTTCGCTGGAGAATTCTGATCTGACCGACGCCATCCTTGACAGGTATAATTTTTTCGAGGTGAGGGCCGATCGGGCTTACTTTTTTGGGACTATGCTGGCAGGCACACACTTTACTCGCGTTTCCCTGATTCGCGCTGCTTTCATTGGGAAGACGAATCTCGATGGTGCAAAATTTGACCGGAGCGACCTGACTGGTGCCACCTTCTCTACCGCCTCGCTTCGTTATGCAGACTTCTCTGGTGTAGTGATTACAGATGCCATATTCGGCAACACGGATGGCGGTGCGGACTTAACAGGAGTAAACTGGGAACCCCGAGGAATCCCCAATTTAGCCGGTCTGGCGCTCAGCCGGAATCTCGAACTATTAACATACCAACACATCGAGACACCGCTCGTCCAATTGCGCAAGGCATTGATGGAAGCCGGCCTCCGCGAGACGGAACGCAAAGTAAACTACGCACTGCAGCGGGCGCGCATCGATCATATTTGGAACCGAACGAAAAAGGGCGATCGGCGGTAGTGTTATCCTTACTGTTGCAGTGGAGACGGTTTAGAGGGAGGGT
>CAXTRS010000216.1:1793-8531 GCA_964246635.1 uncultured Chthoniobacterales bacterium | reverse complement strand
GGCGGAGCGATTGTTTGCCGCCGGCTTGGAGACGCTGATCGCACCACCGATAGCGACCAAAGCAAAATAATCTCCAGCCACACCAATCCAAACGGCACCAGAGCCGCCCTGACGCCTCCGGGCTATCGCATCAGGCAGCCCCGCCGCGTCCGACCAAATCTGACACGCTCACCACGGCATCGGGGAAAGCCGCCGGCGCGAGGCTGTCCCCTTCCCGCGATTGCGAGATCGCACCATAGCCCGCCGACGACGGCTTTCGATAAACTTCCACCAGTTGCTCGGGCAAGTTGAGGAGCCAGTATTCCGCGATCCCCGCCCGCGCGTAAGCCGCGCACTTCGTTTCCCGATCGAACAACAGCGAGCTATCGGCTACTTCGACCAAGAGAAACACATCTTCCGGCACTGGATGTTGCGCGGAGTAAAAATCGGCCCGTGGCCTGAGCAACACGAAGTCTGGCTGCGGTTCGGAGTAGCCAGTCAGACGCACTGGATTTTGTGCATCCACGATCCAACGCTCGCCGCCAAGCTGGCCGAAGAAGCGGAGCAAGCGTTTGACCACACTGGCGTGAAACGGACCGATGGGCATCATATCGAAGATCAGCCCATCCAGCAGTTCGACCCGCGCGTCTGCCGGCAGAATGCCCGCTTCTGCCATGCGATAGTATTCGTCCACGCTGAACGGGTGCGCGCAACCGGGCGCAGAGGCAGGTGTGAGCACATGCACGGCGGCAGATTAACGCACGCGCGCGCTGTGCCGCAAGCACCGAGAGAAGCGAAGCAAGACCGGCCTCGCTGCCAGCCGCGTGCTTTCCTCTTTCAAGCCGCACGCAAGTGCAGGCGGCCCGCTAACTGCCCTAACCGCCTGCGCTGACTGTAACCTAGCGTGCCGAGAGCGAGCAGCCCGCCGAGGATGGTCGTCGGTTCGGGCACTGGGACGAGCCCGGTTACCTCGTAGTATCCGCTAAACTGATCCACCGCGTAACCGGTCATCCCGTTAAAGGAGACGTCGGTTTGATTGTATTTCGTCGTGAAATCGGTGGCGGTGCCAGAGAAGAGCAGTCGATCTCCGCTCCCGCCGACAACAGGCGTCCCGTCCCAGTTGGTCACCTGCAACAGGGTGCCCGCAGTGTGTGTGCCCACGCCGCCAAACTCCAGGATGCTGGAGTTCCCAGTGCCGAAGTTAATCACCGAGGTCGCGGTGAGGGTCAGCGCCCCGATGTTGTTTCCGCCTGCGGTGGTGGTTGGTTCGGAGAACCCGCCCGTATTAAACGTGCCACCGTTGAGTGTCACGACTGTGTTAGCGCCAATATGGCGACCGGAACCTGACAATAGCAGCGTGCCGCTGGAGTTCACGGTGACGCTCGAGGTGCTGACAAGCGTGCCGACCGCAGCCTGGAGGGTTCCACCGTTGATTGCAGTCGGCCCGGTGAAAGTATTTGCACCGGTCAAAGACAGCACTCCAGCGCCGGTTTTTTGAATGCCACCGGCGGAACCTCCCGTAATCGGGACAGCGATAGCCAGCTCGGTAGCCACCGTTGGCGAATTCTGGATGTTGAAGACTGTCGTAGCGCCAGCGGTTGTGTTTAGCGACACTCCAAAGCTACCGCCGCCCGAGTTTGTGATCTGAGCCGCCGAAGTCCCAGAGGAGGAATAGGTGATGCCAGTGCCGGTGCCGCCGCGGAGGTTAAGTGCCGCCGTGCTGGAGCCGGTGTAAGTAGAATCAATCGTGCCGCCGCTAAAATTGAAATCGGTGTTTGTCTGTAATATTCCCGAACTGGAAATGGTGACAGTGCCGCCGGTCATGACTGCCGAATTGGCCACATTCAACTGTCCGCTGCTGATCGTGATCGCGCCGCCACTCATGCTCAAGCCGCTGGTTGCAGTTGCGGTCTGACCGATCGTTTCGGTGCGGGCGCCCACGGCGAACGTGCCGGAGGTAATCGTCATCTTCGCGGAGTCATTGATCTGATTATTGAAGGCAGTGCCATACTGCAAAGTGCCTCCTTGAATCACGATGTTCCCGGCGATGGCATCAACGCCGGCACTCCCCTTGCTCATTGACAATGTGCCGCTGGAGATCGTCGTCGTGCCCGAGTAAGTGTTTGCCGCGGTGCCGGCGTAGGTTACCGTGCTCGTGTTGGTGATCGTGACGTTGCCGGTGTGGCTGCCGCCATTGGCGATGATGTTCTCGAAGGTAATCGCGCTGCCGCCTTGCACCTCAAGATCGTAATCGAGATAGAGCGATCCGGTGCTTGCACTCCCCATGCCGCCGCTGCCGTCAAGTTTGAAGTAGAGGCCTCCGCCATTCGAGATAATATAGAATGTGGAACCGCTGGAAACAGTCGCCGAGACATTGCTATTATAGATTCTCCACTGGTTCGGATCGTTGTTGTTTTGGAGATAATCCGTGAACTTCAGCGCGTTCCCGTAAAGCTGACCGCCTCCAGCCCCGTTGAAGAAAGTGATATGGCCAAAAGTATAATAGTCGCCGTAGTTGAAATACGAGAAGTGATGGCTGCCAGTGGTGTTGTTCCAATTGAGACTGTCGCTGGAATTGGGAGTTCCGTTAAACCAGTTGTTCGAATCGCTGATATTATCGCTGCCGCCATTGCCGCTCCAATAGCGGTTTGTGTTGATATCATCGGTTGAAATTGGCGAACCGCGCGGAACGGGGTCTCTGGATTTTGAGACGATCTGCGGAAAAAAGCCTCCGGCAAATGGGTTGAAAGCGGAGGTCGATGAAAACAGGGAAACGCGCCCCGCAAACGCGTCGCTTGCATTATTCGTGGCAGAGGAAAGAGCGTCGGTGCGATCCTCCGGCTGGCTGAGCTCGTTCGGCGTCGCCGCAGTCGAAAAACCTGGCACGTTGAGCGAGTAAGCAGACGGCAAAACAGGGTTCCAAAAGCTTTCTCCGCGTTCATCAAAGGTGAATCGAACGGGTGCGATTGCCGTTGGGGCAGGGCTGCTGTTTGCACTCGCCGCGCCGGTCGCATGGCTCCTCTCCGCATGGGACGAGATCGAGCCAACACCCACGAGAAGCGCCCAGAGCAAGGCGCGCTGACACACGCGACTGCGGCGGAACGTGGGGATTCGATTGAACCAGGGGACGGGCTTCTGCATGGAGTGATGGAAAAGCTGGAAATGAAAAGATCGCCCGGGCTGGTGACCCAAGCGGCGGTTTATCGCAGAATTATTTCCCAGCGTCCACTGGTTTCTTGCGTGCCCGCGCCGGGGAATCCCCCCGCTGTAGGCGCTGCTCAGCGGAGCCCTCGCGTCGGAGTTGGCGGAAGGGTGAAGCAAAAGCAGTGCTGGCCAAAGGCGAGGACTGGCGAAGAGAGACGGCCTCGAGAAAATTTCTCGACGTTTTTTCCCAAGAAGATCCTCAGAGATGCCTCCATTCCCCCGCTGGTCGGGCAGATCAAGTGCCCCCCTTGCTTAAGCTGGCCGCCTCCCGCAGACTCCGCCCGCATCATGCAGGGCGTGGATGAAAAGCTTTTGTCGGACGAGGAACGGCGGCTGCGATTGGTGCAGATGCGGCGACGCTGGGTCATCGCGGGGATCATCGCCGTCGCGCTGGTGGCCGGAGCGTTCTGCCTGCGACCGGCGGTGAATGCGGCGAAAAGCTGGCAGGCGCGCCGGAAAGCGGCGGCGGCGTTCCTTGCGTTGAAAGAGGGCAAACTGCCGGAGGCGCGAGAGGCGGCGGTGGGGGCGTATCAGTTGCGCGCGACGGAGCCGCAGGCGATCCGGGCGGTGGCGAGTTTTCTTTCGCAGAGCGGGCAGGCGCAGGGGCTGGAGTTTTGGGAGCAACTGCGCCGGCAGGCGCCGGCGGCGATGACGGCGGCGGACCGGCGGGCGGAAGCGGCATTGGCGCTTGGGCTGGGCGATGCCGAGCGCGCGGAGCGTTCGGTGGCCGAGCGGCTCGCAGCAGCGGACGCCGGGCCGGCGGATCGGTTGCTCGCGGCGCAACTCGCCTTGCGGAAGAGCGAGTTGGAGAAGGCGGCGGAGTTTTTGCAGAGCGTGTTGTTCCCCGAAGCGAAAGCGGCGGACGGAAAATCCACGGCGGAGGCGACGCCGGTGGAGCAATTGCGCGCGGTGGTGCTGCTCTTGTCGCTGCCGCCGGCGGCGGGGAAAACAGCAACGGACGCAACGGCCTGGCGTCGGCTCGGCGACTTGGCGAAACGACCCGACGCGGTGGGACTGGATGCGCTGGTGTTGCTGGCAAGGCGGGCGTTGACGACGACCGCGTCGGTCTCGCCCGGCGGTGGCGCCGCAGGGAAAGCTTCGCCGGAGTCGGCGGAGGGCGTTTCCGGGTTTCCGATGAGCGAGATCATTCGCGCGTTGGAAACGCACCCCCTCGCCAAAACGCAGCAAATGCTCCTGGCGCTCGATCTCCAAGCAAAAGCAGAGCCGCCGCGCGCGATGGAGTTGGTGGAACGCGGCATCGCACTTTGCAAAGACGGCGACGCGGAAACGCTGCTGGCGCTGGGCGCGTGGCTCCTCGGCAAAGGCGAGTTCGCACGCGCGCTGGCGGCGATCCCGCTGACGCGCGCGGCAGAGACGCGGGCGTTGTTTCTCCAGCACCTCGATGCGCTCGCGGCACTGGGCCGTTGGGGGGAAATCGAGACCCTGCTCCAGGGTCAGCGGTTCCCGCTCGATCCCGTGGTGCAGGAAATGTATCTGGCGCGTTGTGCCACACAATTGGGTCAAGGTTCGCTGGCGGTGAAGGGGCGTTGGCAACGCGCGCTCGAAGGGGCGGCGAGCAGCGGCGACTACGGCAAGCTGCTTCAGCTCGGCGAATACGCGGAAAAAAACGACGCGCTCGACATCGCCGAAGCGGCCTATGCGAGGGTCAGCGCCGCGGTCCCGCGCTTCCGGCCGGCGCAGGGCGCGCGGCTGCGCGTGGCCCAGGCGCAGGGCGATCTGGCGAAAATGCACACGATCCTGCGCGAGATGCTGGCGCTCTGGCCGGAGGACACGGCGATCCAAAACGACGAGGCGTATGTCGGTTTGCTGCTCGACGCGAGCACGACGCAGCCCGCCGCGGCGGAGGCATTGGCGGCGCGGCTGGTGGAAAAAGAGCCGGCGAGTTTACCCCATCGAGTGCTGCTCGCGTTGGCGCGGTTGAAAGGCGACCAGGCGGCGCGAGCGCGGGCGATCGAAGCGTTTGCGAACATCCGCGTCGAGCCGCGCGTGGCCACGCCGGCGGCGTTGGCCGTGCATGCCGCGGCGCTGGAGGCTGCGGGGCATCTGGCGGAAGCGCAGGAGGAAGCGCGCACGGTGGACGTGACGATGCTGTCGGTGCCGGAACGCGCGCTGATCGATGCGTTGCGACGCTAGTGCGTAGCTCGTTAGGAGCGAGCGAGCAGTCAAAAGGCAGGGACGCCTCTCCGCAGGCGTCCGAGGATTTTTGTGTTGCGCGAGAATCAACCGCCAAGCGGAAAAATCACGGCCGCCTCAGAGACGCATCCCTGCCTTCGCTGAAACTTTGGTAAGCTGCGCCACATGAAAACATCGGAGAGCTCCACCGAACCCGGGCGCATTCTAATCGGCTGTGCGGGCTGGAACATTCCGCGGGCGGAACAGAGCCGGTTCCCCGAGCACGGCAGTCATCTGGAGCGGTATGCGCGCGTGCTGCCCGCGGTGGAGATCAACACCTCATTCTACCGACCGCACCGGCAGGCGACGTATGTGCGTTGGGCAGAGTCTGTCCCGGCCGCGTTTCGCTTCTCTGTGAAAGTGCCGAAGACGATCACCCACGGCGCAAGGCTGGAAGGCGCGTCAGCGCTGCTCGACGCTTTTCTCGCGGAGGTCGGCGGACTGGGTGACCGGCTGGGTGCGCTGCTCGTGCAGCTGCCGCCGAGTTTGCGGTTCGATGCCCCAGTGGCGGACGCGTTTTTCCGCGCGTTGCGGGCGCGTTCGGGCGCGGGAGTAGTGTGCGAGCCGCGACATCCGAGCTGGTTCGCAGCGGACGCCAACGCGCTGCTGGTTCGAGAACGCATCGCTCGCGTCGCCGCCGATCCGTCGCCGGTGCCCGGCGGGGCGGAGCCGGGCGGCTGGCCGGGTCTGGTTTACCACCGGCTGCACGGTTCACCAAAGCGGTATTACTCCGCTTACTCGGAAGAATATCTCCGCGCGCTCGCGCCACGGCTCCTGGCAACCGCGGCGGCCGGCGTGCCGGTCTGGTGCATCTTCGACAACACCGCGGCTGGGGCGGCGTTGCCGGATGCATTGACGTTGTCGGGTCATACGCAGCCGCACTGACGGCGCGTCACGAAAATTGACCCGTGCCCGGCTGCCTCCTAGGATTTCCGCCTTATGAGCACTCACGTTTACAAAAAGATCGATCTCGTCGGTTCGTCGCCAAACGGGATCGAGGAGGCGGTCAACAACGCGCTCGCACGCGCGGCCAAAACGATCCGCAACATGCGCTGGTTCGAGGTGACGGAAACGCGCGGCCACATCGAAAACGGCAAAGTGGCCCACTGGCAGGTTGGCGTGAAAGTCGGCTTCACTCTCGACGAATAGACGAGGGGAGACGGCCGCGGCGCGACGTCGGTGGCGCTAGCGTCGCAGCGGCTGCTCGAGCAGCTGAAAATCGTCGAGATAAAGCGCCTGGTCGCCGCGCGCGAGTTCGACGTCGAGGTGCAGATAGGCGTTGATCTCGGTGCCCTACGTAAAATAAAAAAAACTGGTTTGCAGCGTGAACGTTTTCGTCACCGCAGACCACGCCGTCGCCGG
>CAXTRS010000216.1:770-1783 GCA_964246635.1 uncultured Chthoniobacterales bacterium | reverse complement strand
TTACGCAAACACCGTGCTGCCGCTGAGCAGGAAAGTTTTCTTCACCGAGCCGCGCTCGCCCGCTTCGGTTTTGAACTTCGCGGCCTGGCGAAAATCGGCCGTGATGCGGAACGGAATTTTCGGCACGCCGCCCGTCCCCCTGGCTTTGAACGTCAGCGTGTAGGTGCGACCTATTTTGAGTTCGAGCCGGTGGCTCAGCGGAAAACGCCGCACCTCGGACGCAACGCTTTCGGCGGCCGACGGAGAAAAGACGCCCTTGCCAGTCGGCCAGTAGCCAACTTTCAAACAGTTCGCGCCCTCGGCCGGCCGGCTTTCGGGATCGTCGGTCGCGCTAACGACGGTGACAAATCCGAGCGCATTGCCGAGATTAACCGAGGCGTCGGTTCTCCATTCCGATTCGCCGCGTTTGTAGGGCGGGACGCGATAGGACGCGAAGCGTTTCTCGCCGCGCAGTTCCTGGAGCGGACCAAACTTGGGCTGGCCACGCACGCCGGTATTGAGCGCGACGGCGATGCGGCCGTTGGGCAGGCCGAAGAGCAGATCAAAAAGGCCGTCACCGTTGAAGTCCGCCGCGCAGAGCGAGACCAGTCCGGGCAAGCGCTCGCTGCCGCCAAACGAGAGCGTGGAAACCGGCGGCAACTCCTGCCCGGCTTTCCAACCCGCCGGCGGCTGGAGATGAACGCTGACTTTGCCGTCGCGATCGGCCACGAGCAGGTCAGGCCGGCCGTCGTCGTTGAAATCGACCACTGTGGGCAGGAGCACCTCGCGGCCGTCCCCGTAGGCGACGTAAAAAGTGCGCTCCTCGCTGAACTGCGGCGTGCTCGCCGCGCCGACGTTTTCCAAGAGCCGCACCGCGTTGGCGGAATACGTGCCCTCGCCGAGCAGGAGGTCGAGCCGGCCGCGGCCCGTCCAGTCGGCGGCGGCCGGGGCGAGGAGATTGAAGGGAAGCGTGTCGCGCGCGCCGGGTTTCAGCCGCGCGCTTTCGACTGGGCGCGGCTGGCGAAACGCCGGCT
>CAXTRS010000216.1:0-727 GCA_964246635.1 uncultured Chthoniobacterales bacterium | reverse complement strand
GTTGGGCAGGAAAAACAGCTCGCCCTGGAAGTTGCCCACGAGCAGGTCGAGCAATCCGCTCTTGCGCCAGTCGGCGAGCGCAAAACGCGGCACCGCGCGGGCTTGGGCGAAGCGACCGTCCCAGCCCGTGTCGCCCTGATTCCGACGCGGGTTGGTGGAAAGAAAAACCGGGAGCAGTTCAGCGCTGGTGAATTTCGGCTCCTGCGCGGTCGGGCCGCGGTTTTCGTAGAAATAAAAATAGCCGACGCCGTCGGCGACGAGGAGATCGGGTTTGCCGTCGCCGTTGAGATCGGCGAAGGCGACGCTGGGCGGCAGTGCCATGCGCCGGAAACCATTTTCGCTCACCACGTCGGCGCTGAACTGGCGGACCTGGAGGTAGCCGTCTCGCGAGACGCCGTCCCACACGTTTTCCTCCGCGACGCTTTCCTCGAAGCCAGGGTTGTTGCCGAAGAGATTCGTCGTCGCCGGCGTTTGCGCCCGCACCACCGCGTTGATGGCGCTCAGGGAAGCGAGCAGGCAGCCGAGGAGAATGAAACCGTGCGACCAGCGAAGGGGAAACATCGCGCGCCAACATCTGGCGTCGCGGCTCCCCCGTCAGGCAGAAAGTTGCTGAGTTAAACAGACAAGTGCGCGCGCAGCGCCGACAAGTCGATTTGCGGGAACGATGGGCGTTGGGGAGCGCGGGCGGGGAGGCCGCGCGCCCCGTACCCGGGGGATAACGTGCGCG
>CAXTRS010000215.1:0-8542 GCA_964246635.1 uncultured Chthoniobacterales bacterium | reverse complement strand
GCCAGGACTACCGGGGTATCTAATCCCGTTTGCTCCCCTGGCCTTCGTGCCTCAGCGTCAGGAACTGTCCAGAGACTCGCCTTCGCCACTGGCCTTCCTCACGATATCTACGCATTTCACTGCTACACCGTGAATTCCAGTCTCCTCTCCAGTCCTCCAGCGACGCAGTATCGAGTGCAGTTCCAGGGTTGAGCCCTGGGATTTCACACCCGACTTACGCCGCCGCCTACGCACCCTTTACGCCCAATGAATCCGAACAACGCTTGAGACCTCTGTATTACCGCGGCTGCTGGCACAGAGTTAGCCGTCTCTTCCTCTTCTGATACTATCAAGGCCCGTGTAGTTACTACGAACCACTTGTTCTCAAATGACAGGAGTTTACAATCCGAAGACCTTCATCCTCCACGCGGCGTCGCTCCTTCAGGGTTTCCCCCATTGAGAAAAATTCTCGACTGCTGCCACCCGTAGGTGTCTGGACCGTGTCTCAGTTCCAGTGTGGCTGGTCGTCCTCTGAGACCAGCTACCCGTCATCGCCTTGGTGAGCTTTTACCTCGCCAACTAGCTGATAGGCCGCGGGCTCCTCAAGATGCGCCAGGTTGCCCCGGCTTTGACGTCAGGAAGATGTCTTCCCTGGTCACAATGCGGTATTAATTCGCCTTTCGGCGAGCTATCCCCCACATCTCGGCAGATTGCCCACGTGTTACGCACCCTTGCGCCACTGAACCACTCTTGTATTGCTACAAAAGTGATCCCGTTCGACTTGCATGTCTTATCCACGCCGCCAGCGTTCGTTCTGAGCCAGAATCAAACTCTCCGTAGAAAGCTTGCGCGCTTCACTGCTAAGGTGAAACGCAAATTCTGACCGATTCCAAATTGGCCGACAGCCTGGCTAGGCCATCGACCGTTCGGTTGTCGATCAAACAGTTTTGATGTTGATCAAAGAAACCGACGAATAACGCACAATTCAATCTTTGCTTTCTTCCATTACTCCGGTCCCCGCTTTCGGGAACGAGGCACGACGCGCAAAGACGACGCACCACCTCGGAGTTGATCTTTCAAAAAACGCGCTCGGCTTCAGTCGCACGACCGGGCGAGAAAACAGCCTCGCTCACTGGTCGCGCCGGCACTGCCGACACTCTGAGAAACTCAGAGCCGCCATCGTGGGCGGGTTCCTATCCTACCGCAAGGAACAGGGTGGTCAACCGAAAATCTGAAACTTTTTGCTGACCCGGCTGCCGGTTTCTTTTTCCCACCGGCCGCCATCCCCGTCGTAACGGGACGGCGACATTAGCGCGCCTCGAAAGCCCGGCAAGCGGTTTTTTCAAAAAAATTTACGGATTTTTTGCGATGCGGTCAGGCTCGGGTAAGCCGCGGTCTTCCTGCAGCCATTCGGTGTGGAAAACGCCGGGTTTATCCACCCGTTCGTAGGTGTGCGCGCCGAAATAATCGCGCTGTGCCTGGAGGAGATTCGCCGGCAGATTTGCGGAACGGTAGCTGTCAAAATAACTCAGCGCCGCGCTGAACGCCGGGACGGCCACGCCGAACTCGATGGCCGCCTGCACTGCCTTGCGCCAGTTGGCCTGAGTGCGTTGGAGAATCTCGGCGAAGAATGGGTCGAGCACGAGATTCTTGAGCGCGGGGTTCTTTTTATATGCGTCCGTGATGCGATTGAGAAAGCGCGCGCGGATGATGCAACCGCCCCGCCAGATCGAGGCGATGTCCTCGAAATTCAGGTTCCATTTGTAGAGCTCGCTCGCTTTGCCGAGCTGCACCATGCCTTGGGCGTAACTGATGATCTTGCTCGCGTAGAGCGCGTCCCGCACGGCGTCGATGAGCCCCTGCCGATCGCCGCTGTAAGGCTTCGCTTCAGGACCAGCGAGAACTTTGCTCGCCTCAACTCGCTCGTCTTTGAGCGACGAGAGAATCCGCGCCTCAACTGCGCCGCCGATGACGCTCAGCGGCACGCCCATTTCGACCGCGTGGCCGACGGTCCACTTTCCGGTGCCTTTCTGCCCTGCCTTATCGAGGACGATATCGACGATGGGCTTTCCGGTCTCCGGGTCGGTCTTGGTAAAAATCTTCGACGTAATCTCAATCAGGAAACTGTCGAGTTCGCCTTTGTTCCACTCGGTGAAAATCTTCGCGAACTCCTCGGCGCTCGGCTTGAGCGCGGTGCGCAGGATGGCATACGCCTCACAGATGAGCTGCATGTCACCATACTCGATGCCGTTGTGCGCCATCTTCACGTAATGGCCCGCACCATCCGGCCCCATGTGGCGGCAGCACGGTTCGCCCTCGGCAACGGCGGCAATTTTTTGGTAAATCGGCGCGAGCGCCTGCCAACCCTCTTTTGAGCCGCCGGGCATAATCGACGGCCCCTTCAGCGCGCCTTCCTCGCCACCGCTGACGCCGACGCCGAAGAAATGAATGCCTTTTTCCTTTAGTGCCTTTTCGCGCCGCTGCGTGTCGGTCCACAGCGAGTTGCCGCCGTCGATGATGACGTCGCCGGGCTCCATCAACGGCGCGAGCTGATCGATCACCGCGTCCACGGGTGCCCCAGCTTTGACCATGATCTGCGCCTTCCGCGGCCGCTTAAGCGACTGCACAAATTCTTCGAGCGTCGGCGCGCCCACGAAACGCTTTCCTGCCCCGCGACCCGAGATGAACTTTTCCATCACCGAAGTCGTTCGATTAAAAACGGCCACGGTAAAGCCGCGGCTCTCCATGTTGAGGACGAGGTTTTCGCCCATGACGGCGAGGCCGATGAGACCGATATCGCAGGTGTTGGTTTCCATTTTCGTGGTAAGTTTTTTGCGTCTCCGCTTCTCCTCCCTACCGTAGAACAACGCCCACGCGAAGCCCGAAGTGTCATGCTAAGAGAGTTTTGGGAAATTGTCATCGCCGAAACACCACTGGCGCCGCCGCCGCCACCGTTCTCGGATGGATCCGGCGCCGTCGTGGATTTTTACGGTGTGGTGCGAGGCCGCGAAGCCGAGGATGCAATCGATGGTATCTTTTACGAATCTCACCCTGAGATGGCTCGGCACCAGCTTTCGCTTTTGGGGCGCGACGCCGCGGAACGATTTCCCCTGCACGGCTTGCTCATCCATCACCGGGTCGGTCGGGTGCCAGCAGCCGAGCCTTCTCTGTTTTTGCGCGTGAGCGCCGCGCACCGTGGCCCCGCATTTGAGGCCGCACAGTGGATCATCACACGATTAAAAGAAGTCGTGCCCATTTGGAAACGGCCGCTCCCCGCCCCCGCCGATGAATCTTGCGCCCCCATTGGAACCGTTGCGCGTTGAGCCACCACGCCGGCGCACGGGCATCAATCTGCCCAATCGGCTCACGATCGGCCGGTTCGGCTTGACGGTGGCCTTCGTCGCAGCGCTCAGCATCGATTCGGTGCCTTACAAGCACACGCTCGCGCTGTTGCTCTTCGTTGCAGCGGCGATCACGGATTATTTTGACGGAGAAATCGCGCGTCGCTATTCGCTGATCACGGATTTCGGCCGGCTGATGGACCCGCTCGTGGATAAGATCATGACCGCTTCGGCGTTCATTCTCCTGGTGCCGTTGGGAGCGTTCCCGGCGTGGGTCGCGATCATCGTCATCTCGCGCGAGTTTCTCATCACGGGTCTGCGTCTCCTCGCGGTCTCCAAAGGCAGGGTGTTATCAGCCGAACGCATCGGCAAACACAAGACCTCGTGGCAAATCGCCACCGTGATTTACTTCCTCGGGTTGCTCTCCTTTTGGGAAATCAGCGCGCGGATCCACCCGCGGCTGGATCAGGTGACCGCCAGCGACCGCACCGGGCTTCTGTGGACCTACGGCGGCTGGGCGGTCGCGGGAATTGCGATTGCGCTGACGCTCTATTCCGGCGTCAGCTACATCTGGCGAAACCGCGCGGTGATCGAGACGGAATAGCGCGGCCTCTCTCGCTCAGAACCACTTCTCGGGCACCTGAATCTGATCGCCCGGCCGCACGCCAGGATCCAACGATGGGTTGCGACGGATTTCCTTGCAATTGACCGTCGTCGTCTTGCCATCGCGCAGAAGCAGCACTTTGCTCTGGTTGGCGAATTCGTTGAAATCGCCGGCGGCGTTGATTGCCGAGAGCACCGTCATGTCCGGCGTATAAGGCACGCGCTGCGGGCTTTTCACCGCGCCGCCGACGTTCACAAAGCGGCCGGTCGCCGCGATGGTCAGCGTGATCGTCGGGTTCGTGTAAATCTCCTTGGATCTGTAAACCCGCTCGATTGTGCTGGTGGCTTGGCCGGTGGTCATGCCACCGACCGCGATCTTCCCGATATACGGCATGTTGAGATAGCCTTCGCCGTCGATCGTGTAGGCGCCGTTGACCGTGCTGATCTCGTCCGCTGGCACGCCGCCGATACGGATGTCGAACGAGTCGCCGGGTCGCAACTGGGCGTCGGCGAAAACCGCATGCGCGAAAAGCAGCGACGCTGCGAGCGGCGCCATCCAGCGGATCACGTGGAGGAATTTCATAAGGAGGCAGATTGTTGCAAACTCAGTAATCGCCGCGCCGATTTCCTGACCCAGTCTTGGCTGAGGCAGACGAACCGTTCCCACCGCCCGTCGGCGCGGCGGCCAGCTCGGCTTGCGCCGGCGTCTTGGGGCGGCCCGGGGTGTAATACTCGTAGTAGCTCGTGTAATACGCGTAGCTCGGGTCGTGACGCAGATCGACGTTGTTGAGAACCACGCCCAACACCGTGCCGCCGACATTGACCACGGCTTGCTTCACCCGCTGGAGCATCGCACGCGGGAAGCGCCGGTGCTGCACGATGATGATGGATTGATCCACTTCGCTGGCAAGAACGGCGCCATCGCTGACGCCCAGGATCGGCGGCGAGTCGAAGAACACGATGTCGTAGCGCGTCTTCAATTCCGCGATCATGTCGCTCATGCGCTGCGAATTGAGGATGCCAACCGCATCGGCGGGCAAAATCCCGCTCGGCAGGATCGACAAATTCTCCACGCTCGTCGGCAGGATGACCTCTTCCAGGCTGACGTTGGTGGTGAGATAATTCGTCAGCCCGACCGCATTGCTGATGTCGAAAAACTTGTGCTGCGTCGGCCGCCGCAAGTCGGCATCGACGATCAACACCGAATAGCCGCCCTGCGCGCAGATGTAGGCGAGATTGCAGAGCGTTGTCGATTTACCCTCGCCCGGGCCGCCGCTGACCATCGAAAGCGTGTTGGCGTCGGCGCTCTTGCGATTGAATTCGATGTTTGTGCGCAGGATGCGATACGCCTCCGCATCCGGCACGTCACCGGGTTGCTTGTGCAGCAGACGGATGTCCTTCGGCACGATGGAAAGCACGGGCACGCCGAGCAGCGTTTCGACGTCGTTCATCGTCTTCACGCTGGTGTCGAGATATTCGATGAAGAACGCCAGGCCCACGCCGACGATCAAACCCAGCAGCGCACCGAGCGTCATGTTGAGCCAGATCTTCGGGCTCGACGGCACGCTGGCCTGCTCGGCCTTCGCACGGATCAACACCGGCCGGGTCGGCATCGCCTTGTCGATTTGCGTCTGCGATTTGCGCGTTTCCGCCTCGAACAACACGCGCTTCGCATTCATGTAGTCCTGCTGCATCTGGTAATATTCCGAGCTGCCCTCGCTAGCCTTGCGCTGTTCCTCGCGCAGCTCGGCGAGCTGGGCCTTCACGCTCTCCTGCGTCTTCTTGGACACGTCGAGACGGATCGCCAGCGAGTTCTTGATGCTATCGACTTGCTCGGTGAGCTGCCGCTGGATGCTCGCAATCGTCGCGCGCACCGTAGCGACTTTCGGATGATTGGGGCCAAGGCCGGTCTTCAACATCGCCGCCTCGTTCGTCACGGCGTCCTGGTATTGCGGCAGCAGCTTCTGCACGTTGGGGTCGGGAATATCCAGCGTCGCCAGCGCGCGCATGAGTTCTTCGCCCTTCAGGCGCTGCACTTTCTCGAGTTGCGTCGTCAGGCCGGCCACCGTGGTGTTGTATTTGTCCACCTCGGTCTGCTTGGCGTCGATCTGCGTTTTGCGCGGGTCCTCGGTGGCGAGCGACGTCGGCAGGCTGAGATCGCGAAACTCCGGATGCTCGCGGCGGATTTCCTGAATGCGCCGCTCGAAATCGGCGACCTTCTGGCGCTTTTCTTCGAGATTCGTGTCCAGCGCGCCGATGCTCTCGGTGCCGAGTTGCTTGCGCTCGTTGAGCCGCAAATCCTGATAGGACTGCACGATGCCGTTGGCGAGCTCGGCGGCCTCTTTCGCGTCGGTGCTGGTCACCGTGACATCGAGCAACTCGGTGTTGCGCACCGGCTTGGTCTTGAGCATCGAACGCAGTTTGTAGAACGCGCCTTCGCGGGAGATCGGACCGTTTTCTGTCGCCCATCGGTGGGTCAGATCAAGTTTTTCGATGACCGGGTAAAGGATGCTCTGGCGCTGGATAATCTCGATCTGGGTCGGCGCAAACTTCGGGTCCATGCTCGGCATGTCGCTGGTATCGCGAAAGACTCGGAGATCCGCGGTTTCCGGACGCAATTCCACCAGCGCGGTGGACGAGAACTTGCGCGGCATGAAGTAGGTGACGATCGCCGCGGTCACCAGCATCAGGATAAACGCCAGCAGCACGATGCCGAAGCGCACCCGGATGACGCGCCAATAATCGAGAAAGTGCAGTTTTGCCTCGTTGAGACCGGCAGGCGCCTGGGGGCGAACGTCTGGTTTTTGCATCGACGGAATTTTACAGGAGTTGTGGGAATGCGCAAAGTCGGGCGAGAGAAAAATTCTCTGCCCGACTCAGGGTGACAACAGCGCTGCGTATGGAGTGCGTAGCGTGCTGGAGGAAGCCTTAGAAGCTGACGCGGAAGCCCGCGAAGACGCGGTTGCGATCGTAATCGCGCTGGCCCTCGAGGAAGCCGGTGGCGCCCACCGGCGTCCGGTAATCGGAGCGCGCGAGCGTGTGGCTGTAGCCAAGCTCGGCGGAGAAGTGCCGGTTGATCGCGTAGCGCAGCCCGACGGCCACGTCGAAAACATCCTCGTCGTAATCGTTGGCGAAGCGCCGCCCCGCGAGGTCGATCGTGTCGCCGTTGTCGTAATTGCTGTGCTGATAGAACATCGAGAGGTAGCCGGAAATGCGCGCGGTGAGCGCCTGGTTCCAAGCCACGCCGATGCGGAACGTCTCACGAAAACTGTTGGCCAGCGTGGTGTCGCCTTCCTCGAGGCCGTAGCGCAGAGTCAGCGAAACGTTCGAGCGGCGAGACAGGTCGTAAGAGAGCGAGCTTTCGACGTAGGGCGAGTATTGGTGGCCCTCGCCGATCGTCTGCACCGGCACGGCGACCGCGACAAAGGTGCCATTCGGCTGTTGCACAAACGCGGGTTGCGACGCGGCGCGCACGCCGGTGTCGGTGAACGTGCGAAACTCCGCACCTGCGCGCAGGTTCATGCGCAACCGCGGGCTGAGCGCCATGTCGAAACCGCCGAGGATGAAGTGCGAATAAGAATCGTTGTCGATGTCGAAGAAGGTGATGTAACCGAAGCGGTATTCCGCCACCAGACTGATGGTCGGCGACAGCAGGAAGCGAAATTCCTGCCTGAGATACTGCTCGGTGCGATCCTGGAAGGTGCTGTAAGGCTCCTGCCGATAGACGAAGAAGACCGGGTCGTAAGCCGAAACGGTCGAGAACCGCGGCGCCCAGCGGTAAGTGAGCGAAACCTCACTGCTGCTGTAAAAATAATCGCCGCTGCGGCGGGTCTGCCCGCTGACCAGTCCGAAGTCCGGCTCCGACTGATACACGTTGTAGGTCGAAGCGTTGAACGTCGCGCGCGGGGTCAGCTTATACTGATAGCGGACGCTCAGCCCGAAATTCAGATCGTAGTCACGTCCGGGTCGATCGAAGTAATACGTGATGCCGGCCGTCGCGCCGAGCACCAGGTTCGAGCGCGAATTACCAGCCCCGTAGGCGAGGCTGAGCTGCTCGTTGAAGAAAATGCTGTCCGACGGCTCGCGGCGCTGCACCTGCCTGCGGGTGCCGCCGATGACGAGATCGACGTGATCGGGCTCGTCGAGTGTGTTGTCATCGTAGCCGAGGCGGCTGTCGAGGGTGAAGGTGAGCGGGATGCGCGAAAAGCTCGCGTTGGAGACACCGACGCCGCTGCTGCCCGCATGGGCGGGGGAGAAAAACTGGCCGCAAAGCATTGCGCCCACCACCAAGCCGCCGCGGGATAAAAATTTCGAGATGTTCATAACTGGGTAGCTGAGAGTTGTAAGTCGCAGGATGCGAACCGAAAAAAGGGGGCCGAAATCAGAAAAACAGGAAGGGGAAAGACAGAACGCGCCGACATTAGAGGGAAGCGCGCAATTAGGGCAACAAGAATTGTAGAAGAATTACAGGGAAAATTCAGCTAGTTCGCAGGGGCGCGTTCGGGCGCGACCGGCCCGAGCCGTTCGAGCGCGGCGTGGGCGACGGGTTCGGAGGCGAGTTGCACCGCGCGCTGGTAGGCCGAGCGCGCCGCTCCGTCCGCGCCCTGGCGCTGCAGGTG
>CAXTRS010000214.1:0-8554 GCA_964246635.1 uncultured Chthoniobacterales bacterium | reverse complement strand
GGGCGAGGTTGAAGCGGCCGGTGCCTCGCATCAGGTCGGCGGCGATGACAATCGAGATGACGCCGAAAATCCCGGCCGCCACGCCGTCGAGCAACTGGATGGCGACGACGCCGAACGGGCTGTCGGTCAACGTAAACAGAAACCCACGCACGGGCAGGACGGCGAGCGCGACGAGAAAGATCGTCTTGCGCCCGACGCCGCGCTTGAGCGCCCAGCCGACCGCGGCGGCGACGCCGACCATGACGAGTTGCGCCGCGACGATGCAGGCACTCAACGCGTAAACGTCGGAACCCGGATGCGTCCTGGCCAGCACCTGCCCGGCCATGGGCAACATCGCGGCGTTGCCGAGGTGAAAGAGCACGACGGAGGCGAGAAAGATGAGCAGGTCGCGGCGTTTGAAAAGGTCGCGCAGCGGCAGCGCCCGCTTCCGCCCGTCCTCGCCGGTTTCCTCCTCGCAGCCGCGCGCCAGTTCGTGGTCGATCTCCTGCGGCCGGATGAGCGCGACCATACCAGCGCTGGCCACGGCGAAGATGCAGACGAGGAAAAAAATCCAGTGGTAGCCGAAGTTCTGCCCCAGCAGCGCGGCGAGCCCGGCGGCGGCGAAATTCCCGCCGTGGTTGAAGCTTTCGTTGCGGCTGATGCGTGCCGGCAGCCGCGGCTGCCCGACCAGCCCGAGGCTGAGCGCGGCGAGCGCGGGCGGGATAACCGCCGAAGCTGCCCCAAGCATGATTTGGTCGGCGATGACTGTCGCCAGCCTTGGGAAGAAAACGATGGCGAGGCAACCCGCCGCGACGAGCAGCCCGGAGGCGGCGACGAGCAGGCGCTTGATCCTGAGCGAATCGACGAGCAGCCCGGCGGGAATCTGGCAAAGGGCCGCGGCGACGGAACTGGCGGCCATCGCAACGCCGATCTCCCCGGGCGGCCAGTTCTGCGAGCCTTTGAGGAAGACCGCGAGATACGGGCCGACGCCGTCGCGCACGTCGGCCATCAGAAAATTGAGCCCGTCCAATCCGAGCAGGCTGCGGCGACTCGGCGCGGGCTTGTCGCCGCCAGCCGCCGTCTCGCAAGCAGCCATCGGATTTTCCGGCGCGGAGTCGGCGGGCGTTGTGGATACGTTCATAGGTCGGTAAATCAGGGGAAAGGAAAGAGCGAGCCGACGCGGTGGTGCGCGGCACGCGGGACGGGCGGAGGCAGCAGCTCCCGTTTGCAAGGGGCGTACCAGCAAGGCCGCGCGCGGGTTCTGTCTCCAGTGCACAGGAGAACGGGCCGCTCAGCCTGAAACGGTTCTGGATGATCGGCGGACATCGACCGTCCGGTTCGCGGACGCGCTGGAGGATCTTCCAGAGGCAGAACCCGACAGCGGGTCGGCGTCGGTCGGCGTGACTCAGGGAACGTCCGCCCGCCGGACGGCGGGTGTCCGGTAATCGCACCATCCGGCATTCGGCAGCACCAGCCGCGCTGTCATCAATCCATTACCACCAAGCTACTTACGACATTCGCAAATCCTGGCACGCACCGTGCAAAAAGGAGCGGCAACCACCCGAGGGAAACTTCGGAAGAATCGAATGGCAGAGACCCATCCGGGTTTCCGTCGTTCGGTTCGTTCGACAAATAACACATTCATGAAAATCACCATTCCCATCGCGCGGAGGTTCTGCACCGCCGCGCTCCTCATCACCGCCGGCCTGGGTCTCGCGTCCCTGAGTCTGAGCCGGGCGCGAAATCCCGTGCCGCCACCGGCACCGCCTTCAGCCATCGACGACACGCCGCCACCGCCAGCCGACCGTCGCGGTGAGCGCCCACCGCCTCCGCCGCCTCACGGCAAGAAACCTCGCGGTCCGCGCCCAGACGACGCCGGCGATCCGCCGCCCCCGCCGCCGGACGCCGCGCCAGCGCGTCCTGTCGGTCCGCAAGCTGCGCCTGCGGCAGTCAAGCTCGTCACCGTTGCCGCGGCCGATTTTGCGCCGGGCGAGGTCTGGTTGAAAACCGGACCGCGCGGCGATCGGCACTTGGAAGCTTCGGTGCTCTATCAAAGCAAGGAGATTGCGCGCCTTGCTTTCAATCCCGCCGATGGCGCCGTGCTGCCGAAAGGCCTGCGCGCCCTCCCGCCCGCGCCGGCCGAGCAAGTGCAGGCGCAGCCGCCGCCTGCGCCCAGCAATGGGTCGGCTGGCGATCTCGAACGGCTCAGGCTGGCCGACATCGTGAAAAATTTGCGCGTTGCCGGTGGCGCGGAGGTGATGCCACGCGAAGGCTTCTGGCGCGTGCCGCTGATCTTCCAAGGCGCGGTCGTGGCCGATGTGCAGGTGGCCGGTGACGGCGCGCGCATCCTGCCGGACCTTGGCGCGGCGCGCGATGCGGCGATCTTCGCCGCCCGGTGAGTTGGAGCGACCCTTCGCTTGCGACCCACAAGCGGTTTTGTGAGCCGATCGCCAGAGGAATGTTTTTCTTTCCCCGGCGGCCGGCTTTTCACGGCGGCACGAACTTTGAATTTCTGAAAATCCACGGCGGCTTCGACCCGATGCATTCCTCTCTCCTGCCCGGAGCAGCCGACGCGTTGCCGGAAGCCGCGTGGACGCGCACCGCAGCCCTCGGCATCTTTGCGCTCACGTATTTCGTCCTCGCGCTCGGCAAGTTCCCCGGTCTGCGGCTCGACCGCGCCGGCGCCGCGCTGGTCGGCGCGGCGCTGATGGTCGCCGCCGGCGCGCTGTCCTTGGAGGAAGCGTATCGCGCGATCGATTTCGACACCATCGCGCTGCTCCTGGGCATGATGATCGTCGTCGCCAACCTGCGGCTGAGCGGCTTCTTCAGCGTGGTCAACGGCTGGGTGGTCACGCGCGCACGCCACCCGCTGCTCCTGCTCGCGGCCGTCATCCTGGTCTCCGGCGTGTTCTCGGCTTTCCTGGTCAACGACACCGTTTGCCTCGTGCTCACGCCGCTCGTGCTCGAGCTTGTCCTTCATCTGCGGCGCAATCCAGTTCCGTATCTGCTTGCCGTCGCCATGGCGTCCAATGCCGGCAGCACCGCCACCATTACGGGCAATCCGCAGAACATCATCATCGGCAGCCTTTCGCACATCCCGTATGGCCGCTTCGCCGCCGCGCTGGCTCCGGTCGCCGGCCTGGGCCTGGTGCTCACCTGCGCGCTGGTGGCGCTCTTTTTTCCGGGGGAATTCTGGACGCGCGAGCCCCTGCGTGGCGACGCCCTGCCAGCGGCGCCGGCCAACCGCGCGCTGCTCTGGAAAAGCGTGTTCGTGACTCTGGCGATGGTGGTGTTTTTCTTTCTCGGCGAGCCGCCGGCCAAAGTCGCCCTGCTCGCCGGCGCGCTGCTGCTGCTGACCCGGCGGGTGAAGGCGAACCGCATTTATCAGGAGATCGACTGGCCGCTGCTGCTCATGTTTTGCGGCTTGTTCATCGTCGTCGCCGGCGCGGAGCGAGCCATCCTCACCCCGTCGCTCCTCGACGCCGTCGCGGCGTTGCGCCTGGAGCGGGCCGCGATCCTCAGCGGCGTCACCGCCGTCTTGTCCAACCTCGTCTCCAACGTGCCCGCGGTGCTCGTGCTCAAACCATTTCTGGGTCAGCTTGCCGACGCGACCCACGCCTGGCTGGTCGTGGCGATGGCCTCGACGCTCGCGGGCAACTTTACCGTTCTCGGGTCGGTTGCCAACCTCATCGTCGTCCAGCGCGCCCGCGCGCAAAACGTGGACATCCCGTTCTGGACTTATTTCAAAGTCGGCGCGCCGCTCACCGTGCTGACGATTCTTGTCGGCGTCTGGTGGCTGTGACGCTGCCCGCGACGTTACACCAACCGTGTCCGCCCGCGGCCGGCTTCGATGCGGCCGATGCGGCGGATGCCTTTCAAGGCGCGCGCGGCAAGCACGCGCGCGGCCTCTTTTTCCGCGACGACAAGCGCCATGCCGATGCCCATGTTGAAGACCTGATACATCTCGTCGCGCGGGACTTCGCCGTGTTCGCCGAGCAGGCGGAAGATCGCCGGCGGCGTCCAACTCGCGGTGTCGATGACGGCATCGCAATCGGCGGGCAGGATGCGCGGCAGGTTGTCGATGAGCCCGCCGCCGGTGATGTGCGCGAGACCTTTGAGCACGCCGGTGTCGAAGAGCGTGGCGAGCGCCGGCTGGTAATTCGGATGGACGCGCAGGAGTTCCTCGCCGAGTCCCTTTTTCAGGCCAGGCAGCCGGGCGTCGAGGGGAAACTGCATCTTGTCGAAAAAGATCGAGCGGGCGAGCGAGTAGCCGTTCGTGTGCAATCCTTCGGCGGGCAAGCCGAGCACGGCATCGCCAGGACGGATGCGCATGCCGTCGATGATTTTTTTCCGGTCCACGACGCCGACGATGCAGCCGGCGAGATCGTATTCGCCGCCCTGGTAGATGCCGGGCATCTGCGCCGTCTCGCCGCCGATGAGCGCGCATCCGGCAGCGCGACACGCCTTCGCCAAACCGGCGAGGATCGCTTTGAAAACCGCCGGCTCCAATTTGCCGGTGCCGATGTAATCGAGAAAAAAGAGCGGTCGCGCGCCGAGCACGGCGATGTCGTCCACGCAATGGTTGACGAGGTCCTGCCCAATCGTGTCGTGCTTGTTGAGCGCAAAGGCGAGCTTCAGCTTGGTGCCAACGCCGTCGATGCTCGACACCAGGACGGGTTCTTTCATTCCGCGAAAATCCGCGCGGAACAATCCGCCAAAGCCGCCGATCTTGCCGAGCACCTGTGCGCTGTGCGTGCCGGCGAGTTGCTTGTGCAACCCGCCTTTGAGTTTATTCCCCAGGTCCACATCCACACCGGCGCGGGCGTAGGCTTTTTGTGGGGCGAGAGCTGTGCGTGCATGGCCGAACATGGAGAGAAATGGAGATGAGATTTTAAGGACGCAGTTTGCGACCTTGAATTGGCAAATTGCTCTTTTGAAATCCGATGCGCGGACGATCCGGTGGCGGTGTGGACGGGGGCGGCGGGGGCGACACGATGAGGTGGCGCACGGCGTCAATGAGCACACCCAAATGTTTGTCGTGCGAAGAGACTTTGTGCTCCAGTTCCTCCAAACGCCCGAGGATTTCCTTGTGACCAATGATCGCCGCGCGCAGCCGTACGAAAGCGCGCACGATGAAAATGCACATCTCGACGGCGCGCGGGCTGTTGAGCACGCTGGCGAGCATGAGGGCGCCGTGTTCGGTGAAAGCATAAGGCAGCGCACGTCGGCCACCGTGGCCCGCCGTTTTTGACATCGCAATTTGCGATGTCAAGATTGCAAGTTCCTCGCGCTTAAGCTGAAACATGAAGTCGTCTGGGAAGCGTTCGCGGTTGCGCTTGACCGCTTCGTTGAGCCGAAATGCGTGCACGCCGAAGATTTCGGCGAGATCGGGGCCGAGCATGACTTTTGCCCACGCAGCGTGTAAATGCGGGTCTCGACCGCTAGCGGCGAGGCGATGTTCGCACTCATAAACCTACTTTAAACTCTCGAACAAATTCGGATGCGGATCGGCGGCGACGAGGGTGTTGGCGCGGCCGTGGCGGCGCTCCATGATGTATTTGTCCAGGTGTGGGTCAACTGGCACCGGGTAGTCGCCGGTGAAGCAGGCGAGGCAGAAGTTGTTTTTCGGCAACTCCGTGGCGCGCACGAGGGCGTCCACGTCGAGATAACCGATGGAATCGGCACCGAGGTAATTGCAGATTTTTTCGAGTGAGAGCTGGTTGGCGAGCAGGTCTTCGGGGTCAGGGAAGTCGATGCCGTAGTGGCAGGCGAAACGGTGCGGCGGGCAGCTCACCCGCATGTGGACTTCCTTCGCGCCGGCTTCGCGCAAGTTGGTGACCCGCGCGCGGGCCGTGGTGCCGCGCACGATCGAGTCGTCCACCACGACGACGCGCTTGTCCTTCACCATCTCTTTGATGAGGTTGAGCTTGATGCGCACGTTGAAGTCGCGGATGAGCTGGCTGGGCGCGAGAAACGTGCGGCCGATGTAGTGGTTGCGCACAAAGGCGTGCTCGAAGGGAATGCCGAGCTCTTCGCTGAAGCCGAGCGCGGCGTAATTGCCCGAATCCGGGACGGGCACCACGATGTCGGCATCGACGGGGTGGAGCTTTGCCAGCTCCTTGCCCATGCGAGTGCGCGCGGCGGCGACGTTGATGTCGTCGAGAAACGAGTCGGGCCGCGCGAAATAGACGTATTCAAAAATGCAGAACGCCTTGCGCTCCTGCTTGAACGGCCACTCCGAGCGCGGTCCGTTTTCGTCGATGATGATGACCTCGCCCGGCTCGATCTCGCGCACGAATTCGGCGTGGATGAGATCGAACGCACAGGTCTCGCTCGACAGCACCCAGGCACCCTCGATCTTCCCCAAAACGAGCGGCCGGAAACCGAGCGGATCGCGCACGCCGATGACCTCGCGCTCGCTCATGATGACAAGCGAAAACGCACCCTGTGCGCGCCGCAGCGCGCCGAGCGCGGAACGGCTCTCGGGATGATTCGCGCCGGGCGGCTGCGCGAGGAGGTGGAGCAGCACTTCGCTGTCGTTTGTGGTCTGGAAAAGCGAGCCGCGGGTTTCGAGCTCGTCGCGCAGCTCGCCGGCGTTGATGAGGTTGCCGTTGTGCGCGATGGCGATCTGGCCGCGGATGCCGTTGGCCGTCATCGGTTGCGCATTGTTCAGGTTGCTCGAACCCGTCGTCGAATACCGCGTGTGCCCGATGGCGCGCGTGCCTTGCAGGGATTCCAGGATGGGTTGGTTAAACACCTGCCCGACGAGGCCCATCGCCTTGTGGACTTTGAACGTGCTGCCCGGCTCGGCGGCGGTGACGATGCCCGCGCTTTCCTGGCCGCGGTGTTGCAGCGCGAAGAGGCCGTAATAGGTCAGCGCGGCTGCGTTTGGGTGACCGAACACGGCGAACACGCCGCATTCGTGAGTGGGGAAATAACGACCGTCGGCGGGAGAGGATGGGGTCATCCGGCGGGGAGTTGAACGGTATCATGCCGCAACGCGGCGGAAAGGCAATGCCGGCGCGGCGGGCGGGAAAAACAGAAAACATCGAACATCGAACATCGAACGCCCAATGATTCAGAACTTCTGAAATGTTCAGAGTTCGATGTGGGATGTTCGACGTTTTTCTCTTCCCCTCCTCAAATCCACATCACCGCAGAGTGCAGCGCGCTATTTCTCCCCGGCGAGCGCTTTTTCCAGCGCTTCGATGCCGGCTTTGCCGACTTCGACATCCTGGTCGCCGGTGCCCGAGCCGACGCCGACGGCGCCGATGAGCTGGCCGTCGCGCAGGATGGGCAACCCGCCCTTGAGGTTGGTCACCTGGCCGCCGGTGGCGAGCGCGAGATTCACGCCCATTTCGGGCGTCGCGCCGCCGGTGGCGTTGCGGATCGAGGCCGAGGTGATCGCTTTTTGGGTCGCGGAGAACTGCGACAGAAACTTCGCGCCGTCCATGCGCGCAAAGGCGATCACGTTGCCGCCGGTATCGACGACGGCGATGCACTGCGGCACGCCGATCTCGGCGGCCTTGGCGATGCAGCCTTGGATGACGATTTCGGCGGCGGCGTAGGTGAGTTCCTGGGAAGAGCGGAGGAGAGACATGGCGGCAACTTACAGCAAAACCGCCGGGCGGGAACTACCGAGTCTTTTCCGACCCGGAGGCCGACGTGAAAAACCGGTTGGGACGCAGAAACATTCGCTGCCCGGGATAATCGTAAATCACATGGAACTGGCTGAGGACGCCGGCGCCGATCAACCCGCGGATGTTCGGGTTGCTGTCCGTGGAAACGGCGTTCGCTCCGCGCAGCAGGAATTTCCCCAGCCGCAGCGACTCCGCGCGCACGAGATAGCCCGGCGCAGACTGGCCGAGCCCGTTGCCGGCGTCCACCGACTCGCGGCCCTTCGCGTCGGCGACCCGCGGGTGATCCGCGGAGTCGCTGGAGCCCGAGTCCACGAGAAAGTCGTCCTCGATTGGCGGGAGGCCGGGCAGGGCGAGCGTGGCTTTCACGCGGACCCATTTTTTGTCGAACGTCAGCGGCAGTTTTTCCGCGTTCGCCGGCGGCGTGAAGGCGTCGGGCGCGGTGACGGTGAGTGTCTTCGCTTCGTAGTCCACGGCGACGACGTTCGAGATGAGAAACTCGTAGCCGATGACGCCCTCGATCGGCCGGCCGACCATGCTTTCCAAGGCGGTGAGGTCGGTCGCGGCCAGTTCGATTTCCGTCATCGTCAACCCCGGCACCTCGAAGCGCACGTGACGCGCGAATTCGACCGGGACGCTCCCGCTGCCGGCGCCCCCGACGCTGCCGCTGCCCTCGAGCGGGATGGCCAGTTCCTGCGCCAGCTTGCGCTCGATGAGCATCCGGCTCGCGCCGGTGTCCAGGACAAACCAATGCGCGGCCGGCGACCCGTTGAGCTTGACCGGCACGAAGACGAGCCCGTCGAGCGTCTCGACGCGAAAACTCGTGCTGCGCTGGCCAGCGGAAAATTCCGTCGTCGCGGGCGGCGGCGAATCAGCGGCAGCAGATGCCGGGACTGCCAGGCCGCCGCGCAGCATCGCCGCCGCCGCCGCGACGATCC
>CAXTRS010000213.1:0-8627 GCA_964246635.1 uncultured Chthoniobacterales bacterium | reverse complement strand
GCCGTCGCGACGAGCGCTGCTCCCCGCGGCTGTTCTTACGCCCCTGCCGGGGCTTGGGTTCTCTCCAACTCCAACCCACGGCTTGCGCCGTGGGCTAGTGCTCTGTCGCCCCTGCCGGGGCTAACTGAAGATAGCAACGCCGGCAAAACGCCACGTCGGCGGCGACGTTGACGTCATCGGCCGCCAGCGGCTCATGGCAGCGCGGGCAGAGCGTGGGCATCTCCTTCCATCATCGCAGCGGTCCGCCGCAGTGTCCGCCACGAAAAAGGAATTTCCGCGCCGCGGCGTCTCGGCTACGATGCCGGAGGCTCCTTGCTCTTGCCCTCGTCTGACTCCGCCGCCGTGATCGCTCCGTCGTCGCCGCCGACTGCTGTTCCCGCGGTGCCCGACCACGACGTGCTGCGGCGCATCGGCCGCGGCGCCTATGGCGAAATCTGGCTGGCCCAGACGAGGGCAACCGCCGCGTGGCGCGCGGTGAAGATCGTGCGGCGCGAGGATTTTAATGACGAGCGCGCGTTTCGGCGCGAGTTCGAGGGGCTGGCGGCGTTCGAGCCGATCTCGCGTTCGCACGACGGCTTTGTCGATATTCTCCAGGTCGGCCGCACCGATGCGGGCGGCGGGTTTCTGTATTACGTGATGGAGCTCGCCGACGATCTGCGCGCCGGCGACGTGAGCGCCGCGACCGCGACACTCGATCCCGCCGCCTACCGGCCGCGCAGTCTGCGCGCCGAGTTGAGCGCGCGCTGGGGCAATCGCCTGCCGGCGGCCGAGTGTGTCGAGCTGGGCGTGCGTTTGAGCGAGGCGCTCGGCGCGCTGCACACGCATGGCCTCAGCCATCGAGACCTGAAGCCGGACAATGTCATCTTCGTCCGCGGCCGGCCGATGCTGGCCGACATTGGGTTGGTCGCAGCGCACGGCCAGCGCTCGTTCGTGGGCACCGAGGGCTACGTGCCGCCGGAGGGGCCGGGCGGCGCGTCGGCCGATCTTTACGCGCTCGGCAAGGTGCTTTACGAATGCGCGATGGGCCGCGACCGGCTCGAGTTTCCGGCGTGGGCAAGCGACCTCACGGCGGCGCCCGACGCTCCATCCGACGCGGCCGAGGACGACCGGCTGCGGCGCGGCCTCAACACTGTGCTCCTGCGCGCGTGCGACCCCAAACCGGACCGCCGCTACGGCTCGGCCGCCGCGATGACCGACGACTTGCGGCGGCTGCAAAGCGGCAAGCCGCCGCGGCGGCGCGTGCGGCACGGCATGGGCAGCGCCGCCGCGTGGATCGCTCTAGTTTTCCTGCTGACCCTTCTAGCGGCCGGTTGGTGGCGAATGTCGAACCGCGAGCGCGCGCCGGAAAAGAAAAACGCGCCGCCGGTCGAAGCAGTTGATCCTACCCCGGTGCCGACCGCGACACCTGTGGGCAAGGTCTCGCTCCGCAGCCAGCCCGAAGGCGCGGAGGTTTTTGATGGCGCGCAGCAGCTCGGCGTGACGCCTTTGACGGTCGAGCTGCCGGCCGGCGAGCACGAATTGCTCGCGCGCTTTTCGGGTTGGCCGGACCAGAGTCAGCGAGTGCTGGTGCGCGCGCCGGCGACCGAGGAAAGCGAAACGCCCGTGCAGGCCACGTTCGAGTTTCCGCCCGGCGCGGTGCGCCTGGAGAGCGAGCCGCCGGGCGCGTTGGTGCACCTTGGCGAACGCGCGCTCGGCGAGACGCCGCTCACGGTCGGCGACCTGCCGCCGGGCGCGGCGACGTTTGCGTTCACGCTCCCCGGTCATCGGCGCGCGACGAGCGAGGTCGCCGTCGTCGCCGGCGAAACCGCGACGGCGCGCGTGACGCTCGAGCCAGGCCGCTGGCCGACGCCGGGGGCGCGTTGGGAAAACAGTCTCGGCATGCGCTTCGTGCCGCTACCGGACGCCGGCGCGGGCAATGGCGCGAGCGCGACCCTGCTGAGTGTCTGGGAAACGCGACTGCGTGACTTTACCGCGTTCGTCGAAGCGACCGGCTACGACGCCACCGGCGGCGGCATGTCCACGCTGCAAAATGGCGACTCCGGCGCACGGCCGGGCACGAGCTGGCGCGCTCCCGGTTTCCCGCAAACGCCCGAGCATCCCGTCGTCGGCGTGAGCTGGAAAGACGCCTACGCCTTTTGCGATTGGCTGACGCAACAGGAACACGAAATCGGGTTTCTAGACGAGGGCCAGTTCTACCGCCTGCCGACGGACGCGGAATGGAGTCGCGCCGCCGGTCTGCCGCCGGAAAACGGCGCGACACCGCAGGCGCGCTCCGGTCGGGTGCGTGGCATTTATCCGTGGGGCACGCAATGGCCGCCGCCCGCCAGCGCAGGCAACTATGCCGGCGCGGAACTTCGTGCACCCGGCGCGGACTGGCCGGCGACTTGGCGCACGTTGCCGAATAATGATGGCTTCCCGCGCACCGCGCCGGTCGGCTCGTTCGCGCCGAATCCGCTCGGCCTCCACGATCTCGGCGGCAACGCGTGGGAATGGTGTGAAGACCGCTTCGCGCCCGGCGGCGAGACGCGCGTGTTGCGCGGCGGCGCGTGGGCGAACGTCGATGCCGAGCTGCTGCTTGCGTCCAAGCGCATCGAGGCGTTTCCGCACGCGCACAGCGACCTTTATGGCTTCCGCGTCGTGCTGGAAACGCCGGCGTTCGGCAGCGTTGAAATCGCCAGCGAGCCGGCGGGAGCCGAGGTCTTCCGCGGCGAAGAACGTGTCGGGCAAACACCGTGCGTGCTTACGAAAATCGCACCCGGCGACGTTGCGTTTCGCGTGCGGCTCGAAGGTCGCCAGCCGGTTGTGCTTTCCGGTCGCGTCGCGGTCAACGAGCGTCTAAAACTGCACGCCGCGCTCCCGCCGACTGGCGGACCCAGCGCAGGGCAGCCATGGGAGAACGGACTCGGCATGAAGTTCGCGCCAGTCGGCGAACGGCTGCTCTTTTCGATCTGGGAAACGCGCGTGAGCGACTTCGCCGCATTCTGCCGCGAGACCGGCCGCACGCATCCGGCGACCGATTTCGAGCAAGGGCCGGCGCACCCGGTGGTTAACGTCAACCGCGACGACGCCGAGGCATTCTGCCGCTGGCTGACGGCGCGCGAAATCGCCGCCGGCCGCTTGCAATCCGCGCAGCGCTACCGCCTGCCGACCGACCGCGAATGGAGCCTGGCCGCCGGGCTGCCGGACGAAACCGGCGACACGCCCGAAGCGCGCGACGGCCGGGTGCGCGGCGTGTATCCGTGGGGCAGGACGTGGCCACCCCCGCCAGGATCGGGCAACTACGCCGACCCGGCCGTTGCCGCGGGCGGCAAATCCAAGCCGAAACGCCGCACGACGCCGGCCGGCGAGCCTTACGCGCAGACCGCGCCGGCCGGCAGTTTCGCGCCGAACGCCTTCGGCCTGCACGATCTCGCCGGCAACGTCTGGGAATGGTGTGCCGACCCCTACAAGAATCATGGCGCGTTGCGCCAATGGGGCGTGCTGCGTGGCGGGTCGTGGGCCGATTATGGCGCGGGCATTTTGCTGAGCAGCTATCGCAACGTCGTTCCCGCCGGCGAGCGCGATGTGATCTACGGATTTCGCTGTGTGATCGACTTGGGAAATTGAACGCTTCCGGTTCGCGTCGCTTGAATGTTTCCGATTGTGCAAGCCCCGGCAGAGGCGACAGAGCCATAGCCCACGGCGTGAGCCGTGGGGAACAGATACAAAACGATCTCCAGCCCCGGCAGGGGTGTAAGAACAATGACGTTGCCGTGACGCTGCACACGCCAATGTTCTGACGCCCCTGCCGGGGCTGGGTTTTCTCTTCAATGCCAACCCACGGCTCACGCCGTGGGCTAATGTTCTGCCGCCCCTGCCGGGGCTATCGAAAGGAAGATGGTGTGGTGAACGACGTTCAATGCTTCACCGCTTCGTCCCATTCCTGACCGCCGCGCCGCTGGATGGCGTCGAGGTCTTCGCGCAGGATGTAGCGGTCGCCCGCGAGCTTCGCCGCGGCGGCGCCGAAGCGCTCGAGATAATCTTCGCGCGAACGATAGCGCTCCTCGATGGACAGACGTGGGTCGCCGCTGGCTTCGCGTTCGCGTTTCGTTTTTGCAAACGGCAGATACGAGCCGAGAAAACTGACTCGTTCGCCAGCCATGCCGGTCTGCGGATCGCGCAGGTTCCAGCCGGTGTAGGTGGCCAGCGGCACCATGAGTTCGGGCAGGCGCATGCCAGACGACTCGTTGCCGTCGTCGTTCACCTGCGGCAGGAAAACCGGAAACGGTTTTCCGATCACCGGGGGCTCGTTGGTGATAACGCCCTCCGTGTTCCACCTCGGTCCGAAATCGAGTCGCAACGCTTCGTGCGCACGCTCTGGCAGTGAGACGCCGGGAATTTTCGGAAACGTGAGTTTCTCGCGCGGGACTAACGATCCATTCCCGAGTTGCGGATAACGGCTGCTTGGCGGGGCAACGTCATTTTTCACCCAGTCATCCAGGTTCACGTAGAGCGCGCGCCAGAACCACTGCACGGGCAGCGGATTCTGCGCGAATTGCGCCTGCAGGGCGGGATTTGTGTTGCGCGCCACCGGTGGGAAGGCGACGGAAAAATGTTGCAGCCCGGTGAGCAGGTAAAGGCGCACATCCTTGTCGAACAGCGGCAGGTCGTCCGTGCCGTCGGGCGTGGTGTGCAGGAGCGAGGCAGCGCGCGACCAGTATTCGTAAGACGTGTTCGTGTAAAAAATTTTCGGCACGACGCCATCGGCTCGTGCGCGGTCGAGCAGACCAGCGCAGCGGCCGATTTCCGGGTCAGTCTGCGGCAAGTCGGCAAACGGGAAAAGATCGGTCGGATAAAAGAGCGCGGTGGTCGGCTGGGCGTCGCGCGACGGCTGAGCGAAGCGATGATTGAAGCTGCCCACTCCGGCGCCGGCGACGTGGATCAACAGGCCGTCGAACGCGCGCTGGCCGGATTCGTCCGCATTGAATCCCTGATACAAAAAGTGCCGCAAAAAACGGCCGCTCTGCGAGATGCCGAGCGCGTGGACGCGCGCCGCCGGCGCAACGGCCGCCTTGTCGCGCTTGCAATACGAAGCCCAATCGCGCGCGGCCACGAGACCGAGGCCGGCGACGACCGGGTCTTTGGCTCGGTAAACAATTTCGTAAATTTTTCCCGGCTCGAAGCCGCCGGCGAAATGGATGAAACGCGGATCCGGCGACGTTTTCCCATCGGCGGTGCGTGCGAACCGCCAGTCTTTGCGCGGGATTGTCCGGCGCTCGGCGAGCGGCGCATCGCGCACGGTGAGCGCGTTCGCAGGATCGTCGGGATCGCTGACCGGGTATTCGGTGCCGCCGATCTGACCGTTGATCATGTGCCCGAGCGGGTGCGCAAACATTTTTTCGGTGACGACGAAATCGGAGCGCACCAGCCCGGTGATGGGTTTTTCGCCGGCCTCGCGCGCGACCGGCGCGACCAGTCGCATCAGCCCGGCTTCGTCGCGCACGTCCCATTGCCAGCCGAGCCAGACGAGGATCACGCCGCGACGCAGGAGAAAGCCGTCGCCGAATTCTTCCTCCGCCGTTGGGTCCGCCGCGCTTTTGGCGCCTCCGAAAACGCGGAGCAGCCCCTTGCCGCCGCGGTTGGGAATCTCGAGCAACAGCGAGCCGCTGCCGCGTGCCGCGTCTTTCGGTTTGAGAATGAACACGTCGACGGAAAATTCGACCTCGTCCGCATCGTTGCGCGGCGCCTTGTCGAGATCGATGACCGCGCGGTTGCGGGCGTGGAGCGGATCGACTTTAAAGTGAACGGTGCCGATGATTTTTTCGTAAGGGCCGGCGTCGCCGAACGGTTTTCCGCCAAGCACGTCGGTGCAGGAAAGGATTTCGACGCGGTCCACGCGCGCATCGCTCTTCACCGGGTAGGCGGCGAGAAGCAGCCAGACGAATAAGCTGAGGAAACGGTGTGCGGAATGCATGAGATCGGACAGGATTAAAGATTGCTGCGAGTGAGAAGTGGCGAGTGACGCCCGGCGCGCGGCGGCTTTTCCTTTCCTCCCCCTGTCATCCTGAGCGGAGTGTAACGGAGCCGAAGGATCTCTTGCTGACAGTCTGTTTGAATGCCGCTCGCGCCCTCACTACTCAATCGCATGGTCAGCGAGAGGTCCTTCGACTGCGCTCGTGCCTCGCTCCGCTTAGGAGGACAAAGAAAGGGGGTAAGCGCGCAATGCGCAACTCGCGTCTTGCCGTCCATCGTTCACTACCTGCTGCCTGCACGCTGGCTCGACGCGCCTGCCTCTTGCGCCCGTGCCAGCGAAACCACACTGTCTCGCGTGAGTTCCGAACCGCCCGCGATCACGCAAAAACTCCTCGTCGGCGCTGGCGGCTGGCCGGCGATGAAGAGCGCGCAGGAACTCCATCGCGCCGGGCGCGTGGCCGACGCGAAATACGAGCCGCCTGTGCTCTCGGGCACGGTGCGCGAAGGGCCGCGGAGTTTTCGCTCGGGGCTGCGCATCAAGAGCGCTTCGCACATCGAAAACCTTTGCACCTGCCGGCAGTCCCGCGAATGGGGCAGTGTTTGCGCGCACGCGCTGGCCGTGGGGCTGGCTTACATGGAGCGCGCCTCTGCGCCGGTGGACACGGCGGTGACCACGACGAACTCGGCGCCGCCAGCCGCCGTGAGCAGCGCCGCCGGGAAATCCGCGAAATCGCCCGGACCCACGTTTGTGGAAATCGGAACCGACACGGCGGTGACGCCGATGGCGCTGCACTTCATTCTGCCTCCGCAGTTCGACTCGGCTTGGTCGAAGGGACATCTTTTCGTGGTCATCGAAGCGGAGGGGAAAACGGGCTCGCGCGCGATGTTCAACACGTTGTCCGCAGAGGGAATCTATGCGTGCGACACGTTTGATCTGGCGGCCGTCGGTGCGCTCACGCAGGTCGCGGACGCGGACGAGTTGCTCACGCCAATGCGTGTGTTTTCGCGCGCAGAATTTCTGCGTTTTCTCGGTTTCCTCCGCGGCCATCCGCGCGTCGCGTTCGGCAAATCGGTCCCCGTCGAAATCTCGCGCTCACACGCTCGCCCCAAGGTGTTTCTAGGACGGAGCAGCAGCGACGAAATCGTGCTGAAACTGCTCGAAGAAACGAACGAGCGGCTGCTCGTCGGGGAGGGGGAAGCGTGGGTGAAACGCGGAAACCGTTTTATCCCCTGCGCGGAAGGAACCCCGGCGGAATTCCTATCGCTGGCCGACGGGCCGCAGGCGTTGCGCGACGAGCGCGCCCTGCGCTTTCTCGCGCTCGATGCCCCACGCCTGGAGCACTGGTTCGAGGTGGAAACTGGCCCGGGATTGACCTTGCCGGAGCTGCGGAAGGGAACCCCGGAATTTTCGCTCGAAATCGAAGGCTCGATGCGCGAACTCCGCGCCACGCTCCGCTGTTGCTACGCCGGCGGCGGCCCTCAATTTCCTCTCGCCGGAAATCCCCCGCGTGCCCCGGCCTTTTTCCCCGACCCGCAGGACCGCAGGGTCGTCCAGCTGCGCGACACCGACGCGGAGTCGGCCGCCGTGCGGCGGCTGGAAAGTTTTGGCTTCGCTGCGACGCCGGGATCGGGTGGCCGGTTCGTGCTCCACCAGGAAACCGCGGTCGCGCGGTTCCTCGCGTTCGGTTACCCGCGATTGGGAGCCGACTGGAAAGTCACCCTCTCCGCGCCGGCGGAAAAAGCCAGGGGCGAGCTGCAGCCGCTGACGCCCGCAATCGAGATCGTTTCGTCCGGCGAGAATTGGTTTGAAATGCGCTACTCGCTCTCCGCGCCGAATGGAGAAACGCTTCCGCCCGCCGAACTCCAGCGGCTGCTGCGCTCCGGGCAAAACCAACCGCGGCTGCGGGACGGGCGCGCAGCCGTTTTTGATGCGGACGCGCTTGCGGATTTCGAGGAGGTCTTGCGCGATTGCGAGCCGGTGCAGCACCAGCCCGGCGTGTATCGCCTCGAGCGGGCGCACGCTGGTTACGTGACGGCGACCGCGCAGGAAACCGGAGCGCGCGTCGCGGATTTGCGCGGCGCGCTGGCGAAATTCGCGGGCGACCGCACGGTCGGAGATGGGGCGCTGAAGGAGAAGCTCGGCACGCTGCGCAGCGTCGCCTTGCGCGAGTATCAGGCGGAAGGCGTCGCGTGGTTGTGGCGGCTGGCGGAGAGCGGGCTGGGCGGCATTCTGGCGGACGAAATGGGGTTGGGAAAAACCGTGCAGATGCTCGCGTTTCTCGCCGCGCGGCGAGGGGCGTCCGCGCAGGCAGCTCCCGCGTTGATCGTCTGCCCGAGTTCGCTGGTCACGAATTGGCGGAACGAAGCGCGGCGTTTCACGCCCGACTTGAAAACGCTCGCGCTCACCGGCTCGGATCGGCACGCGCGGTTTCAGGAAATCGCGGGTGCGGATTTGGTCATCACGAGCTACGCGCTGTTGCAGCGCGATGCCGAGCGCTACGCGACGATTCCGTTTTCCGCCGCGGTGCTCGACGAGGCGCAGCACATCAAAAATCCAGACACGCAAAACGCGCAGGTCGCGTTTGCATTGCGCGCTCAACATCGCTTTGTGCTCACCGGCACGCCGATCGAAAATTCCGTGCGCGATCTTTGGTCGCTGATGCGGTTCGCGCAGC
>CAXTRS010000212.1:0-8650 GCA_964246635.1 uncultured Chthoniobacterales bacterium | reverse complement strand
CCCGTGCCCGACGGCCCCGGCTCGTGGAGCACGTTTGTGACTCCGCAGCGCAGCGCGATCCAGTTTTTCCAGGCCGACGAAAAAGGCGCGGAGAAGCTGCGCGCGCTCGGCTTCACCGGCGCGGTGATCTCACCCGGCCGCGGGGTGTTTCGCGGCGCCAGCGCGCTGGTGGAGCTCAACGGCAAAGACGCGAACAAGAGCCTGCTCACGCCAACGGCCGTCGCGCAGCACATCGCCTTCGAACTGAGCCCATTCGCCGAGGCGCAATACCCGACGTCGCTCATGGGCTGCATCGCCCTCATCCGCCAGACGTTCTACGATGCCGAATGGTATCGGCAGGCGCAGGAATTCGCCGCGCGCCATCCCGGCGGGACCGAGCGGCCCGAGGCCAACGTCGCGCTCGGCGCGCTTCTTTCGCCGATCGCGCGCGCGCTGCCGGTCGTCTTTGAAACCACGGACGAACTCGATGTCGGCCGCGTCGCGCGGATCGTCGAGGAGTTCAAGCTGCGCGCGATCCTGCGCGGCAGCGGCTACGAATATCGCGTGCTCGATTCACTCAAGAAAACCGTCGGCAAGGACGGCGGCGCGCCCGCGCTGATCCTGCCGCTCGATTTCCCGGAGACGCCGGAAATCGAGACGCCGGAAAAAGCGATCGACGTCACGCTCGCGGAACTCGAGCACTGGCAGGAAGCCCCGTCGAACCCCGCCCGCGTGGCGAAGGCCGGCATCCCGTTCGCGCTCACCACCGCGACGCTGGCGAAGCCGGAAAAGGAGTTTTGGCCGCGGTTGCGCCTCGCCGTCAAACGCGGGCTGGGGGAGAACGATGCGCTCGCGGCCCTGACAACGCATCCCGCGAAAATGTTCGGCGTCTCCGAACGCTATGGCACGCTCGAAAAAGGCAAGGTCGCCAGCTTTCTGATCACGAGCGGCAACCTGTTCACCGACGAAAAAGCCGAGGTGCTCACGACCTGGATCGACGGTGAATATTATGACACCGATGCGGGCAAGCGAAAGGAACCGCGCGGCACGTATGCGGTGGCATTCGCGAGCCTGCCCAGCGGTGGCAACGCCCCAAACTCGTTGAAGATCGAAGGCGAGCCGAGCAACCTGAAAGCCACGCTCGGCACCGAGAGCTTCGCCGCGGCAATGCAGGGCGAAACGCTCGTGCTGCTCCCGCCAGCGAAAGCTTTCGCCGGCGGCGAGGGCGCGCTGCGTCTCACCGCGACGATTGCCGAGGACGGCGGCCTCGATGGCAATGGGCGATGGCCGGACGGGCAGTTTTTCCGCTGGTCTGCACAGCGCACTGCCGCCTTCACCCCGCCGCCGAAAACCGAGAAGGAAAAAGAGAAGAGCGCGGCTGCCGACAAACTCGTATCCATCCCCAGCGTGTATCCTGCCGGCGCTTTCGGTCGTCGGCTCGACGAACCCGCCGCGCCCGCGACGTTGCTCGTGCGCAACGCGACGGTCTGGACGAGCGGGGCGCGTGGAAAATTGGAAAACGCGGACCTCCTCGTGCGCGACGGCAAGATCGCGGAGATCGGCGCCGGGCTCTCAGCGCCCGCCGGCGCGACGGTGATCGACGCCGCCGGCCGTCACGTGACACCCGGCCTCATTGACTGCCATTCGCACAGCGCCATCGCGCGCGGCGTCAACGAAGGCACGCACGCGGTCACTTGCGAGGTGCGCATCGGCGACGTGCTCGATGCGACCGACATCGCGGTCTATCGCGAACTCGCCGGCGGCTTGACGGCCGCGAATCTTCTGCACGGTTCCGCCAACCCCATCGGAGGCCAAAGCGAGACCGTCAAGCTGCGCTGGGGCGCGCTGCCCGACGAATTAAAATTCGCCGGCGCGACGCCGGGCGTGAAATTCGCGCTCGGCGAAAACGTCAAGCAGAGCAATTGGGGCGAACGGTTCACCACGCGCTATCCGCAGACCCGCATGGGGGTAGAGCAGATCATCCGCGACCGCTTTCTCGCCGCGCAGGAATACGACCGCGCCTGGTCGGACTTCCGCAAAAAACCGGCCGGCAGCGCGATGCCGCCGCGGCGCGATTTACAGCTCGACGCCTTGGTCGAAATGCTGCGCGGCGACCGGGTCATCCACATCCATAGCTACCGCCAGGACGAGCTGTTGATGTTCATTCGCCTCGCGCAGGATTTTCACCTGAAAGTCGCCGCGTTCCAGCATGGCCTTGAGTGTTACAAAGTCGCGCAGGAAATCGCGCAACTCGGCGCTGGCGTGTCGTCGTTCAGCGACTGGTGGAACTACAAATTTGAGGTTGTCGATGCGATTCCGTATAACGGTGCGATCCTGACCCGAGCGGGGGTGCTCACGTCTTTCAACTCCGACTCCGCCGAACTGGCGCGCCGGCTGAATACCGAAGCGGCGAAGTCGGTAAAATATGGCGGCCTGAGCGAAGAAGAAGCGCTCAAACTCGTCACGTTCAATCCCGCCAAACAGCTCGGCGTGGAGGCGCGTGTCGGCTCGCTGGAACCGGGCAAGGATGCCGACTTCGTGATCTGGAACGGCCACCCGCTCTCGGCCTACACGCGCGCGGATCAAACGTGGATCGACGGCCGCTGCTACTTCGACTACGCCCGCGACCGGCAGATGCAGACCGAGGTCGCCAGCCTGCGCGAAGCGCTCATCCAGCGCGCGTTGCCGGAACGACAAAAAGCGCTGAGCAAGCCGACCGGTGGCGAAGGCGGTGACAAGGATAAACCCAAGGAAGGGCCGGAAGGAAATCCGACACCGGTGGCGCTCGGCGGCGACGCCGGGTTCGCGACGGCGCTGGACCAAATTTTCCTGCACCGCGCGATCCATCACGCGCTCGAACAGCGCGGCCTGTATCATAACGGGGCGGACAAGCACAATTGCACGACGCTTGGCGGCGGCTTCTAACTCGCTTCCCATGAAAAAATTCCTCCTTTTCCTTTTCGTGACAATGCCGTTCGCGGCACACGGTTCCGACAACGTTCCCGCGCCCGCGCCGACGCAGGCCGTCGTGCTGCGAGGCGGCACGGTTCACCCGAACAGCGGACCCGAAATCGCGGATGGAGTCGTCGTGTTCGAGAGAGGAAAAATCACGCAGGTTGGCGGGCGTGAATCCGTGAGCGCGCTGCCAGTCGGCGCCCAGATCATCGAGGTGCGCGGCAAGCACGTTTATCCTGGCATGATCGCCGCGCACACCGTGCTCGGGTTAACCGAAATCCCGGCAGTGCGCGCGACCGTCGATGTCGCCGAAACCGGCGCGGTAAATCCCGACGCACGCGCGCTCGTTTCGATCAATCCCGACAGCGAGTTGCTGCCCGTCACGCGCTCGAACGGCGTGCTGAGCGCGCTGGTCGTTCCGAAGTCGCAGAACGGCCTCATCTCCGGCCTTTCCACCTTCGTGAACCTTGACGGCTGGACTTGGGAATCGATGTGCGTGCGACCCTCCGTCGGATTGCACGTTTTCTGGCCCGACCTGCGCATCGACAAAGATCCGCGTTACCCGAAAACGCCCGAGGATCAGCAGAAGGACATCGACGCGCGGCTGCGGCAACTGCGCGACACCTTCGCGGTGGCGCGCGCTTACGCCAAAGAGGTGCAGGCGGTGTCGAATCCCGGTATCGGGTCGAACTCGGCGCACCGGCCGGAAACGAACATCCGCTTCGAGGCGATGCTGCCCGTGCTGCGCGGGGAGTTGCCCGTATTCATCCACGCCGACGAAGTGAAGCAAATCGAAGCCGCGGTGCGTTGGGCGACCGCGGAGAAGTTGAAACTCGTGCTCGTCGGCGGGCAGGACGCCTGGCGGGTCGCGGCGCTGCTGAAAGAGCGCGATGTCCCGGTGATCGTCGGCGCCGTGAACACGCTTCCGCTGCGACGCGGGGACGCCTTCGACGAGCCTTATGCCAACGCGGGCAAGCTGTCGGCGGCCGGCGTGCGTTTTTGCATCACCGGCGAAGGCTCGCACTTCGAGGCCGCGCACGAGCGCAACCTTCCCTATCACGCCGCCCAAGCCGCCGCGCACGGGCTGGCGCGGGAGGAAGCGTTGAAAAGCGTGACGCTCTATCCCGCGCAAATTCTCGGCGTCGCCGACCGCCTCGGTTCGCTGGAGCCCGGCAAGGATGCCAACGTGATCGTCACCACCGGTGACCCGCTGGAAATCGCGACGCAAGTCGAAGCCGCCTGGATCGCTGGACGACCGGTCGATCTCTCTAACAAGCAAACCCGGCTGTTCGACAAATACCGGCGCAAATACGGGATGTGAGCGCGCGCGAAATTCGGGTGACAAGCCCCGCGGGCGCGGCTAGTTTTGCGCCCTGTCTGCCGGCCGGATGGCGGCGGAAGACAGTGATGCAGTTCCGGGCTGTAGCTTAGCTTGGTAGAGCGCTTGAATGGGGTTCAAGAGGTCGTGGGTTCAAATCCCGCCAGCCCGAGCTGTGTCGCCGCCGATTTTCCGGCCGCAGCCGCGCGCAGACCGTTCGTCCCGCGCGTTCGCCGTCCGTCACGGGAGGCTCGCCAAGTTCTTTGCCGTGCACGATGGTGCAGCACCATGCGGTGCTGTTTCCGGCTTTATTCGCTCGCTGCGACGTTCATTTTCGTCGCCCTTCAGCCACTCGCGTCCGTTCCTGCTCAAGACGGGGGCGCTTTTGCTCCGCCACCCGGTTTGCAGAAATACACGTTCTGGCCGCAAGGCGGGAACTTTTGGGACGACCTGTATCCCACCAATCTGGTCGATCTCGACACCGGATCGGGTGTCCTCGATTACCACAGCACCGTCAACACCTACGACGGCCATCTCGGGATCGATACCGCCATCGAAACGTTCAGCCACATGGCCATCGGCGTGCCGATTTTCTCGGCGCTCGATGGCGTCGTCGTCGCCGCGCACGACGGCGAGTTCGACATGAACACCGACAACCCGGACAAGCTCGCCAACTTCGTGCGCCTCGCGCACGGCGGCGGCCATGAGACGCTCTATTTGCATATGAAAAAAGGGAGCGTGGCGGTCACGGTCGGCCAGTCCGTCAAAGCCGGGCAGCAGATCGGGCTGACCGGCAGCAGCGGCAATAGCTCCGCGCCGCACCTGCACTTCGAGAGCAGTTGCAGCGGCGAGATTTTTGAACCCTTTGCCGGGTCCGCGCGGCCGGGCCTCAGCATGTGGCAAACACAGCCCGCGTTTCGCTCGGAATTTTACGTGCGCGAGTTCGTGCTCACTTCGCAGCCGCTGGCGAACTGGCTAGGCTTGCCGATCGACACTGCGCGCACCGGCACCTTCCACATGGGCGCCGCGCAAACGGTGAATTTCTGGACGTATGTTCACAACGTTCCCGCGGGCGCCACGATCAGCGCGCGGTATCTGCGGCCCGACAGCTCCGTGGCGTTCGCGGCCGATCTCGGGACCGTGGATACGGCGTTTCGCACGGCGATCGACCCGCACGAATTCGCCGTGGACCTGAACGTCGAGGGCGAATGGCACATCGAGTATTCGCTGAACGATCGCGTCGTCGCCCTAGCGCCATTCACCGTGCTCGCCGCCGGCGCGTCGGCGACGAACCGGCCGCCGCGGCCGATCACCGTTGCATTCGATCCGCCAGATCCGACTCCGGGCGAGGTGATCTTTTGCAGGATCACGTCGCCGCAGGTTTTCAACGATCCCGACTACGACATCGTGCGCTATCGGTATCTCTGGCAGATCAATGGCAGGACGGTGCGCGATCTCGTCAGCGCGGGGTTTGCGGACGCCATTCCGCACGATGTCGGCAGCGTCGGCGACCTCGTGACGTGCACGGTGACGCCGTCGGACGGAAAGAGCGACGGCGCCACGGTCGTCGCCAGCGCGCGCTTCAAAGCGCCTTTCGGTCCGCGGCGCGCGTTTTTCAATGGTGAGGTTGCGCTGGCGGGTTCCAATTTTTATTACCTGCAATTTGCCAACGGCACTCCGTTTGGCTATTACACCCGCGATTTCGGCGGAAGTCTGGACGCCGTCGATCGCTTTGTGTTTTACCACAACGACCTCGGCTTCGAATATTTCTTCGACGCGCAGGATGGACAGGGCGGCGCGTATTTCTACGACTTCGCCAGCGGCTCGTTTTTCTACACGAGTCCGACTTTCCCCTTTCCGTATCTATATGACTTCAACCTGAACGCGTTTCTTTACTACTTCCCCGACTCAACCACGCCCGGCCTCTACACGAAGAACCCACGCTACTTTTTCAATTTTAGCACGAACGGGATCATCACGAAGTGACCGGCGCGGCGCTACGAGCGCACTTCGGCGACGGCTGCCGCCGCGGGATCGCAGAAGCGCACCCGCTCGAGCCACGACTGCCCTTTGACCCATCTCGGCGACGCGTAGGGACCATCGACGAGAAAAAATTCGCCGCGGCGCGTTTCCCACACGACCACCTCGCGGTTCCAATCCGGGGTCGTTCCGGCGCTGGAACGCGCTCCAGGACGAGGTTTGGCTGAGGCCGAGTGCACCGGATGAGTCATGAGAGGCGACTCGTTCGCGCCAGCGCCAGACGACGGTTCACCCGGCTGCGCTCGGTCGCCCCAAAAATCGCGCATGCCGTAGCCGCTTTGATAGGCAACTTGCACGGGCGACGGGCTGGCCGCTGTCGCCTCCCCGAAAAAGTCGCGCAGACCGTAGCCCGCCACTTTGACGCGGCCCGCTGGTGTCCGCGCCGCGGTCGTGCGCGATCCGTAGCGGACCAGATAAACTTTGTAACCCTCCGCCTTCATCCTGTCGAAAACCACGGTCGTAAAAGCCACCGTCGTCTTGCCCGCAGGAGTATCGCGCGACGAAGGCGGCCGCATGGCGCAGTAAAAATCGAACTCGGACTTGCGCCGCGTCCCATCGGCGACTGCATTCTTTCCGGCCGGCTCGCGGCGGGGTTTTTCGCTACAGGAGCAGCCTGACAAGGAGACGAGGAGGAGGCTCAAAAAGACGGCACTGACGATACAACGAAGGGGGTTCATGGCTGATAAAATACGGCGGGAACGACACAAAAGTTTCAGCGTGCGAAGGGAATGATCGCAACGGCCGGGCTGCCGGCTGAAAAACGCGCCCATTGAAATTCGCCGAGCGCTGGTTGTCAACGCCACAGGCGCCCCGATTCCCACACGCGCGCCTCTTATCCGTGACCCAAATGAGAATCGGTCACTCGTGGCTCTCGCGGGTCAGCAGATCGGGTCGAGCGGTTTGTGTTCGGACGAGCGATTGCTTATGTCGCCATTGCGCGATGGCGGCGTGATTACCGGAAAGCAATACGGGTGGCACCGGCCAGCCGCGGAACACCGCGGGCCGCGTGTATTGCGGGGCTTCCAAGAGCGCGGGCGCCTCGGCGCGGCTGAACGAATCCTCTGCTGCGGACGCCTCGTGGCCCAAGACACCGGGCAGCAATCGAGCCACCGCGTCCGTCACGACCGCCGCCGCCAGCGCGCCGTTTGTCAGGATGAAATCGCCGATGGACAATTCCTCGTCGGCGAGATGTTCGGCGACGCGATGATCCACGCCTTCGTAGTGGCCGCAGATCAGGATCAAATGCTCGAATCCCGCCAGCTCCGCCGCGATGCGTTGATTGAAAACGCGGCCCTGGGGCGCGAGGAGAATCACTCGCGCGCGCGACCGACTTTCGGGCGGCAACGCGGAAAGCAGACTTTCCACCGCGGCAAAAATCGGCTCTGGCTTCAACACCATGCCGGGTCCGCCGCCGAAGGGCGTGTCGTCCGTGATCCGGTGCCGGCCCTCGGCCCAATCGCGGAGTTGATGCACGCGAATCTCAACCGCGCCAGCGGCACGTGCCCGGCCGAGGATGCTCGCGCCCAGCGGCCCTTCGCAGATCGCCGGGAACAGCGTGAGAATGTCGATCTTCAACGCCCCTCGACGATTTCCACCTGCGCCCGTTTGCCGTGACGCTCCGCGGCGGCCGAGAGCAGATTGCGGATGGCCTGAATCGTGTGGCCGCTGCGACCGATGATCTTGCCGACATCGTCGCGATTGAGTTCGAGCTTGTAGCGAAACGTCCGCTCGTCGCTCGCGTCGCGCAGCACGACCTCGTCCGGTCGATCCACGAGTTGCCGGACGACGAAGAGGAGAAACTCTTTCACAGCGGTGACTCGACGATGGAACCCGGCAACGAGGGAGAGAGAAAATTTTTCAGGCGCGCACGACCTTCGGCGATGAACTGGCGCCTATGAAAATGACGGAGCGAACGGGTTAAGCCACAGCAGCGCCTTTGCCGCCTTCCGCGAGCAGCGTGCTGCGACGGGCCTTTTTCAAAATGCTGCGCACGGTATCCGACGGCCGGGCGCCGCAGTTGATCCAGTATTCAGCGCGGGCGATGTCGATGGAGGAGTTGGAGCCCTTCACCTTTGGATCGTAGGTCCCGATCATCTCGATGAATTTGCCGTCGCGCGGGCTGCGCTGATCGGCGACGACGACTTTGTAATAGGGACGATTCTTGGCGCCCTCACGGCGCAAACGGATGGCAACGGCCATAGTGCTTGTCGGATAATTTCTAAGTTTGGGGCAGGTTTTGGGGGGGCAGACACTTCGACGAAAACCGGGTGAGATGCAAGGGCGGAGTGATGGGTTGCGGGTTGCGGGTTGCGGGTTGCGGGTTGCGGGTTGCGGGCGTCTCCCCATCTCCTGTTATCC
>CAXTRS010000211.1:0-8651 GCA_964246635.1 uncultured Chthoniobacterales bacterium | reverse complement strand
ATGCCGCGCTTCGCCGCCAACTTGAGTTTCATGTATGGGGAACACGCGTTCCTTGATCGGTTCGAGGCAGCGGCACGCGATGGTTTTCGCGGCGTCGAGTATCTGTTTCCCTACGAACACGACGCGCGCGAAATCCGCGCCCGGCTCGACGCCAGCGGCCTGACGCAGGTGCTCTTCAATGCGCCGCCCGGCGACTGGGAAAAAGGCGAGCGCGGCATCGCCTCCTTGCCCGGACGTGAGGAGGAGTTTCAGGCGAGCATCCGGCGCGCGCTCGAATACGCCGCGGTGCTCGGCAACGAGCGGTTGCACGTGATGGCGGGACTCATCGAGTCGGGACTTTTCCGTGGCGCGCACCACGCCGTGTTTGTGGAAAACATCGCATGGGCCGCGCAGCAGGCCGCCGCGCAGGGCGTCACGATTTTGCTCGAGCCAATCAACGGGCGCGACATGCCGGGTTACTTCATTCACTGCCAGGATGAGGCACACGCGATCTGCGAGGAAGTCGGCGCGGAAAACGTGCGCGTGCAGTTCGATTTTTATCACGCGCAGATCGTCGAGGGCGACCTCACGACGAAGCTGCGCCAGAACCTTCCGCAGATCGGCCACATCCAGCTCGCCAGCGTCCCGGAGCGCCATGAACCCGACGCGGAAAACGAACTGAACTATCCGTTCCTTTTCCGCCTGCTCGACCGGCTCGGCTACGCCGGCTGGATTGGCTGCGAATACCGTCCACGCGCCGGCACGAGCGCCGGTCTCGGCTGGTTGCGCCCCTGGCTCGAAGACGCGCCGCAACGTTAATCATTCAACTCCCCAAAATATGTCCCTCCTCTTTGGTTCTGTTGCCGACGACTTCACCGGCGCGAGCGATCTCGCGGACACGCTCGTCAACTCCGGCCTGAGCACCATTCTGCTGCTCGGCCTGCCTGAAGGCGGGCAACTCCCCGCCGCGGCCGCGGACGCCGAGGCCGTCGTCATCGCGCTAAAAACCCGCTCGATCCCGGCCGCCGAAGCGATCGCACAATCCCTCGCCGCCACGCGCTTCCTGCGCGGGGTTGGCTGCTCGCATTTGTTTTTCAAATACTGCTCGACCTTCGACTCCACCGACGCCGGCAACATCGGCCCGGTGGCCGACGCGCTGCTCGAAGAGGTCGGCAGCGACTTCACGCTTTTCTGCCCGGCGTTTCCGAAAGCCGGCCGCAAGATTTTCAACGGCTATCTTTTCGTCGGCGCCGTGCTGCTTTCGGAATCGGGCATGCAGAATCACCCGCTGAATCCGATGACCGACCCGAACTTGGTGCGTGTCTTGCAACGGCAAACGCAAGGCAAGGTTGGACTCATCGACTTCGCCGCCGTCAGCCGCGGCGCACCGGCGATCCGCGCAGAAATCCAAAAACTCCGCGCTGCCGGCGTGCGCCATGCCATCGTCGATGCCGTGGGCGAGAATGATCTCGCCGCCATCGGCGCCGCCGCGTTGGCAGAAAAGCTGGCGCTCACCACCGGTGGCAGCGGCCTCGGCGGAGGGCTGGCGGTGAATCTGCGACGACAGCCGGCGGAAGCCGTCGCCGCAGCGCAGGCGTCAGAAAATAATCTGCCGAAAGTCAGCGGCCCCGCCGCCGTGGTCGCCGGCTCCTGCTCGCGCGCGACGCTCGGGCAGATCGCGAATTTCTGCGAGGGCGGCGACCGGCCCATTTTCCGAGTCGAGGTCGCCGCGCTGCTCAAAGACAAGGAGCGCGTCATTGATGATGCCCTCGGCTGGGCAAGGCAGAAACTCGGTGCCGAGCCGCTGCTCATCGCCGCCAGCGAGCCGCCGGAAGCCGTCGTCGAACATCAAAAAGCCCACGGCCGTGAGCGCGTCGGCCACTTGATCGAAAGCGCGCTGGCCGAGATCACGCTCGGCTTGGTCAGCGCCGGCGTGCGCCGCTTGATCGTCGCCGGCGGCGAAACGTCGAGCGCCGCCGTCGAGCGTCTCGGCGTGCGCGCGTTGCGCATCGGGCCGACGATAGATCCTGGGGTGCCATGGACTTTCACGCTCGATAAAGAACCCGTCGCCATCGCGCTCAAGAGCGGCAATTTCGGCGCGCCAGATTTCTTCACGTCCGCCTTCCAAAAACTCCCCGCATAAGCAGTTAACCCTGAATCCGTAAATCCCATGAATACCCCTGCCACCTCCCCACCCGTCCATTACACCGGCGAACTCTCGCCCGCGCTGCTCTCCAAAGTCACCTGGCGGATCGTGCCCTACTTAATCCTGCTCTACTTCGTCGCCTTCCTCGACCGCGTGAACGTCGGCTTCGCGTCGCTGATGATGAACAAAGACCTCGGGATCGATCCCGCGACCTACGGCCAAGCGGCGGGCCTGTTCTTCGTCGGTTACTTCTTCGCCGAGGTGCCGAGTAACCTGATGCTGGAAAAGTTCGGCGCCCGAAAGTGGATCGCCCGCATCATGTTCACCTGGGGCGCGCTGTCGATGGCGATGGCCTTCGTTTCAGGAACGACTTCCTACTTCATCTTGCGCTTCTGCCTGGGCTTGGCAGAGGCCGGCTTCTTCCCTGGAGTCGTGCTCTATTTGACCTACTGGTTCCCGGCACGGGAACGGGCCAAGGTTATGGCGCTCTTCTACCTCGGCATCCCGCTGGCCAATGTCTTCGGCGGCCCACTCTCGGGCTGGATTTTGGACGCGTTCAATGGCACCGCCGGACTCAAAGGCTGGCAGTGGCTGTTCCTCATCGAAGGTGTGCCTGCGATCATCCTGACCTTCACCACGCTTCTCTATCTCACCGACTACCCTGCGGAGGCCAAGTGGCTCACCGCGGAGGAGCGTGCCGAGCACGTCACGGTGATGGATGCCGACCGCGCCGTCCGCGCGCAGCATGGCCACGGGAAGCTCTCGGACGCATTCACGAACCCGCGCGTCCTGGTGCTCGCACTGGTTTACTTCCTCATCATCCTCGGGCTTTACGGCCTCGGCTTCTGGATGCCGAAGCTGATCAAAGGGCTAGGCTTTAACAACACCCAGACGGGTTTCATGATCATGATTCCCTACGGCCTCGCCGCGCTCTCGCAGGTGTTCTGGTGCCGGCATTCGGACAAGACCAATGAGCGTCGCTGGCACTTTGCGGCCTCGTGTGGCCTCATGGGCCTCGGCTACGCGATGACGTGGATCTCGCCCTCGACGCCGGTGTTCGCGTTCATCGGCCTCATCTTCGGCGCCGTCGGCATCATGTGCACGATGCCGGTGTTCTGGACGATGCCCTCCGCGTTCCTGAGCGGCACAGCGGCCGCGGGCGGCATCGCGTTCATCAACTCCATCGGCAATCTCTCGGGCTACTTCGGACCCGCAATCATGGGCTGGGTGGAGAAATACACGGGCAATCCGTCTTCGGGGTTGTTGGTGCTCACCGGCGGCGCGCTTATCGCCGCGGTCATCGTGCTCTGTTTGCGACGCGACACGGTCACCCAACAGGCATTGGCCACGGGCGCGCCTGTCCGCGGCGAGCCGGTGATCACCCGCGCCTGAGTCGAATGTTGTTGCGTCAGCCGGCGGGTTTGTGTCGTCCGCTGGCTGACGCTGAACGTTCTCCAACACGCCATGAAAATTATCATCACCGGCGGCGGCGGCTTTCTCGGCCAGCGTGTCGCGCGTGAATTATTGAAACGCGGGCAGGTCAGCGGCGCCGACGGCAAGCCGCAGGCAATCCGCGAGTTGGTGCTCGTCGATATTCAGCAGCCGCCGAATGGCTTCCAGGATCCGAAGGTGCGCTACGCCATCGGCGACGCTTCCGATCCGAAACTTATCGCCGAGGCGTTTGGCAACGACACCGACGGCGTGTTTCATCTCGCAGCCGTGGTCAGTGGTGCGGCGGAAGCGGATTTCGATCTTGGCATGAGGGTGAATTTGGATGGCACACGCGCGTTGCTCGAAGCCTGCCGCCGGCTCGGGCGCAAACCGCGGTTTGTGTTCACCAGCTCGGTCGCGGTTTTTGGGCAGCCGTTACCCAAAATTGTTACAGATGCCACAACGCCGCAGCCGCAAAATTCCTACGGCATCCAAAAACTGATCTGCGAATTGCTCGTCGGCGATTACACGCGCAAAGGGTTCATCGACGGCCGCGCGGTGCGGCTGCCGACAGTGAGCATTCGACCCGGCAAGCCGAACGCGGCGGCGTCGAGTTTTGCGAGCGGGATTTTGCGCGAGCCACTCAACGGTGTTGAGACGGTCTGTCCGGTGGAGCCGGAGACCGAGCTGTGGCTGACCTCGCCACGCATGATCGTGGAAAACATCGTCCACGCCTTCGAGGTGCCGAGCGAAGCCATCGGTCCGGTGCGCTCGCTGAGCCTGCCGGGCATCACGGCCAGCGTGCGGGAAATGGTCGCCGCACTCAAACGGGTTGCCGGCCCGAAAACCGTGAAACGCATTCGCTGGGAACCGGACCCGAAGATCAAAGCCATCGTGCAAACTTGGCCGGCGCGTTTCGACACCGCGCGCGCCGACAGCCTCGGCTTCTCGCGCGACGATGGCGGCTTCGACCGGATCATCGTCGACTACATCCGCGAAGAAGGGGTGAAGATTTAAGCGAGCACATGGACCCCGCCGAGACAAAGCAACGCGAGGCGATCTGTCGCTTGGGCGCGAGTATCTTCGCGCGCCGCCTGACACCCGGCACTTCCGGCAACATCTCGGTGCGCATCGCCGACGGCTGGCTGATGACGCCGACGAACGCGTCGCTCGGCGAACTCGACCCCGCGCGACTCTCGAAGCTCGACAACGACGGTCAGCTCGTCGATGGCGACAAGCCGACGAAGGAGAGTTTTCTCCATCGCGCCGTTTATGACGTGCGCCCGAGCGCTGGCGCCATCGTCCACCTACACTCGACGCACTCGGTCGCTGTCTCCTGCCTCGCCGACGTGAATCCCGAGGACGTGCTGCCGCCCATCACTGCTTACTACGTGATGAAAATCGGCACCCTGCCGCTCATTCCTTACTACCGGCCCGGCGACATGAAGCTCGCCGATGCCGTGCGCGCCAGGGCGAAGGAACACCACGCGGTGCTCCTAGCCAATCATGGGCCAGTCGTGGCTGGCTCGTCGCTCGCGGCTGCCGGCGCGGCCGTCGAAGAACTCGAAGAAACTGCGCGCCTTCACCTCCTGCTCCACGGCCTCAAGACGCGTTACCTGACACCCGCACAAATCGCCGAGTTGCGCGAAGCGTTTCCGTCGTGATGATGCTGCCTGCATGAATGCCGACGACGAACGCGCCCCGTCGCGCGCGGATGCACTGGCCGCGCTGCGCCCGCTCGCCCGCGAGGTGCCCAATGTTGACTCCGCCATCGCCGAGATCGCGCGGCTGTCCGCGGAGCTGACCCTGCCGAAGGGCACCATCCACGTCATCAGCGACATCCACGGCGAAGACAAAAAGCTGCGCCACGTCATCAACAACGCCTCCGGCACGTTGCGGCCGCTGGTCGAGCGGTTGTTCAAAGACAAGCTCTCGCCCGAGCGGTTTCAGGAATTTCTGACGCTCATTTTTTATCCCGCCGAAGTCGTCGCCGGACTCGAGCGCACGCTCACGACGCCCGAGGCGAGAACGGAGTTCGCGATGCGCACGTTGCGCGATCTTTTCGAAGTCGTGCGCGTGCTGGCGGCGCGCAAAAGTTTGCAGGAAGCGACCGCGCTTTTTCCCGCGGAGTATCGCGAGCTGTTCGCCGAAATTCTCCACGCGCCCTCGACCGAGCGGGAGTCCGGCTATTTCGAAGCCATCGTCGCCGAGCTTGTGCGCCGCCGCCGCGCGCTGCACTTCGTCCACCTCACCGGCCGAGTGATCCGCAACCTCGCCATCGACGAGCTCATCATCGCCGGCGATTGCTGGGACCGCGGGCCGCGCGGCGACCGGGTGGTCGATTATCTCATGCAGCAGCCGGACGTCGCCTTCATCTGGGGCAACCACGACGCGCTCTGGCTCGGCGCGGCGCTCGGGCACGAGGCGAGCATTTGCACGGCACTGCGCGTTTCGCTGCGTTATCGCCGGCTCTCGCAGCTCGAAGAGGGCTACGGCATTCCCGTGCAGCCGCTCGAAGTGCTCGCGCGCAAGGCGTATCCCGACGATCCCGCGACCTGCTTCCCCGGAAAAGGGACGGGTATGCGCGAAAACGTCACCATCGCGCGCATGCAAAAGGCGGCCGCGGTGATGCAGTTCAAGCTCGAAGGCCAGGCCATCGCGCGTCATCCGGAATGGGATCTGGATCATCGCCGGCTCTTGCACCGCATCGATTGGCAGGCCGGCACCATTGCCGTGGACGGTGCGACTTACCCATTGAAGGACACGCATTTTCCGACGATCGATCCGGCGAATCCTTACGAACTGAGCACGGACGAGCGCGCCTGCCTGGATCGGCTCCGCGGCTCGTTTCTCGCGAGCCGGAAACTGTGGGAGCAGATGCGCTGGATGGTGTCGCGCGGCGGCATGGTGTTGCGCCGCGAGGAGTATCTCATTTTCCACGGCTGCGTGCCCGCGGATGCACAGGGCGAGTTCGTGCCGATGGTGGTGGGCGGAGAAACGTTTCGCGGGCGCGCGCTGTTCGAGGCCATCGAGCGCGCAGTTTACCGGATGATGGACGCCGCGGGCGCGGAAGGCAGCACCGTGCCGCAGGAGGAGCTCGATCTCCTTTGGTATCTCTGGTGCGGCCCGGCGTCGCCGCTCTTCGGCAAGGATCGCATCGCCACGCTGGAGCGCGATCTCATCGCCGACAAAGCGACGCACAAGGAAACGAAGGACCCGTATTTCTCGCTGATCCACGAGCCGTGGTTCTGCGAAAAAGTGCTCGCGGAATTCGGCGTCGATCCGGCCCGCGGCATGATCGTCAACGGCCACGTGCCGGTGAAGGTGGAAAAGGGCGAATCGCCGCTCAAACGCAGCGGGAAGGCGATCACCATCGACGGCGCATTTTCCGAGGCTTACGGCGATCACGGGTTCACGCTCGTCCTGGAACCGGAGCGCACGTTTCTCGCGCGGCATTCGCACTTCGAGTCCGTGGAGGCCGCGATCCACGAAGGCGCGGACATCATCCCGGAAATCACCGTGGTGCGCGAGAACGACCGGCCGCAGCGCGTCGCGGACAGTCGGCGCGGATTGGAAGTGCGCAGCGAGATCGCGCTGCTTGAACACCTCGTCGCTGCGTATGAGGCCAACGAGTTGCCGCAGCGCGCGGGGCACTGTAGCGGCGGTCTATAACCGCCCCGTTGCAGGGGCATCTCACCTCGGCGCAGATCCCGAGACAAAATGCGGCTCACAGAGGCGCCGCTACAACAGACAGAAGGGCGGTCATAGACCGCCGCTACAGTCGCGGTCGCCTCAACGGTCTTTCGCGCCGAACTGCTCCTCCCGCCGATCCGTGGCATTGGGCGGCGTTTTCGAGAGCGCGCTGATTTCCGCGCGCACCTCGGCCGTCATCGGAAAATCGAGCGCGGCCAGCGAGCCTGCGAGTTGCGCGACATTGCGCGCGCCGACGATCGGCGCCGTGATCGCCGGATGCGCCGCTGCCCACGCGACCGCCGCCGCCACCGGGTTCCAGCCGCGTTCTGCGCAAAGGCTCACAAATTTGTCCACTGTCTCGCGATAGTCCGCCTCGTCGTAGCGCGTTTGATAAGACGCCTTCGTCGTGAGCCGGCTTCCCTCCGCTGCGGCAGCGCCCGCGCGATACTTCCCGCTAAGCAAGCCGCCGCCGAGCGGATTGTAACAAACGACGCCCAGCCCTTCCGACGCCGCCATTGGCAAAAGCTCGACCTCGGCCTGGCGCTTGACGAGGTTATACATGAGCTGCACGCACTCGTAGCGCGCCCACCCCGCGCGCGCCGAAATCCCGAGCGCCCTGGCGATCTGCCAGGCGGCGTGATTGCTCACGGCCGGGTAAAGAATCTTGCCGCTGCGCACCAGGTCATCCAGCCCGCGCAGCGTCTCCTCGATCGGCGTGTGCGGGTCGAGCTGGTGGATGTAATAGAGTTCGATGCGGTCGGTCCTGAGCCGTTTCAGGGTCGCCTCAAGTGCCAGCGTCAGGTGGCGTCGCGAGCAGCCGCGGTCATTCACGCCGGGGCCGACTTTGCCGAAGAATTTCGACGCGATGACGAGCTCATCGCGCTCGCCTTCGATTAGCTTGCCGAGGATTTCTTCCGAGCGGCCTTTGGCATAAACGTTTGCGGTGTCGAGAAACTGAATCCCGGCTTCGCGGCTGCGCCGGTAAATCGCCGCCGACGCCTCGGCATCCGCCTCGTCGCCGAACGTCATCGTGCCGAGGCAAAGCGCGGAAACCTGGACACCGGTGCGGCCGAGAAATTTGAAGTGCATGAGAAAGAGGCGGCAGTGTGATGCGGAACCTGCACGCTCACAACCGCTCCTTTTCGCGCGTTCCTTCCCCCTGGAGGGGGGTGCGCAGCGGGACGTTTTTGTCCGCGCGTTCACAACCACACCTTTTCTCGCCTCGCGTTTCTTTCCCTGCGAAATCCGACACTCAGAGCGTGCCGTGCCAGGTGACTTCCGACGCCGGAAGCGTCTTGGGAAATTAGCTGGTGGCTTCAGCCACTGGAATCCGAACCACTCACGGCCCCGCCCCGGCAGGGGCGCCGGAGGCAATGGACTTAACAGCTTGGCAGGCACGCGC
>CAXTRS010000210.1:0-8653 GCA_964246635.1 uncultured Chthoniobacterales bacterium | reverse complement strand
CCCCCCCCCCCCCCCGCCCCCCCCCCCCACGACGCCCGCGACGCGCCGCGCGGACTCGCACGCCAAGCCGCCGGGTTCGGCGCGGTGGTCCGCGGCATCACCCAGCTGCGGGGCAGTCGCGCCGAACGCGCGCGACACTTCGCGCTGATCCGTCAACCGCCACGTGCCGCCAGGCGCCAGGCAAAACGCGCGCAGCCCGAGCCGCCGCGGCCGCTCATGGCACGCGGGCACGAGGAGAGCGACCACCAGCGTGCGATCCATCCAACCGCCGTGAATCGTTTCGCCGGCCTGCGCGAAGAGATCGACGCCGGCGAGGTTTTCCACCTCGGTCTCGTGCAGGCCGGCGGTCTCGCGCAGTTGCGCCAAGCCGTCGCGCAATGCTTCGGCCAGCGGCAGCATTGGGCGCGGCGCGGGACCGTGTGGCACGCTGGCGGTCGATCTCAACAGATAAAGCGCCACGCGGCCGTGCGCGGCAGGGGTTGAAACCGCCAGCGGCGGGGTCGGCGGCGTGGCGAACGAGGGCACTGGCTGGATGCTGCGAAACGGCAGGGAGGTGGACGGTTGGCGGCGGAAGAGCGTGGTGAATTTCATAATGTGTGAGAGGGCTTTGGCTTGTCGGGTTTCGATCTGCCTGACATTCTCGCAGGGCACCTATGACAAGGGCTGTCATAGGTCCAAAATTTTTCACATTTTTTGTTCATGCGAACACTGCCTGCACTTCCCGCCAAGCGGCCGCCGCTGGCGCGGATGTTGCGCATCCACGCGCTGCTGCAAGCTACCACGAACGAGGGTAGGAACGGCCATGCGCTGCCAGTGAATTGCAATGTCCTGGCGCGCGAGTTGGAGGTGAATCCCAGAACGGTGCTGCGCGACCTTGACTTCATGCGCGACCAGCTTGGCCTGCCCATTGGTTACGACGCGACGCGACGCGGGTTCAGTTACACGCGGCACGCCGTGCAGTTCCCGACCGTGCGGATTTCCGAGGGTGAACTGGTCGCGCTGGCGGTGGCGCGACAGGCGCTCACCCAGTATCGGGGCACGCCGTTCGAGGCGCCGCTGAGCGCGGCGTTCACGAAGTTGACGGCCGGGTTGGAAAAAGAAATTCACTTCGCGTGGCGCGGCGAACTGGACGAGTCGATCTCGTTTCGCGCGTCCGCGGGTCGCGGCGTCATCGCGGACCTGCGCGCGTTTGAGACCGCCAGCCAGGCGGTGCTGGATTCCGAGGAACTCGAGTTCGGTTACCAAAAGCTCGGCGCACCCGCGGCCGAGCCGCGCCGGGTGCGCCCGCTGCACCTCGCCTGCGTGGACAACGGCTGGTATCTCTTCGCCCAGGACCTCGGCCGCGCGGAGACGCCGGTGCGCACGTATGCGCTCACCCGTATGCGCGACCTGCGCGCGACCGGCGTGCGCTTCGAGCGACCCGCGAACGGGTTCTCGCTTGAGGCACACCTTGCCAACAGTTTCGGCGTGTTCGCGCCGTCGGGTCCGCCGGCTCGGGTGCGGCTGCGGTTCGATGCGTTTGCCGGGCGGCTCATCAGCGAGCGCGTCTGGCACGCGAGCCAGCGGCTCACGTCGAGCACGGATGGCAGCGTCGGGTTGGAACTCCAAGTTGCGCTTTCGCCCGAGGTGGAAAGCTGGGTGCTCGGCTGGGGCGAACACGTCGAAGTGCTCGCGCCCGCGGCGTTGCGCCGGCGAGTCGCAGAGGTCGCCGCGCAGGTCGCGCGCACGCACGCGGGTTCAGCGGCCACGCGAGGAGGCGGGCACGATTCCGAAGGCGATGAACGGAACCTCGAAGGGAAGCGCACCGCGGCATCGAAGCGAAGTCGTCGAAGCCGAAGTCGAAGTGTTGCCGCCGGAAGGTGAGCAGCGCGAGCGCGGGCCGCGCGCCGGCGCTCCGCCGCCCACTGGAAATCCGACGGCCACGGCGGTGCCGCACGGTTGGGAGCCGATGCTGCGCGCGATCGCGTTTTTGCTCGACGATCTTTTCCGTGTGCCCGGCACCAAGTGGCGCTTCGGCCTCGACCCAATCATCGGTCTGATCCCTGGTCTGGGCGGTGGCGCGACCGGTCTCATGTCGTTTCTCACCGTGGTCGAGGCGGCGCGGCGCGGCTTGCCCAAAGTCGTCATGACACGCATGGCGCTGAACATTCTCGTCAACTCCGTGGCCGATTCGATCCCGGTCGTCGGCGACCTGTTTTCCGCGTTCTTCAAATCGAACCGGATCAACTACGAGCTGCTCAAAAAACACACGGCCGAGCAGGCGGAAAAAACCATCGACCCAGCGACAGGTCGTCCGCGCCAGCTCACGACGCAACGCGACTGGCTGTTCGTGGGACTGCTCGTGCTCGGCATGCTCGTTGCCGTCGGCCTGCTCGTCGGGGTCGGCGCGTGGATTTCCATCCGCGTGCTCAGCTTCCTCTTCAGCGGCCACCCGGTGCCAACGTGGTGAGCTGCCCGCTTAGCCCGTCGGGTCAAATAAATCATCCACCGGCATCGCCCAACTCGGCACTGCCGGCTCGGCCTCGGCTTGGTCGCCGCAGCGATAAGTCGCGACAGGCATTTCAGCATCGCCATTTTTGAAGACGCGCACCACGTCGTCACTGTTGAGATCGACATCCCAGACGACGAGCGTGCCGGCAGCGAAGTAATCACGACGTTTGGCTGCCATCTCACGTTCCGCCTTGCGGCCGTAGTCACCTTCGCTGCGCACTTCGGCAACGAACACGGGCGCGCCTTCACCAAATTTCATGCCCGTCTTTGGTCCGGTGTAGAATGCGACGTCCGGGCTGAATGATTTGCGGCGGGGAAGATCGACGAGGAATCCCTTGTTATCGCCGACCGCCCGGCCGCGCCCGCAGCGCCGTGCGTAAGCGCGCAGCGAGACGAAGATTTCATCGCCGGCAAATCCCGGGTCGATTCCGGTCATAGGAAGATGCACGATTTTCCCGTCGATGATCTCTGCTTTGCCTTCGACACGATAAAGCGCCTCGATGAGCGCGCTCAGCTTCGGATCATCTTGGACGAGCGTTGCCATGACCAGATACTTTACCGGCCACGGCCGGCGGTCGCAATTTCAATCCCCGTATTCCGACATCGACGGGCAGGAGCAGACGAGGTTGCGGTCGCCATAAACGCTGTCGATGCGGCCGACGGCGGGCCAGAATTTGTGCTCGCGCGTCCACGGCGCGGGATAGGCGGCGAGGCTGCGCGGGTATTTGTGCGGCCAGTCGTCGGCGGTCACGGCGGCGGCGGTGTGCGGGGCACCCTTGAGCGGGTTGTCCGCGCGATCGGACTCGCCGTTTTCGATGGCTTTGATTTCGGAATGGATCGCGATGAGCGCGTCGCAGAAGCGGTCGAGTTCGGCTTTCGATTCGCTCTCGGTCGGCTCGACCATGAGCGTGCCGGCGACCGGCCAGGAGACGGTTGGCGCGTGGAAGCCGTAGTCCATCAGGCGCTTGGCGATGTCTTCGACTTCGATGCCAGCGCTCGCTTTGAAGCCGCGCAGGTCGAGAATACACTCGTGGGCAACCAGTCCTTCGTTGCCGCGATAGAGCACGCGGTAGTGCGGCTCGAGTTGTTTGGCGATGTAGTTGGCGTTGAGAATCGCCAGCACCGTCGCAGTCGTCAGGCCGTCGGGGCCCATCATCGCGATGTAAAGCCACGAGATAACGAGAATGCTCGCGCTGCCGAGCGGCGCGGAGCAGACGGCGCCGCCAGCCGCGTCACCGTGCGCGACGTTGCGCGGGTCGTCGGGCAAAAACGGCCGCAGGTGCTCAACGGCGCAGATCGGCCCGACGCCGGGGCCGCCGCCGCCGTGCGGGATGCAAAACGTTTTGTGCAGATTGAGGTGAACGACATCCGCGCCGATATCCCCAGGCCGGCAGAGGCCGACCTGCGCGTTCATGTTCGCGCCGTCCAGATAAACCTGGCCGCCGTGCTCGTGGATGATGTCGCAAATCTCGCGGATCGTGCCCTCGAAGACGCCGTGCGTGGAGGGATAGGTGATCATCAGCGCGGCGAGTTTCTCGCGGTGTTGTTCCGCGCGCGCGCGCAGGTCAGCGACGTCGATGTTGCCGCCCGCGTCGCACTTCACCGGCACCACGCGGTAGCCGGCCATCACGGCGCTGGCGGGGTTGGTGCCGTGCGCGCTGGTCGGGATGAGGCAAACGTCGCGGCTGCCCTGTTCGCAGGATTCGTGATAGCCGCGAATCGCCAGCAGCCCGGCAAATTCACCCTGACTGCCGGCATTCGGTTGCAGCGAGACGGCGGGCAGGCCGGTGATTTCGGCGAGCCACTTTTCGAGCGTGTGCGCGAGCACCCGATAGCCTTCGGTCTGCTCGGCTGGCGCGAAGGGATGGATTTGTCCAAACTCGGGCCAGGTGACCGGGAACATCTCGGCCGTGGCGTTGAGCTTCATCGTGCAACTGCCGAGCGGGATCATCGAAGTCGTCAGCGACAAATCGCGAGATTCGAGCCGGCGCAGGTAGCGCAGCATTTCGGTCTCGGTGTGATAGCGATTGAAGACCGGGTGTTGGAGAAACTCGCTCGTGCGCGCCACGGTGCCTGGCACTTCCAACTCGAAGCCTTCCGCCAAGGCCGCGGGATCAAAGCCTTCGACTTGGCGGCCGTGGAAAATCGTCCACAGGTCCTGCAGGTCCACGAGATCGACGGTCTCATCGAGCGACACGCCGACGGTGCTGTCGTCAACGCGACGCAGATTGATGTTTTTCTCCGCCGCGGCGCGGTGAATGTCTTCCGCTTTGCCAGTGCCGACGTTCACGGTGAGCGTGTCGAAGAAGGATCCATCGGTGGGTTCAATCTCATAGCCGCGTTGCCGCAAGCCGGCGGCGAACACGCCGGTGAGCAAGCGCACCCGCCGGGCGATTTGTTTTAACCCTTCCGGCCCGTGGTAGCACGCATACATCGAGGCCATCACGGCGAGGAGCACCTGCGCGGTGCAGATGTTCGAGGTCGCCTTGTCGCGGCGGATGTGTTGCTCGCGCGTTTGGAGGCTCAGGCGATAGCCCGCCTTGCCATGAACGTCCTTGCTCACGCCGACGAGCCGGCCGGGCATCTGGCGTTTGAATTCGTCCTTCGTCGCCAGAAACGCCGCGTGCGGTCCGCCAGCGCCCGGCGGCACGCCGAAACGCTGTGTGCTGCCGACCGCGACATCCGCGCCGAACTCACCCGGCGGCTTCAACAGACACAGCGCCAGCGGGTCCGCCGCAAAGACGACAAGCGCGCCGGCCGCATGCGCTTTTTCCACAAACTCGCTGTAGTCATGGATACGGCCGTTCGAGGCCGGATACTGCACGAGCGCGCCAAAAAAATTGCCGGCCGCCTCGCTCACGCCGTCGAGCGAGACCGCCCCGTGCTCGCCCACGACGACCTCGATGCCGAGCGGCCGCGCGCGGGTGCGCACCACGGCGATGGTTTGCGGGTGGCAGGTCTCGGAAACGAAAAACGCCGCCCGCTTGCCCGGCTCGCCGCGCGCCGCAAAGCAGAGGTGCATCGCCTCCGCCGCCGCCGTGCCTTCGTCGAGCATGGAGGCGTTGGCGATCGGCAACCCGGTGAGGTCGCAGATCATCGTCTGGAAATTCAGCAGCGCCTCGAGCCGCCCCTGCGCGATCTCGGCCTGATACGGCGTGTAAGCGGTATACCAGCCGGGGTTTTCGAGAATGTTCCGCTGGATGACCGGCGGCGTGATCGTGCCGTAATAGCCTTGCCCGATATAGGACCGGAAAACCTGGTTGCGCGTGGCGATGGCCGTCAATTCCGCCAGCGCCTCGCTCTCGCTCAGCGCCGCCGGCAGGTGCAGCGGTCGCTCGAGCCGGATGTCCGCCGGCACCGCGGCGTCGATCAAGTCTTCCAACGACGCATAGCCAACCAAGTCGAGCATCGCCCCGACATCCTCCGGCCCGCTGCCGAGGTGTCGGCGGGCAAAGGAATCCAGCGGGCGCAACAGCCCCGGCGCTTCGCTCACCGCCGTCGGCGCCTCCTGGAGAGTGTTCGCCGCATCACCGGTCGCAGCGAGTTCGGGATCGGGGGTCGAGGGAGGAGCGGCGAGGGTCTCGGGCGGCATGCGCTGAACTTAGGAAAACGGTCTCCTGACGCAAGAGAACGTTTTGCGCTGGAAGCGCAAACCCGCCCGCCTGCCGTCCGCCTCGCACAGGCTGCCTGGGTGGATGGCGACCTCCGGGCGCCATTAGGCAGGCGCGCAACGCCTCAAATCAAACCTCCAGGCGACTGCGTCGCATCCCAATGGCGCCCGGAGGTCGCCATCCACCTACGAAAAGCTTTACTTCGTAATAACCCCGCCCGCGGCGAAGTTGTAGAAATACCGCGGCCCCGAAGTATAGTGGCCAGGCTGCTGCGTGTTTGGGAAATAGTAGAGCACGGACTTCAATTTGAAGTCGTAGAGATAAGGGAACGAAAACTTCGGACTGGTATAGAAGAACGTGTCGCTCGCGAAGTCGTAGAGATAGATGCCGCCCACGCCGTCGTTGGCGTCGAAAAGGTATTCGTAGCCGAGGTCGAAGTGGTAAATATAGCGGTTGTCGCTCAGATACGCATAGTAGCCGAAGAGATTGCCGCTGGCCGCGAGCTGCAAGTAGTAGATGTTGTTGCCCAAAGACTCCTCGCCATTAAAGAAGGCAGAGTGTGTCAAGAGCTCATAAGCGGCGGCCGCGATCTGGCGATGGCCCGCGGTGGTCGGGTGAATCTTGTCCCAGAACAAGTAGCTGTTGACTGCCACTGCCTGGCCTTGCGCGCTCGCGGTGACATTGGTGAAGCCATACGCCGCGGCGTTGTTCACGATCTGGAGGAACAGACTATAAATGTCGAGCCGATAGAATCGGAAAGCCACGCCGTCAGCGGCGAGACGCGCCTCGACCGCATCGAGCTGGTCGTTGAGCTGCTCGCGGTAGGAGACCGAGGCGGCGTTGAGCTCCGCGGCTTTCGCCGGCTGGTCGGCGTAGTTCGGGATGGCGCCGAGCGGCGGCACGTTGGGCACGATCACGTTCACCGCGCCGGCGCGCACGAGGCGCTCGAGCTGCGTGGTCAGCCGGGTGGCCGTGGCGGTGACGTTGTCGGCGCTGCGGTCGTTGAAAATGTCGTTGCCGCCGGCCCAGACGATGTAGAGCGCGGCGGGATCGGGCGCGGCGCCGCGATTGAGGAAATTGTCGATCTGCCGGCCGAGGCAGTCGATCGTGATGCTCAATTCGCCGCCGATAAACGGGTCTGGATTTTTGGCCACGGTCACGTCCTTGGTGCCAGCCTGGGTCGTCGCGCCGCCGAAGGCGTAGTTCGTGCCGCCGTCCCGGCTGGGCGTGGCCCGCGGCAGGTTGAGATAGACCCGCTCGAGCTGCTCGTGCCAGACGCCGAGGTAGGTCTCGTTGCCGGGATTCGTGTTGGCGCCATTGGTGAAGCGGCCGCCGTCGTAGTTGTAAGTGTCGCCAGGGTAACGGGTGGCGTAGCTGTCGTTCGTGGCGTTCGCGACGTTGCCGGTATCGGACAAACTGTCGCCGAAGACGACGACCTGGGTAAACGTCGGCACCGTCTGGCCGTGTGCGGTCGAAAAGAGACCCAGCACTGCGGCGCCAAGAATCGCGGCGAGTCGGGCGAGGGACGAGGTGCGGGAAAAGAGAAATGGGGACATCATAAGTTGGGCGAAGGATGCGGAGTCGGAGAGCAGGCTGGCCGTGTTGGGTCCGCCGGCTCGTTGGCCGCGGGGTTCAGACCGATAACTGCGGTGCGGTATTCAGGCAAATTTCCATGCTTCGACAGAAAGCGAAAGGGCCGCGCTTTTGGCAGCGCGGCCCCGGAAGCAGAGATGCGCTTCCTCTTTGGCGGCTTTTTACCCGGTCTGCGCGGCTCTCACACTCGCGCGCCAGGTCGCTTTTGCCGCCGTTGATCGTCGTGGGACTAACCCTGAACACTCGCTCGCTTACTCGTAAATGAACTGGTTGTTGCTCATGTTGGCGAACACCCGCGGCGCCGCGGTGCCCTTGAAGTAGTAGAGAAAGGCGTTCGCGCTGAAGTCATACAGGTAGGGATAAAGCGCCGGGCTCGTGTAGCGCCAGTGCCCGGTCTTGAAATCGTAGAGATAGGCCCCGCCCGCCCCGTCCCGGGCGTCGAGGTAGTGCATGAAGCCGAGGGTTTCGTGGTAGAGCACCGGCAGAAAGGAGCTGTTCCAGTAGCCAAGGGTCGGCGAGTAGTTCCAGCCCCCGCCCGTGGGCACGGCATCGGAGAGCAGGCTGAGCGCGTCCTGGCCCTGCTTGACGCCGCCCGCCGGGGCAGCGCCCTTGATGAAGTCGGCCTTGACGTTTTCCGCGTTGGCGTAGGCGACGGAAACCGTCTGGGTTTCGCCCAGTTCGCCGCCGGAGACCGTCAGGGTGAGGCTGCCTGAGCCGTTGGGCAGCGGGATGGTGTAGCCGCCGGCGGCCGTGGTGACCGCGTAGTAGTCGCCGGCCGAGGGCATGACCTGCACTCCGTTGAGGCCTTCGCCGGGGTCATACTGGCCGTTGCCGTTGCGGTCGGCATAGACCACACCGACCAGGAAGGCGCGGTCGGCACTGGCTGGGCTGCCGAAGTCTTGGGTCACCACCATAGGGCCGAAGTTCTTGATGCTCGTCGGCACGATGGAGATGCCCAC
>CAXTRS010000209.1:0-8687 GCA_964246635.1 uncultured Chthoniobacterales bacterium | reverse complement strand
GAGTATGACTCGGGCGAGACGCCCGAGCCGGCAGGCGGGACGCCCGCCCTACCCCCGGAACATCGGCCGCGTTACTTTTGTGTGCACACTTAGCTGGCCGGCCGCTGCGAGTCCGGCCTCGACATCCGCCCGCCTTCCGCGTCGTGTCGCCCCGGCGCGCCCCGCCGCCCATCCGCCGCCTCACTGCACCCACTTGTCGTCCGACCTGGCGAGCACGGGCAGGATGCCGTTGGTGGCTTCGTCGCGATTCGAGAAATCGGTGCGGCCGATGGCGCCGATCATCCGGGTGCCGGTGGCTTCGCGGAATTTTTTGCTCATGCTCTCGCCGGTGTGACAGCCCCAGCTTTTGACATACGCGTTGCGCACGAAGAGGTCGCGCCGGAGTTGCACGAGTTGGTCCTCGTGCAGGAAACTCTTCGAGGCGCTGTCGATGTTGCTGGAATAGTCGAACATGAAACAGGCGCGGTTTGAGTGGCCGTAGAACTCGAAGGTGGCGATCTTCACGGAGCCGCGCGGCTGGCCGTTGTTGAGATAGTTGAGCACGTCGCGGCCGTTGGCGATGGGCACGAAGTGGACTTTGTATTTGTCGCGCACGGAATAGACGTTCGAGACGAGGTCCTGTTTGTCCTGCTTCGAGCGCTCCTTGTAGCCCTCCATATAGATCAGCCAGGTGATGAGCGCGTTCGGGTTGTCCTTGATGCCGGGCTGCGCCTGGAGCTGCTGGATGCGGGTGCGTGAGGCGCGCACGAAGCTGCCCCAGAACTGGTCGTGCGGCATCTGCTTGTATTTTTCCCACTGTTCGAGCGACGGGCCGCCGGTGAGGATGATGTATTCGAGCGTCTGTCCCGGCGCCGGGACCGGCGCCGGCGGAGGCGGCGGCACGGTGATCTGGGCGCGGGCGACAGTGACGCTGATGCTGCACGCCAAAGCGGCAGCGGCGAGGGAGAGAAGAAAACAACGATTCATGGCAGGCGAAAAAACGAGACCAGCGTGTGATAAAGCTGATGCCGTGCCCGGTGTCAACTCGGGCGGGGACGCATCTCCGAGGCGTCCCTACCCGGCGAGCCGCTCGCCGCGGATGAGATCTGCGAGCGTCTGTCTCTCGCGCACGAGCGTCGCGCGGTCGCCTTGCACGAGGATTTCCGCGGGCAGCGGGCGCGAGTTGTAGTTACTCGCCATCGCGAAGCCGTAGGCGCCGGCGCTCATCAGCGCGACGAGCTCGCCGGGCTCCAGACGCCGGGGCAACTCGCGGTCTTGCGCGAAAAAATCGCCGCTCTCGCAGACCGGGCCGACGACATCGGCGGTCTCTTTTCCCACCGGCTCGCCGCTGGGCGACTCGCGCACCGGCACGATCTCGTGCCAGCCGTCATACAACGCGGGACGGATGAGATCGTTCATGCCGGCATCGACGATGACGAACTTTTTCCCGCTCGCTGTCTCCTTGCGGTATTGCACGCGCGTCAGCAACACGCCGGCGTTGCCGACGATGAGCCGGCCCGGCTCGAGCAGAATGCGCAGCCCCAACCCGCGCAGGAGCGGCACCAGCGCATCCGCGTAAGCCTCGACGGTGAGTTGCGTCGCCGGCCGCGTTTCGCTCTCTTCTTCCTGCCGCCACCACGCCGCGCTGCCGCTCTCCAGGCTGGCGCGATAGACAATGCCGAGGCCGCCGCCGATCGAGAGAAACTCGATGCCGTGCGCGCGCTTCAATTCCTCGGCCAGCGGCACCATTTTCTCGACTGCCGCGGCGAACGGTCCGGCCTCGGTGATCTGCGAGCCGATGTGAAATTGCACGCCGCGCAACGCGACATTTTTCCGCCGTGCCGCCGCGTCTGCGTAGAGCGCGCGCACGCGGTCGAACGCGACGCCAAACTTGTTCTCGCTCGTCCCTGTCGAGATGTGCTTGTGCCCGCCCGCGGCGACCTCCGGGTTTACCCGCACGGCGACCGGCGCGCGCACGCCGAGCCTGCCCGCGACGGTGTCGATGCGCGCCAGCTCTTCTTCGCTTTCGACGTTGAACGCCAGCACGCCCTCGCGCAGCGCGTATTCGATTTCCGTCGCCGTTTTCGCCACGCCGGCAAACGTGCATTTCCCGGCCGCGCCGCCCGTGCGCCGCACGCGAAAAAGCTCGCCGGCCGAGACGATGTCGAACCCCGCACCCTCGCGCGCGAGCAGGTCGAGCACGGCCAGATTCGAGTTCGCTTTCACCGCGTAACAAACGAGGTGATCGAGCGCGCCGAACGCCGCGTCGAGCCGCCGGAAATGATCGAGGATCGTCTCCGCGCTATACACGTAAAGCGGCGTGTCGTGCTCGCCCGCGAGCGCCTCAAGATCGACGCCTTCGCAGAAGAGCCGGCCGGCGCGGTAGTGGAAGGAATGCATTTAACTTACCTGTCCAGCCGAGACGGCTTATTGCAAACCGTGCCGAGGAAGATTCGCCAGCTCATCGTGGACCTCGAACGGGCGGGCTGGCGGTTAGTCAAGGGCGCGGGCAAAGATTCGCACCGCAAATTTCAATATCCGCGAGTTCGCAGGAAGATTACGTTGAGCGGCAACGCGGGCGACGATGCCCATCATTACCAAGAGCGAAACGTCCGAGACGGCGTCCGGGAAAGCCAAACTGCACCATGAAAACGGCCGACCAATATCACAGCTACGTCGCGTGGAGTGACGAAGACGAGGTTTACATCGGTTATTGTCCTGATCTTTTCATCGGCGGCGTTTGCCATGGCAACGATCCCGTAGCGGTTTATGCAGAATTGCGCGAGATCGTCGAAGAAGAAATCGACGACTGCGTCGCCGCAGGCAGAACACTGCCGCCGGTTCGCACCCAGCCGTTGAGTTCGGCGCAAGCGGACAGCGAGGTGAGCGCGGCAGCTTCCTCTACCGCGTAATCCCGAACTCCGCGCGCCGGTTCGCCGCCCAGGCGCTTTCGTTGTGGCCGGGATCGACCGGCATCTCCGCGCCGAAGCTGACGGTCTGCACCCGGTCGGCCGACACGCCGCTGGCGATGAGCGCTTCGCGCACCGTGCCGGCGCGTTTTTCGCCGAGCGCGCGATTGTATTCCGCGGTGCCGCGCTCGTCGCAAAAGCCGGCGACGATGACGCTGTTTGGCACGCCGCGCAGATAGTTGGCGACGGTCTGGATTTTCGCGCGCTCCTCCGCCGGCAGCGAGAAGCTGTCGAAGGGAAAGCGCACGGCCGCGAATTGTCCACGCGTCACGTTTGGACCCAGAAAAGAGACGCCCTCGCGCCGCTCCGGCAACGGCGTGCCGGTGACGGTATCGTAGTCGCCGCCGCGCGTGTTCGCGCCTGCGCCGCCCGCGCCGCGTTTGCTGGGCGTGCAACTCACGAGCAGGAGGCTGAAGAACAAAAGATAAAGGAAAGCGAAGAGTCGCCGTGAAGAGATTTTCATGAAGTTCGATCGTAGGTTGGTCAGCAAAATTTTTAGCCCTTAGCCCTTAGCCCTTCTCTTCACCTGCTCATCGTTGGCTCGCTCACGCGGCCGAGGCCGCCGGCGACGCGCGTCTTCCTGCCCGAAACCGTGTCGAGCAGCCAAATCGTTTCGTTGTCGGAATAAACGAGGTGCCGCGAGTCCGCGCCCCAGCACGGGTCTTCCGCGTTGCCGCCGCCGCTGACGACGCGCGCGCCGCCACCGTCGAGATTCATCACCGCGACCGCGAAGCCGCCGCCGGCGCGCACGTTGAAGGCGAGCTGCCTGCCGTCCGGCGACCAGTTCGGCTCTGTGCAATAACCGTAGCCGGTGCCGAGCCGGCTGCCGCTCCCGCCGCCGGCGGAGATGCGGTAGAGCTGCGGCGCGCCGGCGTCGTCGGAGACGTAGATGATTTCGCCGCCGTCGGGCGACCACGTCGGCGAGCTCTCGGTGCCCCGCGTGCGGGTGAGCCGTTGCGCGCCGCCCCCACGCACGTCGGAGACATACAGCTCGGGGTTGCCGTCCTTCGAGCAGGTCATCGCCAGCCGGCTGCCGTCGGGGGAAAACGCGGCGCCGGTGTTGGTGCCGGGAAATTTGACGATGCGCTCGCGCGCGCCGCTGGCGAGATCGACGAGGTAGATGTCGGCATATCCGCTTTGGTATCCCGTGTAAGCCAGCCGCCGGCCGTCGGGGCTGAGCGCGGGACCGACCGCGATGCTGGCGTCGCTGGTGAGCTGGCGCAGGTTGCCGCCGTCGGCGTCGCACACGTAGATTTCCTTGTGGCCGCTGCGCGTCGCGGTGAAGGCGATTTTCGCCGAGGCGATGCCGCGCGTGCGTGTCAGCGCGAGCACGATGTCGTCGGCGAACTGGTGCGCCGACGCGCGCGCGCTGCCGGCGGTGTAGGTCTTCGCGAGCAGCGTCGCGCCGCCGCGATCCACGAGCTGACCTTGAATGGCGCCGCCACCGCCCGCGCTGCCGCGCGCCGTGTAAGCGGCCGTCGCGCCGGCCGGCAGAAAATTGAAAACGCCCGCTGTGGTCAGGTCATCCGTCAGCGTGCGTGTCGCCGCCGCGCCCTCCGCGCCGCCGAGCGGGCTGATGCTCAGATCAATCTGCCCGCCGCTCTTGCGCACCGTGATCGTTTCCTCCGCGTGAGCAGACGAAACCGGGAACATTCCAAAGGGGAGCAGAGCGCAAGCGATGGCAACAAAGACGAGGACTTTCATTTTGAAAACGCGAACATTTTCACCACGAAGGACACGAAGCACACGAAGGAAAACAGAGATTTTTTCTTCAGAACCTTTGTGTGCTTCGTGTCCTTCGTGGTGAGTATTCCGCCCGGCCTGCGCTCAATCCCGCACGAACTCGATGCTGACTTCATACGCGCCGCCGCGGGCGAGCGCGGCGGGCAGCGGGTCGATCTGCTTCACACGCGCCGCGGCTGCGAGCACGGACTCATCCATCGGCACCAGGCCGCTGGATTTCGTGAGCGCAGCGTGGGAGATGCGGCCGTCCTTTTCAATGCGGATTTTCAGCGTCGCGGTGTATTTTTCGGCCGCGCCGAAGAGCGAGGTCGGCTGGTCCCATTGGCCGTAGAAACGGTCTTTGATCATCTGCTTATACCAATCGGTGTCGGCCGCCGCGCCACCGCTGCCTTCCGGCTGATTGCGCCCCGGCCCTCGGCCCTTGCCCGCGCCGGTCTGTTCCGCGCCGACACCGCCTCCGCCAGTGACGGCTCGCGCGCCGCCGTCGTTGGGTTTCGCGGTGGAAGAATCTCCCGCTGTTTTCGCGTTGGCGCCGGGTGATGAAGAAGGCGACGGCGATGGTGAAGCAGCCGATTTTTTTGCGCTCGCATCGGTCGCGGCTGTGCCAGTTTTGGGTTTCGGTGAAGCAGCCGGGGCTGGCGAAGGCGAAGCGGACGCCGCGGGTTTCGTTTCTGCCTTGGCGTCCTTCTTTGGCGAGGGAGTTTTGTCAGCAGCGGCCGCCGGTTTCTTTTTCGCGGGGGACGGCGCTGCCTTTGCGTTGTCCTCATCGTCATCCGTCGGCGGAACCATTTCTCGCACCGGTTTTGGTGTTGCTTTCGGCGTGGGGGCCGGAGTCGGCTCGACCTTCGGTTTTGGCTTCGGCGGCTCGGGCGTGGGCTTCGGTTTGGGAGGAGGAGTCGGCGGCGGCGTGGCGAGGCCGGGAGTTGGCGAAGGCAACGTCGGCGCGGCTTCCTTTGCGGCGACGGCAGGCGGAGTGGGTTGAACCGGCGGCGGAGGCGTGCTGACCGGGCGCGGCTCGGCTGGCGGTGGCGGCGATGGCTTTGGCTGCGCTTTGCTCTTCGTCGCAGCGGGCGGCGGTTTGGATTTCGCGTTGGCCGCCACGGGCGTCGGCGCGGCGGGGGGCGGGAGAAAAGTCGCAGGGTTCATCCACACGACTTCCTCGCCGCTGTCCCGGAGCGCGGCACTGTTGTTCGCACCGATCCTGTCCCCGCCCGCGCCGCCGTCGCCACTGCCGCCCATCGGTTTGTCGCGCGGCGCGCGCGCCAAGTGCCCGAGCCATGTCACCAAAGAGAGCGCCAGAACGAGCGCGACATGGCCGCCAGCGATGAAGGCAAGATTGCGCCGAAACTGCGGCGCCAGCGATGACACCGGGACGAGCTCGCGGCCACCCCTTTCCTCTTCTTCGGCGGCGGCGGGCTGGTCACGAAGTGTGTTCATCGAACGACCCGATGCCTCAGGGCGAATTACCCACGCTGGGAGCAGCGCTGCCGTCGTCGTTTTGCGTCACCACGCCGACCTTGGAAATCGCCGCGCGCTGGAGCGCGTCCATCACGCTGACAAATTGCTGCACCGGCAATTCTTTGTGCGCGCGCACGACGATCGCGAGTGTGTCGCCCTTGTCGCGCTTGAGCGCGCGCAGCGGCTCGTCGAGCGCCGCCGCGCCGCCGGCGATCGGTTCCCCGTCGAGCTTCAGCGCGGCGAAACGATCAATGGAAATCACGTTCACTTTGCCCGGCTCGACCGCCCCGCTGGCGGTCGCGCTCGTGGGCACCGCGAGGTCGATGGAATTTTCCAACAGCGGCGTGGTAATCATGAAAATCACCAGCAACACAAACGCGAGATCGAGCAACGGCGTCACGTTGATCTCGCTCAGCGTGTGGAGCTGTTGGCGCTGAGAAAAGCGGCGCATCTTGAAAAAAAATTCCAAATTCCAAGGAATCGGAACTAAAGGTCAGAAAAAATTAAAAAAGAAGAACGGTGCAGGCGCGAATCGCGAGCGAACGGGCGCGGGAAAAATCCGTTTTTAATATTTCAAACTTTTCCCTCTGATTCCTTGGAATTTGGAATTTGGAATTTTTCTCGTTCATCTCGGAAAATTCGCCAGCCGCTCGCTCAAGCTTTGGCCGTGCGCGACATATTTGTGCTCGAATTCGCTGAGCAATTCGGCGGCGAAATTTTCCATCTGCACGACGAGTGAGCGCACGCTGGTGAGGATGAAGTTGTAGCCGAACATCGCGGGGATCGCGACGCACAGCGAGATGACCGTGGTGATGAGCGCGCCGGAAACTCCGGGCGCCATCGCGGCGAGGTTCGGCTTGCCGGCCTGGGCGACGCCGACAAACGTGTCCATCACACCCCAGACCGTGCCGAGCAAACCCAGAAACGGAGCGCCAGCTACGGCGGTCGAAAGCAGAATGAGCTGCGACTCGAGCGCCAGCGCGCTCTCGCCGACGGCGCGCTCCATCGCGGCGTTGACGGCGCGCAGTTGGGCGGGCGAAATCTTGTCGGCGATCTCAAGCCGCGAGCGAAACGTTTCGTCCACCTCGGTCGAGCCGAGGAGGTGAAACGTCATCTCGTGGCAGCCGGCGTCGTAGATTTCAAAAATCGGCGCGCCGTCGAAACGCCCGCCGCTTTCGTAGAGCCGCAGCGGGCGACGATCGGCCCGGAATTGGGTGAGAAAGCGTTCGGTCTGCCGGCGGGCGAATTGGAGCACGCGGATTTTCGTGACCATGACGGACCACGAAAAAACCGAGCCGATAAAAAGGACGAGCAGGATGAGCTTGCCGGGCAGTGTGGACTCGCGAAACGCGAACATCAGCGAGTCGCCGAGCCAGGGCGGCACGTTCGCCAGCCAGGAAGTTGGATCAGACAATGGCAGCGGCATGTGTGGAAGACGCGCCGCCGCGCCGGGTGTTCAACGAATTTGCTCTGCGCGCGGCGGAACGGGGCCGATTTTGCCACGCTCAGCGTCGCGCTGACAAGCCGTTGTCGCCGGGGTCGCTGACCCCCGGCTGGACCAAGCGCGAATTTTCCAAAGTCGGGCCGGCTGATCCCGGCTGCAACGGCGCTCGCCGGCTTATTTCGCCGTCAGCGCGTCGAGCTTGTCGAGGAGCTGCTTCTTCGTCACGCTCGCGCCGACAATTTTCTCCACGGGTTGCCCGTTTTTGAACAACACGAGTGTTGGCAGATACTGCACGCCGTGCCGTGCCGCGAGCTGGTCGTTGCCGGCCTCGCGGTCTTCGATGTTGACCTTGCCCACGCGTGCCGCGCCGGCCCGCTCGGTGGCGATGGCGTCGAGCACCGGCGCGATCATTTTGCACGGGCCGCACCAGCTTGCCCAGAAATCGACAAGCACGGGGACGGTGGCTTGGGTGACTTCGGCGTCGAAGTTCGCCGCGGTCAAGGTAAGAGTCTGGTCGCTGGCCATAGTGATGGAGAAGAAAGAGGCGTTCGCAGGAAAGTCAATCGAGCCAGCGCAGCGTTTGTTTTTTGCGAGTTGCCAGGAAGGGGAGGACGGGCGTCTCGCTCGTGCTCCCCCTTTCCTGTCTGTCTGCCGGCGCAGCGAATTCAGTCCGGCCGCAAAAAGGTCCAGAGCTGCACAAGAAACACGAGGAGCGCCAGGGCGAAAATGCCGGCGCTAACCCACAGCGGCACCAGCTCGCCCGCCGTGGCGCTGGCCTCTGCGGCGTCGTCGCGCCGGACGCTGCTGATCGCTGTGGGAATCGCCGACCCCGAACCGGGCAACGACCCAACGACGGGCCGGGCTTTCGGCGCCAGCGTCGTCGCAGCCGCGCCCGCGGGAATGAGTTGCTGGGTTTTTTCGAGCTTGAGCGTGGGCGGCGGCGGCAGCTTGGCGCCGGGCGGCAGCGGCTCCAGGCGTGCGGTCTCTTTTTTCGGCGCCGGCACGGGTTTGAGCGGCGTTGGGCCGAGACCTGGCGTGACCACGGTGGCGTCCGCCGACGGCTTGCGCGCTGGCGGTAGCGACGAGGGCGGGAT
>CAXTRS010000208.1:938-8718 GCA_964246635.1 uncultured Chthoniobacterales bacterium | reverse complement strand
TCACGCGAGCGAGCTTGGTCAGCGACGAGTTCAGCCGGCTGGCGTCGAATTCCACCGGCAACGTCACGAGGTTGAACAACATGATGACGCCCCACGCAAGGGTCATGATGGGCAGCGCCGTCCGCATATGAATCAAGCCGGTGAATATGCCGATGAGCGGCAACCACATCACGATCTGGTTGGCGAAATTCGTCGTGCTCACCGCGGCCATGCGCCACTGGAGCGGCGCGTAGGCAGCCTTGTGCTGGAGGGCGTGACCGCACTCGTGCGCGGCGATGCCGAGCGCGGCGGTCGAGGTGCCGTGGAAGTTCTCGGTCGAGAGCACGAGCTTCTTGTTGATCGGGTCGTAATGGTCGCCAAGGAAGCCGTTCTCCTCTTCGATCACGACGTCGCCGATGCCGGCGGCGCTCAGGATGTGCGAGGCGGTTTCCGCGCCGGAGTAGCCGGAGCTGGCGGGCACCTGGGAATACTTGTGGACCATGTGCTTGACGCGCCAGGAGGCCCAAAGCGAGATGCCAAAAGTGAACAGGATGATGAGTAGAAACATGGTTTTGCGGCGCCGATTTTTATGGTGTGAGGGCGCCGTGGAATTAGACTGCGGAACCGGCGTTTTGTTCAGTGAAATCGGACGGGTTTTGGAGGGCAACTTTCGCCTCTTCCCAGAGCGCGTCCAACTCGGAAAACGAGGCGTTTTCCCAAGCCTGGCCGCGGGCGCGCAACGCGGCTTCGACATGCCGGAAGCGGGCGGAAAATTTGTCGGTCGCGCGACGCAGGAGCAGTTCGCTTTCGAGCCGCTGCCAGCGCGCGAGATTGACGACACTGAAGAGCAGGTCGCCCAGTTCCTCGGCCACCGGGCCGCCGTCGCCGCCGTCGCTATCGGTCGTTGCGGTGGAGACTGAAGACAGAGCGGCTTCGACCTCCCCGACTTCTTCGCGCATCTTGGCCAGCACGTCACGCGCTTCGCGCCAATCGAAGCCGACCTTCGCGGCTTTCGCCTGGATTTTCTGTGCGCGCTGGAGCGCCGGCAGGCTGGCGGGCACACCGTCGAGTTGCGAGGTCGGCGTCACGGCGGCTTTTTCACGGCGTTTGATTTCTTCCCAGCGCACGATCACCGCGTCGCTGTTCGCGGCCGATTCACTGCCGAAAACGTGCGGATGGCGGCGCACCATTTTGTCCGCGGCGCCGGCGGCGACCGCGTCGAAATCGAACGCCCCGCGCTCCGCCGCGATCTGCGCGTGCATGACGACGTGCAGCAATAAGTCGCCGAGTTCCTCACGCAAATTTTCGTCGTCGCCGGCCTCGATGGCCGCGAGCGTTTCGTAGGCTTCTTCGATCAACGCCGCGCGCAGCGTGCGGTGCGTTTGCTCCAGGTCCCAAGGGCAGCCGCCGGCCGGCGAGCGCAGGCGGGCGACGATCGCGCGCAAACGCGAGATCGGCGGAGTATCGGAAATCTCAAGAGGTCGGTTTTGCATCGGTCAAAATCGGGTCGGACGCGGCCGCGGTGCAGCCGGGCGCGGGACGGTAATACCAGCGGTGCAAAGTGCGCGGCGGAACCCCGAGATGATAGAGCGCGATGAACAGCCCGTTTTCGATGCTCGCGCGCCAGGCGCCGCGCTGTTGGTGCCGCCGTGCCGAGGTTGCGATGGGCGGATCGAGCAGCGCCACGCGCAGGCTTTCGCGCCGGGCAAACGCTTTCAAACGCCGTGCGAAATCGAGGTCCTCCATCAGCGGAAAATCCGCGAATCCGCCGAGCGCATCGAACGCGGAGCGGCGCACGAAAATCGATTGGTCGCCGTAAAAAAGTCCCGGCCCGAGGCTCGCCCAAAGCCGGGCCACCGGCTCAAGCCAGCGCAAGCGCGGGTGGCGCGCGTCGAAGCGCCGGTGGAACGCGCCGCCAGCCAGGGTTGGGTCGGCCTCGAGCGCCGCGACGAGAGCGCGCAGGTGCGCGACGGTGAGCGCGGTGTCCACGTGCTGAAACAAGAGCGCATCGCCGCTGGCCACGCGCGCGCCGGCGTTCAATTGCCGGCCGCGGTTCGGCTCGTCGCAGCTCACGGCGAGCGCCCCGCGCCCGGCGGCAAGCTCGCGGCAGCCCGGCGTGCGCGAGGCGTCCGCGACTATCACTTCGAGCGCCAACCCTTCGCAGTCGAGCTCGCGGCTCGCGGCTCCCAGTGTGTCCAACTGTGCCGCCAACGCGTTGAGATCGTTCCAACAGGGGATGATGACGCTGAGCATCGCAGGAGCAGAATCCGCGTGGTTCATTACCACTTCCTCGCCAAACAGGACACCGCGATTGTATGCCATCGAATCGGTTGTTGTGCGCCCGGAAAACAAAGCGGCTCCGCTGCCAAATATTCGCGTGAGTTTTCCGTCGCGCCTGTCATCATCATTTTCCCAAACCCATGGCAGAAGAAACCGATCAGCCGGGCGCCGCTCCCGGGGAGGAGTTGATGGACGCAACCATCAGCGTCGAGCACTTGGAATCCGCCCAGGCGGAAGCCAAAGTGCTGGCGGCGTTGGGAGGTTTGCCGGGGGTGAAGGCGGTCGGAGTTATCGAAGGCAAAAAAGTGCAGGTCACCTACGACCCGACCCAAATCACGGAAGCCAAGCTGGAAGAAGCGATTCGCGGCACCGGCAACCAACCCTCGGAAGGAACGACGGAACGGGATTCACCCTTCGCGTGAGTCGCGCTCGGGCGGGAGGTGCGACGCCGCGGCGCGCCGCAACAGCGTGCGGACTTCGTCGTCCGTGGTTTGCGAAAAATCCTCATACCACTCGCCGACCGAGAAGAACGGCATCGGTGTCTGCGCGCAAAACACGGCGTCCGCGAGGTCGCGCAATTCGCGACAGGTTTCCGCCGCGCCGACCGGCACTGCGACGACGACTTCGGCGGGCTCTCGCTCGCGCAACGCCCTCACCGCCGCGCGCATAGTCGTGCCGGTGGCCAGGCCATCATCGACGAGGACCAGCGTTTTGCCGCGCACCTCGGCCGCCGCGCGACCGTCGCGATACGTGCGTTCGCGCCGTTCGAGCTCGACGGTTTCGCGCGCCGCGATGGCGTCGATCTCCGCGGCCTCAAGCCGCAAGGCTCGCACCGCCTGCGCGTTCAGCACGCGGACGCCGCCGCTGGCAATCGCGCCAATGGCCCATTCCGGCTGGCCGGGCGCGCCGAGCTTGCGCACGACAATCACGTCGAGCGGCGCACGCAACGCTCGCGCAATCGCGGCGCCCACCGGCACCCCGCCCCGCGGCAGGGCAAGCACGAGCACGTCCGCGCGATGGGTGAAACGCGGCGTCAACTGCGCCGCGAGAAATTCTCCGGCCTGCGTGCGATCCCGAAAGCGAAAGCCACGCATCGGAAACCAGCGGATCGCCTAACTCCCGCGATCCTTGCGCAGCAGCGACGCCCGCGCGCGTTCGAGCGTCGCACGTTCGCTCGCGCTCAGGCTGCCGATGCCGTGTTTGGAGATCTTGTCCAACAGCGGGTCGATGGACTCGTGCACGTCCCCCGCCCCGCCGCTGCCGCTCGACCGGCCGCCGGCCTCCTTGTTGTTCGCCGCCACGGCCTCGACGACCCGGCGCGGCTTGACGCGCGGCTTGATCTGGCTGGGACGCGGGAGCGCCGCCTTTTTCGGAAACGGATTTTGCAGCCCCTGCAAAAACGAAAACCCGCCGCCGACGCCCGCGAGCCGGGTGCCGATGAACGCGACGGCGATGCCGGCCCAGAGCATCGTCAGGTGCTGCCAGTTGTGCGAGGCAACATCGAAGAGCGTGAGCATCGCGGCAAAGCCGATCGCCCACCATTTCGCCGGAATTTGCACGAGCCAGAACTGGATGTTGGGATGGATGCAAACGAACGCGACGAAGAGCGCGAAGTGCAACGTGTCCGACCCAGCTTCGTAGTAAGTGTGAACGCCCAGCAGTTCGCCCGCGGTGAGCACGAGCGGCGGGACGAGCAGCAGCGCGGCGTAAAATTTCAGAAACCCGCTCCGGCCGAAGAACCGCTCCACGTCGCGCCCAAAAATGTAGAGCAGATACATGTCCACCAGGAACCAGAGACTGGGCGCGTGACAGAACGCATAGGTCACGTAGCGCCAGAGTTCCCAACGATAAATCGCCGCGGCGCTGCTGAAGGTGAGACGTTCGACCAGCGGGGCGAAACCAAAGGCAAGCAGCAGGCTGGTGGCGACGAGCGCGACGACGTGCAGGACGACGAGCAGCACGGTCACATAAACCGGGTAGCCGCGGGCGAAAAACAGCGGCTCGGAGTCGTCGTAAGAGCGATAGCTCATCATGATGCCGGCGAGCAGACTAACGGAGTCGCACGGGAATCACAACCGCTTCCTTCGTGCGTTTTCGCGCGAGAAAGTCGGTTTGCCGACCGTTTGCAGAGGCGGCAAGCCGAGCCGCCTCTGACTTTGGCTTTCGCCCGCGGTCAGCAAAGAAAAAGACAGATAACAGAAACACCTGAGGCGGCTCGGCTTGCCGCCTCTGCCACTATTGCGCGACCGATCCATGCCGCATTTTCAACGTTGGCAGAACGATGGGCCGCTTTTTGCTACAGAAGGGAAGAAGTCCTCTCTCACCGATGATTGCCGCTGATCCCCCCGGTTGTGCCGCCGCCGTTTCCCGGCCGCCAACGCTATCGTCGCCATCCTCGCCGCCGCGCCGCCGGCCGTGGTTTCATGCGCCCTGGCTGCTCTGGGCCGTGTTGGCGCTGGCGGCCGGCTTTCGCTTTTACGGCATTCACTGGGACGAAGGCACGCTAAGCCATCCCGACGAACGGCACGTGCTCATGTCCGCGCACAATCTGCGCTGGCCACAAAGCGTCGGCGAATATTTCGACGCGACGGCTTCGCCGCTGAACCCGCGCAACCGCGGCACTTCGTATTTCGCTTACGGCACGTTGCCGACGACGCTGCTCACCGCGGCGGTCGAAGCGTTCAACGTGCGCCATCCCGAGGACCAGGCCATCCTTGGGCGAGTCCTGAGTGCGGCCGCGGATCTCGGTGTCGTGCTCGCCGTCTTCGCGCTCGCGGGAACGCTCTACCGCGATCGCCGGCTCGCGCTGCTCGCCGCGGGACTCTACGCCGCAGCAGTGCTGCCGATTCAGCACGCACACTTTTTTGTCGTCGATCCCTTCGGCAACCTCTTCACCACGCTGGCGCTCCTCGCCCTGGCGCGGACGATGACGCCGCGCGGTCGCACACGGTCGCGTTTCGCATGGAGCGCCGCTGCTGGCGCGATGCTCGGATGCGCGGCGGCGTGCAAGATTTCCCTGCTCGCTTTCCTGGCGCCCGCCGGTGTGGCGCTCCTCTTCGCCGCCTGGCTCCATCGCGACAAAACGACGACCTTCTTCCGGGCGCTGGCCAGCGTCCTGGCGCAGGGCGTTCTCCTCGTCGCGGCGTGCGCGCTCACGTATCGCGTCGTCGAGCCCGACGCCTTTCTCGGCTGGGCACGCCTCGAGCCGCGCTGGCTGGAAAACATGCAATACGTCACCGGCATCAGCCGGGGCATCATCGACGTGCCTTTCACCCTGCAATGGGTCGGCCGCACGCACTTCCTTTATCCCTGGATCAACCTCGCGCTTTGGGGCCTCGGCCCCGCGCTCGGCCTGGCCGGCACGCTCGCGGCGGCGTGGGCCGGCTGGCGGTTTCTGCGCCGGAGCGAATGGCCGCACGCGCTGCCCCTGCTCTGGCTCGGTGCGACGTTTCTCGCCTTCGGCATCCAGTGGCAGATGACGATGCGCTATTTCCTGCCGCTCTACGCGCCGCTGACCGTCCTGGCCGCCTGGGCGCTGCGCGAAGCCGGCTGCTGGCAGCCCCTCGCGCCGGACGCTGCGACGCGCTCTCCGCTTTCAACTTCTCCTGCTCCGCCGCCCAGCATTCTCCGCCACCGTCTCCGCTGGCTGACCACGGGCGTCGTCCCGGTGTTTACCCTTCTCTGGGCCGTCGCGTATCTGCACATTTACTCGCAGCCGTTCACCCGCGTGCAGGCCAGCCGCTGGATCTACGAGCACATCCCCGCCGGCACCGCGCTGGGCGTCGAGCATTGGGACGATTTTCTGCCGCTGACGCTGCGCGACACGCCCGGACAGACCGCCTACCGCATGGTCGAGCTGCCCTGGTATGAACCGGAAGACGAGGCCAAGCGGGCGCTCGTCGGCGCGCGGCTCGACGAAGCGGAGTATCTCGTGCTCGCCAGCGACAAGCTCTACGGCTCCATCCCGCGCGTGCCGTGGCGTTACCCGCTCGCGGGCGAGTATTACCGGGCGCTTTTCGACGGCCGGCTCGGCTTCGATCTCGTGGCCGATTTTCGTGGCCGCATGAATTTGCTGGGTCTGAAAATCCCGACCGATTCCGCCGAGGAAGCGTTCAGCGTTTACGATCATCCGCGGGTGATGATCTTCAAAAAGTCGCCGCGCTATTCGACCGCCGGCACGCAGGCGCTGTTTGCCGGCATCGACCTTTCCCGCGCCGTGTTTTCCAACCGGCCGCCGACCGCCGGCAATCCCGCGGCGCCAGCCGCGACGGTCGCGTCGCCGAAACCGCCGAAAACCGAGCGCGACCTCCTCCTCACGGACGCCCGCTGGCAGCAGCAGGAAGCGACTGGCACCTGGCACACGCTTTTCCCGCGCGACAGCTTCGTCAACTATCACCCACTGTTGTGTTGGAGCGCGCTGCTCCTCGCCTTGTGGGCGACGGGCTTTCCGTATGCGTTCGTCGTCTTCCGCGCGTTGCCGGATCGCGGCGCCGGCCTGTGCCGGCTCTTTGCGCTCGCGCTGCCTTCGTGGGCGCTTTGGTTTCTCGCGAGCTACGAATGGCTGCGCTTCAGCGCTTGGAACTGGTGGATGGCGCTCGCGCTGCTCGGGCTGGGCGCCGGAGTCATCGCGCTCCAACGCCGCGCGGAGTTTCGCGCGTTTCTGCGTGCAGAAGGCCGTCGGCTGCTTGCCGGTGAGCTCGTTTTCTGGGCGGCGTTCGCGCTTTGCCTGGCGATTCGCGCGTTCAATCCCGACATCTGGCACCCGGCTTGGGGCGGCGAGAAGCCGATGGAAATGACCTATCTCCACGGCGTCATGAAGTCCGATTACTTTCCGCCGTTCAATCCGTGGTATTCCGGCGGCTTCATCAACTACTACTACTTTGGCTTTGTCCTGACCGGCGCGCTCATCAAAGCCCTCGGCGTCCTGCCCGCGGTTGGGTTCAATCTTTGCCTCGCCACCTTTTTCGGCCTGGCCGCCGCGGCAGCGTTTTCCGTCGTGCGCGCGATGACGGAGAAGGAGTTGCGGGGGGGGGGGGTGGGGGGGGGGGGGGGGTGGGGGGGATCGGGGGGGCGACCGGGGGGCGCGGGCGCCCCCCCCCCCCCCGCCGCCGCCCCCCCCCCCCCCCCCCCCCCCCCCCCCCCCCCCCCCCCCCCCCCCAACTCTCTCTGGCCTGCGTTCGCCGGCGCAGCGTTTGTGATGCTTTTCGGCAACCTGTTTCAGGGAAAATTTCTCGTCGAACGATTCATTCAGCTCGGCAAAGCGGACCACACACTCACCGTCCCAGTCGTGTCCGACCTCATCCGCGCCGCGCACGGCGTCGGGCACGTCCGCGACGGCAGCGCGCCGCTGACCGTCTATCCTTCCGATCTTTATTGGTGCGCCGCGCGCGCGATCCCCGTTTCCACGCCCGAAGCGGTGCCGCCGGTGACGGAATTTCCGTTCTGGAGTTTTCTCTACGCCGATCTGCACCCGCACGTCATCGCGCTGCCCTTCACGCTTGCCCTCACGGGAGTTCTGCTG
>CAXTRS010000208.1:0-883 GCA_964246635.1 uncultured Chthoniobacterales bacterium | reverse complement strand
ATTGCGGATTGCGGAATCAAGACCTCGAACCGGTCACTTTCCCGGGTTCTGGCCGTCTGCCATTCCGCATTCCGCATTTCACATTCCACATTCCTCTTCTCCTAGCCATGAGCTTTCTGCTCGGCCTGTTCTGGCCGACGAACACCTGGGACTGGCCTACGTATGGAGCGCTCACGGGACTGGTTCTTTTTGTCGGTTTCTGGATGCGCGGCGACCGAACCTCTGCGAAGGCGTTTGTCTTTTCTGCGCTCAAGGCGCTCGCGCTTTTCGTGCCTGTGCTCGTGCTCGGGCGGCTGGCGTTTCGGCCGTTTTTCCAGCGTGCGGTTTCCGGCTACGGCGCGTTCGAGCTGTGGCGCGGCGATCGCACGTCGCTGTCGGCTTATTTCACTGTGCACGGCTTTTTCCTGTTCGTGCTGGCCAGTGCGTTTTGGGTCGGTCTCCGCGATCGTCGGGCCAGCGGGCCGGTCCGCGCGCTCCAAAGCTGGGTGCGTCTGCTGCACGAATTTCTGCCGGGCGGCAGTCGTGCATTGCGTCGCGCGTTCCGCGCCCGCCTGCTCGCGCAGCCAGCCGCGGCCGTGGCGGCGACGCTGGCGTTGTTCTGCGCGCTCTACTCCCTTGGGTTGATGGCGCTGGTGCGTTCGTCGCTTCCCGCCGTGCTCGCGCTCGGCGCGTTGGTTTCGGGAATCCTCGCGTGGGAATACCGCCGCGAGCCGCTGCGCGCGTTTCCGTTTCTGCTGGTCGCGCTCGGGACTTTTCTCTCCGGTCTCGTCGAATTCGTCGTGCTCGCTGGCGACGTCGGCCGGATGAACACGGTCTTCAAATTTTACTACCAGGTTTGGGTCATGTTTGCGCTCGCCTCCGCCGCGCTCCTGCCCGGTATCCT
>CAXTRS010000207.1:0-8755 GCA_964246635.1 uncultured Chthoniobacterales bacterium | reverse complement strand
GGCGCACCTCCCGTACTTGGTGCATCCACCCAACGCAGCCTATCGCAAGGGTTGCAGTACCGCGGGGCGTTGATGAATTACGAAGTGATTGAATCGGCAGGCGATTGGATCGTCCAGCACCAAGGGCCAGCCATTGCCGTGTCGCCAGCGCGCGACCAGCATCGAGCGGGCGTCCTCGAACAAGGGTGTCGCAAGCTCCGGTCCGCGCGCGATCCCCAGCCGCTCAGCCGCGGCGAGCAGCGCCGACGCGGCGGGCACGCGGAAGGCGGCGATTCGTTTGTCGCCTCCGGCGCGGCGCTCGGCCTGAACCCCGGCTTCGACGGCAAGGCCAGCCGGCGGAGCGGCGAAGTGATCGTCGCCTTCACGCCCGGCCGGCCGGCCGTGACCACCGGCAACGCGTCGGTGTTTGGCCCCTCCGCCACGGTGCGCGGCAGCGTGAACGCGGGCGGCGCCGCCACCACGATTTCGTTCGAGTATGGCCCAGACACGGGTTATGGCAGCACGACCGCGCCCAGCTCGGCGTCGGCCACCGGGCTCTCCACGACCGCGGTGCAGGCGGCGCTCTCGGGCCTGATGCCGGGCGCGGTTTATCACTACCGCGTCGTGGCCACGAACAGCGAAGGCACGGCGTTCGGCGCGGACCGCACGTTCACCGCCGGCGGCGCGCTGGCCGCGGTCGCCGAGCAAGCGTTCCTGCAGCCGGGCACGCCGCGCAGCAGCTTGAACTACGGCTACGCGGTGGCGGTTTCCGGCAACACGGCCGTCATCGGTGCGCCCGGCGACCGCAGCGGCGCCACCGGCATCAATGGCAACGAGCTCGACACGAGCGCGTCGTTTTCCGGCGCGGTTTACGTTCTGGTGCGCAACGGCGCCGGCCAATGGACGCAGCAGGCTTATCTCAAAGCCAGCAACACCGGCGCGAACGACCGCTTCGGCCGCGCGGTCGCCATTGCGGGCGACACGATCGTCGTCGGCGCGCCCTTCGAAGCGAGCAGCGCGACCGGCGTCAACGGCGACGGCACCAACAACAGCGCCGCGAATTCCGGCGCCGCCTATGTTTTCGTGCGCAGCACCGGCGGCACGACCTGGACACAGCAGGCGTATTTGAAAGCCAGCAACACTGGCGCGGGCGACTACTTCGGCACCGCGTGCGCCATCGACGCGAACATGGCGGTCGTCGGCGCGCCCGGCGAGAGCAGCAGCGCCTCCGAGGTGGACGGTGATGGCAGCGACAATGCCGCCAGCTCCGCCGGCGCGGCTTACGTTTTCGGGCGCGACAGCGCCACCGGGCTTTGGACGCAAAGCGCGTATTTGAAAGCGAACAACACCGGTGCGGGTGACTCTTTCGGGAGTGCCGTGGCGGTCGCTGGCGATGCAATCCTCGTGGGCGCCACCCAGGAAGCGAGCAGCGCCACGGGCATCAATGGCGACAGGTTCAACGACGCTGCCAGCGGTGCCGGCGCGGCGTATCTGTTCCTGCGTGCCGCCGGCGGTGCACCCGCCTGGACGGTGCAGTCTTATCTCAAAGCGGACCACACGATTTCCTACGCCTATTTCGGGTTCGCCGTCGCCATTGCCGGCGACACGCTGCTCGTCGGCGCGCCGTATGACTCGACGAACGCGAGTTCTGGCGGCGCGGCCTACGTCTTCACCTTCGCCCCGCCGGCCGGGCCTGCCGCACCGGAGATTGTGGTCGAAGGACCGACTGGCCTCGCGCTGACGGATGGAGCGAGCAGCGTGAATTTCGGCAACGTGACGCTCGGCAGCAGCAGTTCGTCGAAGACGTTCACGATTACCAGTGCCGGCACCGCCGCGCTGACGCTCGGCGCGATCACGATCGACGGCGTGAACCCAGCCGACCTCGCCGTGAACACCACCGACATGAGCACAACACTCGCGCCCGGTGCGACGACGACGTTCCGCGTCACCTTCACCCCCGGCGCCGCCAGCGTGCGTGACGCCGCGCTGCACATCGCCAGCAACGACGCGGACGAAAGCTCGTTCGACATCGCGCTGACCGGCCGCGGCCTGTCGCTCCTGCAAATCTGGCGGCAGAGTTATTTCAACACGTTCGACAACACCGGCGACGCCGCCAACAGCGCCGACCCGGATAATGACGGCGTCGCCAACCTTCTGGAGTTCGCCTTCGGCACCAATCCGAAGTCGGGCAAGCTCGGCCCGATTTTGGTGAACGACGGGACGGGCACGCTTTCCGGCAAGCCGACGACTTCGGTGGCCGGCCCGACGATCACGCCCGGCAGTCCGACGACGTTCGTGGTGACGAACCCCGATCAGACGCAGAGCTTTTTCGCTCTGTTCGGCCGCCGCAAAGACTACCTCGCTGCCGGCCTGACCTACACGGTGCAATTCAGCACCGACCTCGTGGCCTGGACCGACAGCACCGACACGCCCACCGTGCTCGCCGACGACGGCACGCTGCAAGCGGTTACGGTGCCGTATCCTCCGTTCAACGTTGCCGACCCCGAACAGACTGCGACGCAGTTCTTCCGGGTGATCGTCACCAGCAGCCAGCCGTGAGCGCTTGCGTTTTGGAGTGCGCCACTACTGAACCCGGGTTCCAAAGGGGGGGGGGGTGCGAGCGAAAATTCAAAGCGCCAGAGGACTGGCGCACTCCAAAACGCTGCCGCGTGGAAGGGAGAATTTTTCTGGCGAAACTTGACGCCGCACGCTAGAGAGCGCGGACTCGCCCAATCCTCTTCGCGCCATGCCCGACGCCACCCGCAACTCGCAACCCGCATCTTCTTCGCGGCCGCCGCGCACGGTCGTCACCGGCGGCGCGGGGTTTCTCGGCAGCCATCTCTCGGACCGGCTCTTGAAAGAAGGCCACGACGTCGTCGCGATCGACAACCTCATCACCGGCAGCACGAAGAACATCGAGCACCTCGCCGGCCACGAGCGCTTTCATTACATCAAGGCCGATGTCACCCGATACATCTTTGTTCCAGGCGACGTCGATTACGTGTTCCACTTCGCCTCGCCGGCCAGCCCGATTGATTATCTCGAGCTGCCGATCCCGACGCTGAAAGTCGGCGCGCTCGGAACTCACAACGCGCTCGGCCTCGCGAAAGACAAAGGCGCGAAGTTCGTCCTCGCCTCGACCAGCGAGTGCTATGGCGACCCGCTCGTGCATCCGCAAAAGGAAGACTATTGGGGCAACGTCAACCCCATCGGTCCGCGCGGCGTTTACGACGAAGCCAAGCGTTTCGCCGAAGCCATGACAATGGCGTATCACCGCTACCACGGCGTGGACACGAAGATCGTCCGCATCTTCAACACCTACGGCCCGCGCATGCGCCTGCGCGACGGCCGCGTCGTGCCGGCGATCGTCTCGCAGGCGTTGCGCAACGAGCCGCTCACTGTCTTCGGCGACGGCTCGCAGACGCGCTCGTTCTGCTATGTCAGCGATCTCATCGACGGCATTTTCCGCCTGAGCCAAAGCGATTTTCACGAGCCGGTGAACATCGGCAATCCGCGCGAGATGACGATCCTGCAATTCGCGCAGGCGGTGCAAAAAATCATCGGCAGCACCTCGCCCATCGTCCACAAGCCGCTGCCCGTCGATGACCCCAAAGTAAGGCAGCCCGACATCACCCGCGCGCGCGCGGTGCTCGGCTGGGAGCCGAAGGTCGATTTCGACGAAGGCATCAAGCTGACCATCGATTATTTTCGCGGCCAGATCGGCGTCGGAGGTTGAAACGGTTTTCTGCGGACGCTAAAAGCAACCTCCCGCCGCCATGCCGTCGTCGTTTGTCTTCCGCTCGGTTTTTCTCCTCGCCCTGCTGCTGACCGCCCCGCTCGGTCGCGCGCAAGGCCCCGTGCGCGCCGCCGGGCCGAACTACGCGATCACCGCCATCGCGCCGTCGTAGCAGATCACGCCGGACTTCACGCTGACCACCGGCGTCACCAAGCGCTGGAAATCGAAGTCCAGTTTTCCGCGCCCGCGACGTCGCCGTCCGCGCCCGGTGCCGCCGCGCAGATGACCAACACGTCCGAGCTGACGTTCCGCTATTTTGTCCTGCTCGCGAACAACAAGCTGCTCACCGGCGAAGTCACCCACGTCGATGTGGTCGGCGGCCAGGAGCTTTTTTCCGTGATGTATGTCGCGCCACGCAGCCTCGCGCTGCTGCTCGGCAACCGCGCGTTCAATTCCGCCGACATCACAAACATCGAAATCCAGATGCTCAAGCCCGGCGTTGGCGCGCCGCTGGCCGTGCGCATGTTCAAGCCCGGCCAGCCGCTTTCGACTTCGACGTTTCAACAAATCCCCGGCTTGTTGTTGAACAAAAGCCAGACGCCCTTCGCGCCGCTGTATTGGGACCGCTACGAGGCGATCAAAGCGGCCCGCTGACGCGGGAAACTCCAAATTCCAAAATCCAAATTCCAAGGAATCCGAGGAAAAAATTTGAAAACTTAAAAACGGACGAACGGCGTTTTTCGCTCGCAGCCGACGCACGGCGCGGCGCGCTCTTTTTTCTCCTTTTTATTCCTTCTAACTTTTCGGATTGATTCCTTGGAATTTGGTTTTTGGATTTTGGAATTTTTCCTCCCCGATGCCTTCCCCCGCCCGCATCCTCTGCCTGAACCTGGGCACGCAGACCATCGGCTTGGCGGAATTCCAGCGCACCGCGAACAGCACCGGCAAGGATGGCAACGGCGGGTTGGTGCTCACGAATTATCAGCTCACCGAAATCCTCGCCGACCCGGCCGCGGAAAGCGCGCGGCTGCCGCAGACCCGGCTCGCCGTCGGCGAGTTGAAAGAGGCGCTGAAACTCAAAAATGGGTCGTCGATTTTCTACGCCGTCAGCGGACAAAATCTCTTCGCCCGCTTCGTGCGCCTGCCGACCATCGCGGAGGAAAAAGTCGAACAAATCATCGGCTTCGAGGCGCAGCAAAACGTCCCCTTTCCCATCGACGAAGTCGTCTGGGATTACCAACTCGTCGGCGACAACCACGCAGGGCCGAACGGGACCAGTCCGCAGCTCGACGTCGTGCTTGTCGCCATCAAAGCCGATCTCCTCGACGACCTCAACGCCACCGCTGAGAGCGCCGGTTTCCGCACGACCATCGTCGATGCCGCGCCGATGGCGCTCTACAACGCGTTTCGTTATTCCTACAGCGACCTCGGCGGGTGCTCGCTGCTCGTCGATATCGGCGCGCGCCCGACGAACCTCAATTTAATTGAACCCCGCAAAGTGTTTTCGCGCTCGATCACCATCGGCGGCAACGCGATCACGCAAAACCTGGCGAAGGAATTCGGCGAACCGTTCGCCGTCGCGGAGGCGCGCAAAAAAGAGCGCGGCTACGTCGGCCTCGGCGGCGCTTACGCAGAGGACAAAGACCCCGAAGTAGCCAAGGCGGCGAAACTGATCCGCAACACGCTCACCCGGCTGCACGCGGACATTTCGCGCTCGATCAACTTTTACCGCGCGCAACAGGGTGGCAGCCAGCCGGCGCGCATTTTTCTTTGCGGCGGCAGCGCGAACCTGCCGTATGCGCGCGAGTTTTTTGCGGAAAAATTTTCGTCCGCGTCGATCGAGTTTTTTAACCCGCTGCGCAACGTCACCGTCGGCCCCGCGGTGAACGTCGAAATCGTCACCCGCCAGGCGCACCAGCTCGGCGAACTCGTCGGTCTCGCGTTGCGCGGCCTCGCGCATTGCCCGATGGAATTGAACCTGCGGCCGGCCAGCGTCATTCGCGCGCAAAAGCTCGCCGGCCGCCGGCCGTTCCTCGCCGGTGCCGCGCTCTGTCTGCTGCTCGCGCTGGCCGGCTGGTGGCTTTATCTGCACAAGGCGACGAACGTGAAAGCAAAGGTGCTCGGCGACGCGACGAACCCGGTGCCGGGCACGCTCTACGCGAAGGTGCGCGCGCTGCAAGGTTTCGAGCGGCGCAACAACGCGATTAAAAACGAAATTGCCGCGCTGGCCACTCGCGCCGCGCCGCTGACCGGCGCCATCGAAGAGCGTCAATTCTGGCCGCGCGTGCTCAGCGAACTCAACGCGCGGCTGCCGCAAAAATACGTCTGGATCACGCTGCTCGAACCGATGAGCGGCGGCAAGCCGGTCGATTTCTCCGACCCGACCAAGCCGCTCGTGCCGCCCGCCACAGCGGCCGCGACGCCGACGCCTCCGCCACGTCCCGGTCAAGCGCCCGCCGCCACCGCGCGTCCGGCCATCGACACGCTGCGCGTGAAAGGTCTTTATCTCACCAACCCACGACAAGCTCAGGTCGTCGAAGATTTCGTCAACGAACTCGCCAAGTCGCCGCTGTTCGATCTCGACCTGAAAAACCAGCAGTCCATCATCCGTTCCCGCGCTCCGCAGAACGACAAAGAGTGGGCCTACGAATACGAACTCCACCTGCGGCTGAAACCCGAAGCGCGGCAAGGACTCTGAACGGACGAGTGTCGCATCAAAAAATTTGGGCGACTCGCGCGCACACGGCTTAAAACCTTCCCCAACCGATCCGTCCAGCGAGCATGGGGCACGGGAGTTGGCCCGCACCTGCTACGACGGCGGCTCGTTAATGTATTTTCGGACAATCTGACTCGTCCGCACCCGCGCACCCAGGCGGTGGAGCGTCTGGTAGAGTCCGGCTTCCGCCCGCGCGAGAAAAATGTATTCCGGCAGCGCGCCTCTCGCCCGCAAGGTATTCATGGACTCACGCAGGTAATCCCGGAGATAAGTGCTTTCGGAAAAGTCAAAAGGGCGGTGCTCCGCCTCTGGCTCGGGAGGATAGACCCGGCCATAAAAATTCTCGGCAAACCGGACGAGCGCACACCTCGCCCCTTCAGGTAGGGACTGCCCGGAAAGCGCGTATCGCTGATCCAGAATGGCCCGGAATTCCGCCGACTGACGCCGGCCGGGATAAAGGAAGATTTTGCGCAGGTTGGCGGCGAATGCCTTGGGCACAAACTTCACGCAGCCAAAATCCACCAGTCCGATGCTGCCGTCCGCGCGAAAGAGGTAGTTGCCCCAGTGAGGGTCCGCATGGAACGCCTCCATCCCGAGGAGTTGAAAGTAGTATAGATCGAAGAGACGCGACCCGATGGTATCGCGAAGTTGTCGCGACCGTTTGCGCGACAGAAAATTTTCGAGGTGCTCGCCGGCCAGGGACGACATCGTCAGCACCTTGTCCGTGGAATACTTGGGATGAATCCGCGGCACCTCGACGAACGGCAGCCGCTGCAGGCGTTTTCGGAACAGGGCGACGTTTGCGGCCTCGCGCCGATAATCGGTTTCCGCGAGAATCTGTTCCTGCACCTCGTCGAGACACCCCTTCGGAAAATGGTTGGAAATTTTCGCCGGGAGCGAGACGGCGCGAAACCATCGGAAGTCGTTCTTAATGGCCTCATGGATGCCGGGATATTGGATCTTGACTGCCACCGTCTCGCCGTCCCGAGTGACCGCCCGGTGAACCTGGCCGAGCGACGCGGCGGCAAACGGTGCGGGCTCGAAGCACTTGAAGACGTCTTCGGGGTCGCGGCCGATGCTCGCTTTGAACTGTGCGCGCACCAGCGAAGGGTGCATGCCGGGGGCCTGCATTTGGAGTTTGGCCAGCTCGGCGAGCGTCTCCTCCGGCAGCAGATCGGATTGCACGCTGAGCAACTGGCCGAGTTTCATCACCGGACCTCGGAGCGAGCCGAGTTCCTCGACGATTCTGCGGCCCGCTTTCGTGTGCGCGGCTCGCAGCCTGGCGCTCCGCTCCTCCTCACCAAGGAAAAGGCGTTGCGCAAGGTAGCCAAGGTAACTCCCGCTCACGCCCGCGGTCAGCGCCGCCATCCGCAACGCCCGCCCCGCGGCAGTGTCGCGTGAGCGCACTAGAAAGCCCCTTTCTTGAGCACCAGCGCCCCGAGTTTCAAAGAGCGATCGACGAACGCCAGCGTCTTCTGTTTCCCTCGGGAGGAATCGTGCAGCCAGTAGAGCAGCGCCCCGATAAAGAAAATCCAGAACGCGTGCGGGGCGAGCCAGCTTCGCTGCACGCGACCGCCGCCCTGCGGAAGCGACTCGTCGATCAACTCCTGCACGAAAGCCAGATACCGGCCGCGCAGGTCGATGGCCCGCAGGCTGAATGCCAGCTTCGAGGTGGGCCGGAGGGCCTGGACAAAGGCCGCGCCGATGAAGCGTTCGTAGGGAGCGAGGAACTCGATCTGCGCGTGAATGAGCGCGAACAGCTTTTCCTCCAGCGGCGCGCGGCGCAGCCGGGGATTTTTGCGCACCGCCGCGATGGCGTGATCGACTTCCTGTTCGAAGAAGAGCAGCGCGATGTCCTCCTTCGTTTCAAAATAATTGAACACGGTCCCTTCGGCGACACGGGCGCGGCGGGCGATTTGCCTGATCGTCGCCGCCTCGAACCCTTTGCTCCCGAAAAGGCCGAGCGCCGCGGTCACGATCCGCTCCCTGGTAGCCTCTTTATTCTGCGCGCGCCGGCCCGCCGCCTCCGGAGCAGGCTTCGTCGCGCGGCGCTGTCGTGTTGCCGTTGCGGCTGAGGCGGGCAGTTTGACCATGAAGATGAGCATACTCATCTTATTTATGAGCGCACTCATTTTTTAATCGCGCGATTTGCGGACGCGCGCTAGCGATCCCACAATCGTGGTCGTGGTTCGGCATATCTGCCGATGAACAAGACTGGTTTTCTCGATCGGCTCGGCCGCGCCCGCCGCCGTCTTTTCTTTCCCCTTCATCTCTCGGGTAGTGGCTCAGTTTGGATTTTGGGCTTGGGGCTTGGGGAGCACACC
>CAXTRS010000206.1:0-8770 GCA_964246635.1 uncultured Chthoniobacterales bacterium | reverse complement strand
TGGACGAACCGAGCGTCGGCCTGCACCCGCGCGACGTGCACCGTCTGATCGGGGTCCTGCATGGGTTGCGCGACAAAGGTAACACCTTGCTCGTCGTCGAGCACGAAGAAGCCGTCGTGCGCGCCGCCGACAACCTCATCGACATCGGCCCCGGCCGGGGCGAAGCAGGCGGCGAACTGGTCTTCAGTGGGCCGCTGGCCGAACTTGTCGGTCCTTCGCTCAATAGAAACGTTCAGGAGCCTCGCGCAAAGACGCAAAGACGCAAAGAAGAGACGGAGAAAAAAGGCTTCTCTGGTGCCGAACCTTCTTCTGCTTCTTCCCTTTGCGGCTTTGCGCCTTTGCGTGAGGCCACTCCCGCGTCGCAGTCGCTCACCGCCGCATATCTCACCGGCCGCAAATCCATCCCCTTCCCCGCGCCCGACGAACGCCGCGCCCCGCGCGGCTGGCTACGGGTGCGCGGCGCGCGCGAGCACAACCTGCGCGATATCGACGTCGATTTTCCGCTCGGCGTTTTCTGCTGCGTCACCGGCGTCAGCGGCAGCGGCAAATCGACGCTCGTGCACGACGTGCTTTACGAAAATCTGCTCCGCGCCAAGGGCAGCAGCTCCGACGAAATCGCCGGCTCGGTGAACGAGATCACGGGCGGCGACGAGTTCGACGAACTCGTGATGGTGGACCAGGCGCCGCTGGCGAAAACGCCGCGCTCCAACCCTGTCGTATATCTCGGTGCTTACGACGGCATCCGCGAACTGTTCGCCGCCAGCGACGAGGCGCGCGCGGCCGGACTGACGGCGTCGTCGTTCTCCTTCAACTCCGGCGACGGCCGCTGCGAACGTTGCGGCGGCATCGGCTTCGAGAAGATCGAGATGCAGTTTCTCAGCGACCTCTTCGTGCGTTGCGCCGAGTGCGAAGGCCGGCGCTTCCAGCCGCACGTGCTCGCGGTGCGCTACGGCGAGAAGAACATTTTCGAGGTGCTGGAGATGACGGTGTCCGACGCCATCGCGTTTTTCCGTTTTCATTCCGACCCGGGACTCACCAACGACTGGAAGCTCGGACGTTTGATCGAGCCCTTGAAGCTGCTCGAAGAAGTCGGCCTCGGCTACCTGCGCCTGGGGCAGCCGCTGAATACGCTCAGCGGCGGCGAAGCGCAGCGCCTGAAACTCGTCGGCCACCTCGTCGAGCGCGCGCACCGCGAGAACGCCAGTCGCGCGTTGCTCATCTTCGATGAACCCACAACCGGGCTGCACTTCGACGATGTGGCGTTGCTGGTGAAAGTCTTCCAGCGCCTCGTCGATGAAGGCGAGAGCCTGCTCGTCATCGAGCACAATCTCGAAGTCATCAAGTGCGCCGACTACCTTGTCGATCTCGGCCCCGAGGCCGGCGCGGATGGCGGCCAACTCGTCGCCGCCGGCACGCCGGAGGAAGTCGCGCGTGTCGTGGCGTCGCACACCGGCCGCTACTTGCGGCCTATTTTAGAAGTCGCGACGAACGTGGTCGCGTTTCCGGCGGGCAACGGCAACGGCACCACGGAGCCAGCATTGCGCGCCGCCGAGAGTCCGCTGGTTTACGGCAACGGAAAAAAAGCGGCCTCGACGATTCGCGTCCGCGGCGCGCGCGAGCACAATTTAAAAAATCTCTCACTCGATCTGCCGCGCGAAAAGATGGTGATCGTCACCGGGCTCAGCGGCTCGGGTAAATCGACGTTCGCATTCGACATTCTTTTCGCCGAAGGCCAGCGGCGCTTTCTCGATTCGATGTCGCCGTATGCGCGGCAGTTCGTCGAGCAACTCGAGAAGCCGGACGTCGATCTCATCGAGGGTCTGCCGCCGAGCGTCGCCATCGAGCAGCGCATCACGCGCGGCGGCGGCAAATCGACCGTGGCAACCGTGACGGAGGTGTATCACTTCCTGCGCCTGCTCTTCGCCAAGCTCGGCACGCAGTTTTGTCCGAAGTGTCAGGTGCCGGTCGAAAAGCAAAGTCAGGCGGCGATCGTGAAACAGGTCGAAGCCGCGGCGAAAAAGGGGCGTGTGCAGGTGATGGCGCCGCTCATCAAAGCGCGCAAAGGCTTCCACACTGATGTCGCCGCGTGGGTGCGGAAAAAAGGGTTCACCACGATGTGGGTGGACGGCGAGTTCATGGGAGCTGAGGGCTTCCAGAAGCTGGAGCGATTTCGCGAGCACACCATCGATGTCGTCGTCGGCGAGGTGTCGGCGAAAACGGCGAACAGCGCGGTGCGCGACATCGTGCGGCGCGCGGTTGAGATCGGCAAAGGCACCGCGCGGCTGCACCACGCGCGCGGCGGCGGGCTCACGGTGTTGAGCACGGAGATGAGCTGCCCCTCGTGCGGGCAGGCATTCGAGGAACTTGACCCGCGCCTGTTTTCCTACAACTCGCCGCACGGCTGGTGCGAAGGCTGCCGTGGTTTCGGCGTGGTGTGGACCAAGGACGCCTATCGCCCGCAGCTCGCGGACGACGATGACGCCAGCGCGGTCGAGCGCGAGTTGGCGGAGGAACGCGCCGTCCAGTGGATCGAGGAAGACCAGGAAAAGCCGTGTCCACGTTGCGCCGGCGCACGGTTGAATGCGACTGCGCGCAGCGTGCGCCTGACGCAATTCACGCCAACGAAAAACGGCGCGTCAAAAAAGAACGGTCACAACGCGCCGTTCACCATCGACCGCCTCGCGCGGATGCCGGTGCGCGACGCACTGGGAAAGATGGACGCTTTGAAATTCGCTGGCGCGCAGGAAATCGTCGCGAAGGACGTTCTCGTCGAAATCCGTCAGCGGCTGACGTTCATGGAGGAAGTCGGGTTGGGGTATCTCACGCTCGATCGCTCGGCGAAAACGCTCTCCGGTGGCGAGACACAGCGCATCCGGCTCGCGGCGCAGCTCGGCTCGAACTTGCGTGGCGTGCTCTATGTGCTCGATGAACCCACGATCGGCTTGCACCCGCGCGACAACGACCGGCTACTCGACACGCTCGCGGCGTTGAAGGCGAAAGGGAATTCGCTCGTCATCGTCGAGCACGACGACGAGACGATGCGGCGCGCGGATTTCATCGTCGATCTCGGCCCAGGGCCGGGCATCCACGGTGGCGAAGTCGTCGCGGCGGGCACGCTACCAGAGATCCAAGCGAACCCACAATCCGTCACCGGCCGCTGCCTGAAAGACCCGCTCAATCATCCGATGCTGGGCAAGCGGCGGAAGCTCGAGTCGACCGCCCAGTGGATCGAAGTCGTCGGCGCGTCAGCGAATAATTTGCGCGAGATCAACGCGCCTTTTCCCGTCGGCCGGCTGTCGGTCATCACCGGCATCTCCGGGTCGGGCAAGAGCAGCCTCATGCGCTCAGCACTCCTGCCGGCGGCGCAGGAAGCCTTGGCGAAAAAGAAGCCGCGCAAACGCAAGGATGCGCCCGCGCCGGCATGGCGGGAGTTCCGCGGCGCGGAGTTTCTCGATGCGGTTTATGAAGTCGATCAATCGCCCATCGGCAAGACTTCGCGCTCGACGCCGGCAACGTATGTCGGCGTGCTCGATGAAATCCGTGCGCTCTTCGCGCAGGTGCCGCTGGCGCGCATGCGCGGCTACACGGCGAGCCGGTTTTCGTTCAACACCGAAGGCGGTCGCTGCGAGACCTGCGGCGGCATGGGCGTGATCCGGCACGAGATGGCGTTTCTGCCGACGAGCTACGTGCCGTGCGAAGATTGCCACGGGCTGCGCTTCAATGCGCAAACGCGCGAGGTGCTCTATAACGACAAGTCCATCGGTGACGTGCTGCAACTCACCATCGAGCAGGCCGCGGACTTCTTTAAGAGCAACCCGAAGTTGCACCGTCCACTGCGCCTGCTCACCGAGACCGGCCTGGGTTATCTGCGGCTCGGCCAGCCGAGTCCAACACTTTCTGGCGGCGAGGCGCAACGGATGAAGCTCGTGACGGAACTCACGCGCGGCGTCGGCGCGACGGAGACCGCGAAGTTGCGTCGCCGGCAGATGCCGAAATCGACGCTTTATCTTTTGGAAGAACCGACCGTTGGCCTGCACATGGCCGACGTCGAGCAACTCCTGCGCGTGCTGCACCGTCTCGTGGACGAGGGCAACACGGTCGTCGTCATCGAGCACCACGTCAGCGTCATCGCCGAGGCGGATTATGTCGTCGATATTGGCCCGGAAGCAGGTGAGGCCGGGGGTGAGATCGTCGTCACCGGCACGCCGGAGCAGGTCGCCAAACACAAGCAGAGCCGCATCGCGCCGTTCCTGCGCGAAGTGCTTTCACCAAGGTAGGGACGCACCCCTCCTGGTGGGTTTTCTGATCGGACGCACCTTTGGGTAAGGCGGGCGTCTCGCCGGCCGCCACGGGCGTCTCGCCCGGGGCACAACCGAATGGAGGAACGCGCCCTTCCTTTGTGCGATGCCCGGCGCGAGACGCCCCGCGCGGCGGGCGGCACGCCCACCCTACCCAAAGGCGCGTCTCTACCTTGCTTCCGGCGCGTCACCCCAGCGGATGAGCAAATACCGCCGCAAGCTGACGTGCCCGCGTTTCGGGTCGCCCACGGAGGACTTCGCTTCGACGGTGAAGGCGCCCAGCCGCTCGCGCATGCCGGGGAGCAACAGTTCGGGCACCACGAGCGCGTCCACCCGGCGGGCGTCGCGCGCGGCGATGGCCTCGCTGGTGGTGAGAAATTTTTGCTGGCGCAGATACACGAGCGCGGCTTCGTCGGCTTGCGGCAGATTGGAAACGACTTCGCAGCGCCAGCCGTTCTTTTTTATCAAGCGCCGGGTCTTCGCACCAAAAGCCGCCAGCGCGCCTTCGCGCAAATTGTTTTCGCGCACTGCGCTGACCACCGTGGCCGCGCTGATCGCCGCGAGCGCGACGACCAGCGTGGCGCGCACCCAGAACGACACCGGCGTCCGCACGGTGTCGTTCGTCACCACGATGTCGGTCGATTGTTGCTCGCGATGAATGCGCGCCAGCAGCGCGGTGAGCAGCAGGCAGAACGGCGCGACGACGGGGAAGATGCGGTCCACGCGCTTCGACGGCACCAGGGACATCAATACCAGCCCGCCCATGGCCCAGCAGACCAGCCAGAGCGTGGCCGGATCGCCGGTCGCCGCGCGCCACCAGCGGCGCGGGGCGAGGAAGCGCACGCCGATGAAAAGCAGGCTCCACGGCGCCCAGCGCACGAACAGGTGCGGGAAATAAAACCAGACCGGCTGGTTGTTATGCACCGCCCGTTCGCCCACGGTGAACCGGCCGAAAAATTCGCGACCGACCACTTGTTCGTAAAACCCCGGCACTTGCATCGCGCCAAGGGCCAGCCACGCGAGAAACGGCAGCAGCGGGAGCAGCCAGCTCGCCCAGCCGCTCCACGCCGAGGGCGCAGCGTGCGTGCGCCAGCCGCGGCGCCGGCTGATCCAGCAATGAATCAGGATGCCGGGCAGCAGAAACACATAGACGACCGGCCCCTTGGTCAGCATCGCGGCGAGCACGAGCGCGGCGACGAGCAGACGCTCGCGCGTGGTCCACGGCTCGGCGGTATGTTGCACGAAACCGCGATGAAGCTTCCACCAGATCAGCAGGCCGAGCAGGCCGATCCAGAGCGCGAGCAGCATGTCGGTGCGCACCAGCGTGGCGAGATGCGGCGCGAGGTAATTCAAGCCAAACGCGCCGGCGGTGAGCGCGCCGCCGAGCCGCGGCCAGTCCTCGCGTCCCGCGCGCCAGAGGGCGAAGGTAAGCGCCAGCGCGGCGAGGAACGACGGCAGGCGCCAGGCGACGTCCCAGTTTCCCAGGCACGGGTAATAGAGCAGCGCCGACAGCCAGCCGAGCAGCGGCGGCTTGGAGGCGAGCCGGAAGCGGCCCGGGGTGTGTTGAAACAACCAGTGCCACGGCTCGTCGGAGCCGAGCATTTCGAGCGACACGTAGGCTTGCTTGGCCTGGTCGAAACTGTCGAGTCGCCACGGAATGTTGCGCACGACGAAGAGCGTCGCGACGACGATGAGCGTGAGCGCCTCGAGCCACGACAGCCCGCGCCACCAGCGCCGCGCGCCGCCCGCCAGCGCCACGAGCGTGGTGCCGGGATTAACGGCGGCGACGGCCGGGTTCTCCGCGGTGGTTATGGTTTCCGAGGTGGGCACGAGCAATTCCGATGAAAGTGCAAATGCCCGCGGACGCCAAACAAAAATCGTCGCCGCGGTGACTGGATAATTTTCGAGGAACCGTGGAGGCGAGCGGTGCGAAGGAGATATTGAAAGATGCTGGATACTGGATGCTGGAGCGAGGCAGGAGCGCAGTCGAAGGATCTCTCCCTGACAAAGTCTGTTGCCGCGTCGAAGGCGCGAGCGGCATCCAAACCGATTGTCAGCAAGAGGTCCTTCGACTTCGTCACACTCCGCTCAGGATGACAGAAGAGAAGGGAAAGCGCGCTACCCGCAACGTGCAACGCACCGCTCTTCGCCAAATTCAAATTTCGATTGCTCCTTGCCTCGGTGCGGGCGCATGATCGCCGCCATGAAATCAGGAGCCGCCACGGTCGATGCCTACCTGGCCGAATTGCCGGAGGACCGGCGGGCCACGCTGACTGCGTTGCGCGCGCTCATCGAGAAACACACGCCGTCCACAGTCGAAAAGAGCATGCAATACGGCATGCCGGTTTATTCACTCGATGGCGAAATGCTCTTCGCGTTCGCGGCGCAGAAAAATTATCTCGCGCTCTACGGCTGCGGCGGCGTGTTCGACGATTTTCGGACAGAATTGGGCAAGCTGAATTGTGGCAAGAGCTGCCTGCGGTTTCGCAGCGAAAAGGAGCTGCCGCTGGCGCTGGCCGAGCGCATCCTGGTCGCGGCGTTGAAGCGGCGACGCGAAGGGAACGCGCGATAGGAGCGCTGCACTGTAGCGGCGGTCTCTGACCGCCTATCTGTTCCTTCGCCGCGTTCGCTGTCCGTCTTGGAGGGCACCGCGCCGCCGGCGCCCAAGAATTTTTCGGTGCCCCAGCAGGAATATCACGGCACCGACGGCGCGGCGCCTTCCAGCCTGAACGAAGGGACGGTTAGAGACCGGCGCTACGGCCGCTTGTCATTCCCCTCCGCCGCTGTCGTCAGCTTGCTTTCCGGTCGCGGCTTGCCACGTTCGGAAGCTCCGCCACCGATGTTCGCTTATTACATCCACCAACTCAGCCCCTTCATTGTCCGATTCAACGAGCGTGTCGGCTTGCACTGGTATGGGTTTGCCTACGTGCTGGCGTTCTTGTGCGGATTTCTCGTTTATCATCGCCTCGCGCGACGCGGCTATGGGCCGCTGCGGCCGGCGCAGGTCGGCGATTTCATCACGCTCGGCGCGATCTTTGGCGTGATGCTCGGCGGGCGGCTGGGTTGGATTCTTTTTTACGGCTGGGATCGCGTCAGCGCGCATCCGCTCGAGGCGCTCAAACTTTGGGAAGGCGGCATGAGCAGCCACGGCGGGATTCTCGGGTTGTTTTTTTACACGCTCGTTTATGCGCGCTGGAATCGCGTCTCCTGGCCGGGCGTGGGCGACAACATCGTGGTCGTCGCGCCAATCGGTTTGTTCTTTGGCCGCGTCGCCAATTTCATCAACGGCGAGCTTTGGGGCCGGCCGGTGCCGGGTGCGACACCGGAGGGCCAGTCGCCGTGGTGGGCGGTGCAGTTTCCGAAAGAGCTGCTCGATGATGGCTCGCCCGCGCAGGCGCAGCTCGTCGCGCTCGGCTACGAGCATGACCCGACCGCGTTGCGCGCGCTCGCGCAGATGCTGCCGCCGCGGTATCCGTCGCAGCTCATCGAGGCGTTTCTCGAAGGCGTCGTCTTGTTCACGATTCTCTGGGTGATCCGCACGCGGATGCGCGCGCCGGTTGGACTGTTGACCGGCGTGTTTTTCATCGGCTACGCGGTGCTGCGGATCATCGGCGAACAATTCCGCGAACCCGACGTCGGCATCCCGTTCACCTGGGGGCTGACGCGCGGGCAGTTTCTGTCGCTGTTTATGTTTCTCTTTGGCGCAGGGTTCGTCGCGTATGCGTTCGTGCGCCGCCAGTATTTCACGCCGGACGTCACAAAAGCCGCGCCGACGAATGCCTGACTTCGCTGCTCATAGCGCCGTGCTGCTCGCGGGCGGCCGTTCGAGCCGCATGGGGCGGGACAAGGCGCTGCTTGCATTACTTGGAGACGGACGACCTTTATGGCAGCGACAACTCGACGACGTGCTGCGGCCACTGCGGCCAACCGAGCTGTTCTTTTCCGGGCCGACGCGCGCCGGCTTGCCTAGCGACGTGCGCGTGCTTGCGGACGAAACTCCCGGTCAGCGCGGACCGCTGGCTGGCATCGCGGCGGCACTCGGTGCGATGCGCGCGGACAGTGCGCTGCTCCTCGTGCTCGCGGTCGATCTGCCCGCGATGACGGCGGAATTTTTTCGCGCCCATTTACTGCCGCGCTGCCGACCCCAGCTTGGAGCGGTGCCGTGCATGGGCACGGCAGACGGCGCCTTTGAGCCGCTGGCGGCAATTTACCCACGCGAGTGCCTGTCACTCGCCAACGCACATTTGCGCGGCGAGGACCGTTCGCTGCAACGCTTCGTGCGCGCCGCGCAGGCGCACGGCTTCATCGAAGCGGTGAACATTCCCGAGCATGAGCAGGCGCTGTTTGTAAACTGGAACACGCCAGCGGATCTCGGCCCGGTGTAGAGACGGCGCTTACTGCGGAATGCGGACGTCGCGCCTCATTTGTTCCGGCCTTTTCTTTGCTGGCGCGTGGATAAGCCAAAGTCAGAG
>CAXTRS010000205.1:2802-8810 GCA_964246635.1 uncultured Chthoniobacterales bacterium | reverse complement strand
AAACTGCCCCCAATTTGCGCCGTGGCTGGGAATTGATTGTCCCTGATCTCCGGGCGCTCCGGCTGACGCTGGACGCTTTTTATCCCGCGCGACTCGGAGCGCTGCTGGCGTTTCAGGAAAACCGGCTCGTCACGACGCCGCTGCGCGAAACGCTCGGCCGGCAGACCGGCATGTATCGCGTCACGCAGCGGCTCACCGACACGCAGGCCGACGCGCTCGTGGGCCGCTTCTGTCGCTCGGACGGCGGCTGCTTGCGGACAATTCTTTGGAAACGCGATGCTGCCGGAGCGCCGGCTTCTACCTTCCTGCCAGCCGAAAAATTCGACCCCGCGCACGATCAGACCGGCCGCGACGAGACCGGTGTGCTGCCGCTGCTCTGCCAGGAAGCGTGCAACCTGCTCGTCGCCGAGGCGCGAACCGTGGTCAAAGCCCCGCCACCAGCAACGAGCGCGCAGGGCTGACACTGTCTGCCATGCTCTACCGCTGCCGCACGTTGCTGCCGATGGGCGGATTGTCGCCGGTGGCAAATGCGGCCGTCGTGGTGCGCGGCGACACAGTCGCAGCGGCGGGGCGTTGGGCGGACGTGCGGCGGGAATACGGCGGCGAACCTGTTGTCGATCTCGGCGAACAGATCGTCCTACCGGGACTGATCAACGCACATTGCCACCTGGATTATTCCACGCTGCGCGGCGCCATCGAGCCGACGGATTCGTTCGCGGCCTGGGTCGGGCGCATCAACGCGCTGAAGCGCGCGCTCACGGAAGCGGATTATCTCCGCGCCATCGCGGACGGTTTCCGCGAGGCGCGAAGGCACGGCACGACGACTATTTTCAACGTTGAAGCATTTCCCGCCCTGCTCGCCCACATGCCGGAACCGCCGCCGCTGCGGACGTGGTGGTTCTTTGAAATGATCGATCTGCGCGCCGCCGTTGACCCGGAAAAATTGGTGAACGACGCGCAGGTGTTTTTCGCAACGCACCCGGAGTGGCTCGGCGGCTTCGGCCTCAACCCGCACGCGCCTTACACGGCTTCGGCGTCGCTTTATCGAGCCACGCGCCAGTTGGACGAGCCGTGGACCACGCACCTGTGCGAATCGCATGACGAGGACGCGATGTTCCGTGACGCGCGCGGGCCACTGCACGAATTCCTGTCAACGCTGGATCGGCCCATGAACGACTGCGGCACGGGGCGTTCCTCGCTGGAAACGCTCGCTGCCGCAGGCGCGCTCGGGCCCGAGTGTCTCGCGGTGCATTTGAACGCGCTCGACGAACGCGACTTCGTGCTCCTGGCCCCCGGCGGGCCGCTGCACGGATTGCACGTCGTGCATTGCCCGCAGAGCCATCGCTACTTCAACCATCCGCCCTTCCCGGTCGCGCGGCTGTTGCGCGAAGGCGGCGTCAATCTTTGCCTCGGCACCGACAGCCTGGCCAGCAGCCCGAGCCTTGATCTCTTCGCGGAGATGCGTGCGTTCCATGCCGGCGCGGCGATGGCCGGGTTGGCACTCAACGCCCGGCAAACTCTGGAAACCGTGACCACAAATCCCGCGCGCGCGCTCGGACGACCGGCTCGGCTGCGTGCGGTCGAACGCTTGGGCAGACCTGATCGCCCTGCCGGACGCCACCGCCAGCACGGCCGAAACGCCCTACGGAACCGTTCTAGCGCATGACCAGCCGGTCGAATGGGCGCTCGTCGCCGGCCGTCCAAGCCCCTGAGCCTCGCAGCTTTGGGAACCTGGCACGCGATTTTTCCCGAGCGCGGTCGAGAATTCTCCAGAAAGTTCTTGGAATTTCTCAATTTTGATAGTATCAACGCGCGGCTGCTCATTCATTCCCCGCAAATATTTCTCTATGCCTAAGATTGTAGTCATCGACGACGAACCCGCGATGGTCGAAGTGATTTCGACTCTCTGCCGCGAGAACGGACACCAGGTTTTCCCGTTCAATTCGGCCGAGCGCGCGATGGAAGAACTCGCCGGCATCACGCCGCAAGTTGTGATCGCCGACATTAAAATGGAAAAGGTGACCGGCTTCGACGTGCTCGAATACGTCCGGCGCACCCTGCCGCAAACCGCGGTCATTCTCATCACCGCCTATGCGTCGGTTGAGAAAGCCGTCGAGGCGATGAAGCTCGGCGCGTATGACTTTGTCACCAAGCCCTTCAAGATCGACGAGTTGAAGTTCACGATTCAGCGCGCCTTGGAATACCAGAGCGCGATGCGTGAGAACACGATGCTCAAGAAGGAGGTGCGCAATAAATACAAGTTTGAGAACATCATCGGCACCAGCCGGCCGATGCAAGACATTTACGGATTGATCAACAAGGTCGCCGACACCGACAGCACCATCCTTATCCAAGGCGAGAGCGGCACCGGCAAGGAGCTGGTCGCCCGCGCGCTGCACTTCAACAGCCGGCGTGCGAACAATCCGTTCGTCGCGGTGAACTGCTCTGCGCTGCCGGAAAACCTGCTCGAAAGCGAACTCTTCGGCCACAAGAAGGGCGCTTTCACCGGCGCGTTCCAAGACAAGGCGGGACTCTTCGAGGAAGCCGAAGGCGGCACGATTTTTCTCGATGAAGTGAACTCGATGGCGCTCTCGCTCCAGACCAAGCTGCTCCGCGTTTTGCAGGAGCGCATGATCCGGCGCGTCGGCGACACCAAGACGGTGCCGGTGAACGTGCGCGTGGTCGCCGCGAGCAACGAGCAGCTCAACGACAAGATGAAAAGCGGCGCGTTCCGCGAGGATCTTTATTACCGGCTCGCCGTCATTCCGATGGACCTGCCGGCGCTCCGCGAGCGGCCGGAGGACATCCCGCTGCTCGTGCAGCATTTTCTCCAAAAGAATGCCGCGCAATACGGCACGGAGGCGAAGAAGATCGACGCCGACGCGGTCGAAGGGCTCCAGCGTTACAACTGGCCGGGCAACGTGCGCGAACTGGAAAACGCCGTCGAGCGCGCCTGCGCGTTGTGCGAAGAGGGCGTGGTGAAAATGGCGGACCTGCCGCCCGCCGTGCAAGGTCGCGGCGCGGGCGCGAACCGGGACAACATCATCGAAATGCCCATCGGCCAGCGGCTCGACGAATTCATCCAGAGCGAAGAGCGCGCTTACATCGAGCAGACGCTGCGCTTCAACAACGGCTCGCGCGAAAAGACCGCCTCGATGCTCGGCATCAGCATGGCGACGCTCTATCGCAAGCTGGAGCTGAAGAACAAGCAGGCGCGCGCCTGAAAGAACAGCCGGAAAAATATCCGCGGATTAACGCGGATTAACGCGGATTATTTTGGGTGTTCGGAGGGTGGCGCGTGTCGCGCTCTCCGAAACAGAATCCGTGTTAATTCGCGTTAATCCGCGGATAAATTCTTTTGCTTACAGCGTCGCCTCGACCGTCCGCATGGACTTGAGGTGCGCGAGCGCGACTTTCAATTCCGCCTGGAGTTCCGCCAGCGCCTCGCGCGAGTTTTCCAGCGTCTGCTCGGTGCGCTTCACGGCGTCGCGTTTGAGCTCGGCCCAGCGCGCATTGAGGTCTTGCAGATAATCGGTCGCCGCCTGCACGAGCGCCTGCGCGGATTCTGAAAGCGTGACGCTGGTGGCAGAGGCCGTGGCCAGTTTGGCTTCGAGCTGACGCTGCGTTTCGGCGAGTTGCGCGAGCAGGATTTTTTCGTTCGGCACGCGCTTCAGGCTGCGCACGAGGCCGAGCTTGCTCAACAGCCAGATCGCCCACTTCGTCGGGTCGAACTGCCAGGGTTTCACGCCGTTGCGGTAGTCGTATTGAAACTCGTGGTGGTAGTTGTGATACCCCTCGCCAAAGGTGAACAGCGCCATGAACCAGGAGTCGCGCGCGCTGCACTTCACCGAATACGGCCGGTTGCCGAAATAGTGGCAGGCGGAGTTGATGAAAAAGGTCGAGTGCTGCACCGCGACCACGCGCGCGACGCCGGCGAGGAGAAACGCGCCGAGCGCGCCAACCCAGCCGTTCCAAAGAAAACCGAGCGCGGCCGGGAAGACAAAGCTCACGAGCACCGCGATCCACTGCACGTATTTGTCCTGCCAGCGCACGAGCGGGTCGCGTGCGAGATCGGCCACGTTGTCATACGGCTCGTCGGAATTGAGCTTGAAGAGCAGCCAGCCGATGTGCGCCCAGAAAAAGCCTTTGGAGATCGCGTAGGGGTCGAGTTCGTCGTGATCGACGTGCTTGTGGTGATGGCGATGTTCACTGCACCACATGAGCACGGAGTTCTCGAACGCCGCCGCGCCGAAGATGAGCGTGAACAGCCGCACCGGCCACGCCGCTTTGAACGTGTTGTGCGAAAACAGCCGGTGATAGCCGAGCGTAATGCTCATGCCGGTGGCCAGGAACATCGCGAAAAAGAGCGCGATCTGAAATCGGTCGATCCCGAACTTCCACAAGTAGAGCGGCACCGCGGTGAGCGTGAGCACAAACGTGCCGATGAGAAACGTGCTCGTCGTCCAATTGACGCGCTCGGTGGGGATGCGGCGGAAGATCATGAGAAGAGGAAAAGGAGGAAGCGAACCGAGAGCTGCTGAAGGGAGGAGAAACAGCCAGGCCCGAGCCGGCCCGCACTTAACCGCATCCCGCCACTGATAGCAACGCCGAATGTCCGGTGCTGCGTTTTCCATGCCGGCAACCGCTGTTTGTGCGTTTGCGGCGTGAAAAACGGGGGCACTGGGAGTGGCTCACTTCGTCGGTGGATGGCGACCTCCGGGTGCCATGATTTCGGCGCCCGCGGCGGCCCCCCCCCCCGCCCCCCCCGCCCCCCCCCCCCCCCCACGAACGCCAAAGCGGCTCGCCGCCCCTCGCGCTCTGTGGTTTGCTCGCGGCGGTTTGGGCCGCTACCGTGCCGGCCCGTTTTTTTCGTCCGTCATGTCGCCGCCGCCTGCCGCACAGCGAGACCCGTTGCCCATCGGCGAGTCTCCTTCAAGAAATTCGGCCTGGTCGCGGGACGCGGCGCAGAAAAACACGCCGTTGTCGGCGCCCTCGCGTCATCACCGCGCAGTCCTCATGCTGCTGCTCACCACCGTGCTTTGGGGGTTGAGCTTTCCGCTGGCCAAAGCCGTGGGCGCGGCGCAGAGCGCTGCTCTGCCGGCCAGCGCGAGCACTCCGTTCCTCACAGCGCTGACGCTGGTTTTCCGCTTTGCGCTGGCGGCGGCGATCCTGGCGGGAATCTCGGTGCTGACCCTGCGCAGTCTCACCCGGCGCGAGCTCTGGCAGGGGCTGGGCCTCGGCGTGACCTGCGGCGCGGGGATGCTCCTGCAAATCGACGGGCTCAATTACACCGCCGCTTCCACGGCGGCGTTTTTCACCTCGTGCTACGTCGTCTTCATTCCCGTGCTCGTCGCGGTGCAACGCCGCCGGTTTCCTTCCCCGCTCGTCTTAGCCAGTATTGGATTGGTCGTGGTCGGCACCGCGATCCTGGCGGGCGTGAACCCACGCGATCTCCGGCTCGGGCGCGGGGAATGGGAGAATTTGGTGGCGGCGCTGTTTTTCGCCGTCCAGATCGTTTTGCTCGAACAACCCGCGTTTCGAGAAAACCGCACCGCCCCGACGACGGTGGTCATGTTCGCCGCGGCAGCCGCGCTGAACCTGCCGGTGTTGCTCGCGACCGCGCGCAGCCCCGGCGACCTCGTCCCCGGACTCGTCGGCTCGCCCGTGGCGCTGGTGCTCTCGGTTGCGCTTACCCTGCTCTGCACAGTCTGCGCATTCACGCTGATGAATCATTGGCAGCCGAGACTCGCAGCCACCGAAGCCGGCCTCATTTATTGCGCCGAACCGGTCTTCGCGGCGCTGACTTCGTTGTTTCTGCCCGGCCTGCTGGCCGTGTGGGCCGGCATTCATTATCCGAATGAAAGCCTCACCGCGCGGCTGCTCCTCGGCGGCGGGTTGATCACGCTGGCGAACGCGCTGATCCAGCTCAAGCCGCGCGGGAACCGCCCGCTGTAGCGGGCGGGGGGGCCCCCCCCCCCCCGGGGGGCGGGGTAGGAGGACCGGGGAAA
>CAXTRS010000205.1:0-2792 GCA_964246635.1 uncultured Chthoniobacterales bacterium | reverse complement strand
CCCGCGGTCCGGGCGGCCGCCCCCCCCCCCCGCGCGGGCGGCGTGTCCGAAAGGCGGTCATAGACCGCCGCTACAGTTTTTCGGCAACACGATAAAGCCAGTTGCGAGGTCGCCGATGACCTCCGTCGCCTGCCCTCGGCTGTGCCAGTGCCGGTAGCCGACCAACGCGCAGATCAGCGCGTCGAGCTGATCTTCAGCCGGTTTGTTCAGCGGCGCGGCAAGGAGCGTGGCGAGCGTTTCGGAACGGCTCATCTCCGGGCAATGTGCGGTCAGCCAGCGGTGCACGAGCGTTTGCAGCCGCACGAACTCTGCGCGGCAAAATTCGGCGCTGCGTCCCGGCTTGCGTTTGTAGCGCACGATGTGCGGGAGCGCGAACATCCGCACGATCGCGGGATGCGGAAACACTTCGATCAAGGCGCGCAGTGGCGGCTGGTTTTTGGTCGCCTCGTCCAGACGCCAGCCGACGCGAAAACCGAGCTGCTCGCGCAAGAGGTCAACGACACGCAGCACGCGAGCGCAACGCGCCTGGTTCGCCGGGTGCGGCCCGGCGTGAAAGCGCGCGAAGAGCGTCTGCGCCAGCCGATCCACCGGCCGGCTGCCGGCGGCGTTTGGGCAGATCACCGGTGCGTCGAGACACAGCAACACAGGGCGGTTCTCCCGGAGCTGACGCCCGAGCCAGTCGAGCAACGCGGCGTCGCCAAACGTGTGCGCCGCCGCGGCCACCCGTGCGTGGATTTCTCCAACCTCGACGGCGCAGAGACCGTCGCCGTTGCGCTCGCCCCAAGCTAGGTCGATGCCGACGATGAGCGCGTCTTTCAAACCAGCAGCGTTTCCAATTCCTCGACCCGCCGCGCGAACAACGCCAGCGTCGCCGCCACCGGCTCGGGGCTGTTCATGTCCACGCCGGCGGCCTGGAGCGTTTCGAGCGGATAGCTCGAGCCGCCGGATTTCAGGAAGCCGAGATACGCGCCGACTTCCGCCACGCCGCCGTGCAGCACGCGCTCCGCGAGACTGACCGCCGCCGAAATGCCAGTGGCGTATTTGTAAACGTAGAACGCGTTGTAAAAATGCGGGATGCGCAGGCACTCGAGATCGAGCTCGGCGTCGAGCGCGAAGCGCGGGCCGAAATACGTCGTCAGCAACTCGCGATACGCGCTCTGGAAAGTCTCGAGCGTGAGCGCCTCGCCGGCTTCTTCCATCGCGTGCGCGATCTTCTCGAACTCGGCGAACATCGTCTGCCGGTAGAGCGTGCCGCGCAGGTCGTCGAGCTGGCGGTTGAGCAAATAGGCGCGCATCTTCCGGTCCTCGGTGCGCGCGAGCAGGTGATGCGTGAGCAGCTCTTCGTTGAACGTCGAAGCAACCTCCGCGAGAAAGATCGGATAATCGGCGTCCTGGTAGCGTTGCGTGCGGTTCGCATGCCAGGTGTGCATCGAGTGGCCGGCCTCGTGCGCGAGCGTGTAAACGTCCGCAAACACGTCGGTCTTGTAGTTCATCATGATGAACGGCGGGCTGCCGTAGGAGCCGTAGGAAAACGCGCCGGAGCGTTTGCCTTTCGTCTCGTAACGGTCGCACCAGCGGCCGCGGCGGAGACCCTCTTCCAGCACCGCAGTGTATTCGTCGCCGAGCGGCGCCAGCGCGGCGACGACCAGCGCGATGGCGTCGTCGAACGGCGTCTGCGTTTCCACGTCGCCGACCATCGGCACATACGTGTCGTAGTGGTGAATCTCGTCGAGCTTGAGCACGCGCCGGCGCAGATCGTAATAGCGCTGGAGCGGCGCGAGATTCGCGCGCACCGCGGCGATGAGGTTGTCATACACGCTCACCGGGATGCGGTCGCCGAACAGCGCCGCTTCGAGCGCGGAAGGATAATGCCGTGCCCGCGCGCGGAAGACGTCCGCTTTAATCGAACTGCTCAACGCCGCCGCCAACGTGAAACGGTGATCGGCGAACTCGCGGTAGAACTGGTGAAACGCGCTGCGCCGCAACTCGCGCTCCTGCTTGTTGAGAAACGACGAAAACGAGCTCTGCGTCAGCGCGACCTCGCGGCCCTGCTCGTCCGTGATGACGCCGAACTGCATGTCCACGTTCGTGAGCTGCGAAAACGTCTCCTTGTGCCCGTGCAACGCCGCCGCGCCGAGCGCGAGGAGCCGCTCTTCGGGTTCGGACAGCACGTGCGGCTTGAAGCGGCGGATTTTTTCCAGCCGCACGCGCCACTGCTCCAGCGCGGGGTCGGCCAGAAAACGCGCGAACGCCGCGTCATCGATCGCCTGAATCTCCGGCGTGAAAAACGCGCCGGTTTCCTCGATGCGGGTGAGCAGATTCTGCAACTGCCCCTGCCGCGCCAGATACGCCGGGTCCGCGCCGTCTTCCGACATCTGGAGCGCGGCGTAATGATAGAGCCGCTCGATGCGCAGGTTCAGCGCCTTATCGAACTCCAGCGCCGCGAGCAGCGCGTCCGCCGAGCCGCCGAGCGTGCCCTTGAAGCTGCCCAGCTTTGGATATTCCTCGCGCACCCGCTCGAACTCCGCCTGCCACGCGGCAGCATCAGGGAAAAGCGCCGTGAGGTCCCAGGTGTCGGCAGGCGGGATTTCCGCGCGCATCGGCACGGTGCGCGCGGGTGATGCGGCGGGGTCGGATTCCTCTTTGAAAAATGCGTTGAGCAGCGATTGGCGGGTGGGCCGGGAATGCATGCCGCAAACAAGGATGTCCACGCGGAGAATGCAAATTTTGGCAGTGGGTCAGTTGAATGTTCTTCCGCGCTGGGGCTGGAGAGCGGGGATTGGGGATTGGGG
>CAXTRS010000204.1:267-8853 GCA_964246635.1 uncultured Chthoniobacterales bacterium | reverse complement strand
GTAATGGACTTACCGCGAGTCTCAATCGTTGGAACGCGGAAAGTTTCACCCGAAGGTTGTCGTCGGACCAAAAAGCTTGCCTGCTTGTTAGTAAAGAATGGCTTTTGCGTCGTTAGTGGTTTGGCGAGCGGCGTAGATACGGTTGCACACGAGACTGCCTTGGAGTTCGGGGGAAAAACAATCGCAGTCTTGGGCACACCGATAGATCAATGCTATCCCAAGGAAAATGCGCGGCTCAAAGAGCGCATTGCGCAAAGCGGGCTGGTTCTATCCCAATTTGAGCCTGGCGCAAAAGTTCATCGTAGTAACTTTCCCCGCCGCAATGTTTGGATGGCGGAGTTGAGTTCTGTCACATTCGTCGTGGAAGCTGAAATCGATAGCGGGACGCGACACCAAGTGAAGGCCGCAGTTGCTTTTGGCAAGAAGGTTGCCTTTTTGTCATCACTTGTAGAACGTCATTTCCCTTGGGTTGACGCTGCGATCGAGAGTGGCAACGGGGTATCTATTCCCGATCCCGAACACGCGATTCAGCTACTGAGAAAACTCGGACTGCTTCCAAAGAAGCGGAGCACCAACCCGAAAAAAAGGTCCAAGCCGCAGAAGGCAATACGTGAACCGAAAGAGAGCGTTGAGCCATCTCAATCGCCTCCAATTGCCGTTCAGGCATACCTAGGGGTTTAGGCAGCGCTTAGCGACGAGTTTGGGCTGTGCGCTCCAGCGCCGGGTTAGGCGTCGTCACCTTTTGGGTCTTATTTTCCTCAGAATTTGCGTGCCCCAAACTGACTGCCCCCCCCAACGCCTGGGAAAGACTCTTCGATTCTTTCCCACACACGAAACTACACAAATCTCTCTGCTGCCCTTCAACACGATCTTGTCACCAGGCTTCAAATCCAACTCTCGCAAGGCAAGCTCGTTCAGCACGTTTAGCCGGGCGGATATTCGACGTGAGGCACTAGCTCGGTCGAGCGTCGAAACATCAACTCCAACATCGCGCGCGAATGCGATTTGCTTATCTGATGCTGGATGCTCCGATTCGTGAATCTCGACTGCTGGCCAAATCGCCTCGTAAAGACGTGCCGCGGCAATCCGAAAAGTATCGCCGGACACATCAATCCCGAGACTCTGTGCCAATTTTCTCTGGAGCTCCGAAGTCATACGGAAGTGAAGTGATTTGACGAGACCCAAGAGTCTATCGACCCAGCAAATAGATTAACCTTTCCGTGAAGCTTCCATCTTCGTGAGTCGGCTCGCGCTCGACCCAAAACGTGACTAGAGACCAACCCTCATCTCTGCATTGTGAGGTCAGAGTGGCCTCGCCGATGCTATAGTTTAGCCAATCGGTCTTGAATTCCTTGAACCGGGTAAAGTCTGCGTGTTGGGGGATCGGAGCGTCAGCGGGTTTCATGAAAGAAGGCGTCTGGCAGACGCACTTTTCTTTTTGCCAAACGCCCGCGGCAGGGCAAGCCTAATCACGGCCGGGTCGCTTCAAAGCGGCCTGCGCGCAGTGCGGGTTGCCGTTGCGCCCGTCTGACCGCCCCCGGCACACCAAGGCAGCGCGTGTCTGCCAATGGCGGACATTTCAGAGCGGGAAATCCTGCGGCTCTTACCCGCCCCAACAACGGGGCATATAAAGTCGGAATTTGTGGTTTGACGCTCTAATCCATTGGATTAGTCTGAGCTAATCCAATGGATTACATCCAGAGGGAAAGAAGCCCGGTCAGTGCGCTAACACCGGCCGGGCAATCATTAAAACCAGTCTCGCAAAAGAAAGGCCAATGACGAATGAATGATATTACTACTTGTGAACCTCGCAACAGAATTGAAAGCGGCCCGCGCGAAGCTCGGGTTAACTCAGGAGAAGGCGGCTGCGCAGTGGAAGGTGCCCTTGCCTACGCTTCGCCATTGGGAGCGGGGCGACCGCATTCCTCGCGGTCTCGCGTTGGCGAAACTGCGCGAAATCCTCGCGGCAGCCGCCCCTTCCCCATCAACGCCGTCAGCGTCGCCACCTACGAGAACGCGGCGCTCAACGCGCGGCTGACCGTCATCCGCCACGGCGCGCGCCTGTGGTTCGAGGCCGCTGGCGTGTGCCGCGCGCTCGACGTGTGCCAGAGCGTGCTGCGCCGGCTCGATCCCGACGAGCGCGTGGCCTTGGCCGTGCCCCACGCTGGCGGCGTGCGGCTCGTGACCCTCGTCAGCGAGAGCGGGCTGCTCGCCCTGTGCGGGCTGTTCACCCTCTGCGGGCGCGATGTGGGCAAGCCGAGCGAGCCGGCCTTCCGCAAGTGGGTCGTCTATGAGCTGCTCCCGAGAGTGCAGGGCCGCGTCGTGGACGTGGAAAGCGTCAGCGTCAGCGTGAGCAGCGGAGAGGGGGTGGCCGCTTGAAAGCGCAGCCTCTCTTCTTTTCCATCGCGCTCACAACGCAGGAATACAGGCGCATCGCTGATTTCTGCCATCGCCATCGCTTCGAGGTGGCTGATTACCTCGCCGTCTGCGGGGTCAACGCCGATCACCTGCGCAGCTTCACCGAGGACGAGCAGGCGCGCGACTGGCTGGCCGCGCAGATCGAGATGCACCGCCACGAAATCAGCCAGTCGAAGCCGGCTCACGTCGTCACCGTGGCGCTGAGTCCCGTCGGCGCGGCGACGCTCAATCTGCTCATGGTCGAGGACGGTCACGCCACCGAGGCCGACTGCTTTCTGGGCATGCTCGCCAGCAACGCGGAGGCGCTGGGCAACAACCTGACCAGTGAAGGCCAGGGCGCACTCGCGCGCCTCTTCGCCGCCGGGGACGAGGAGGCGGAGTCGGCCGCCGAGCGTGGCGACCTCGCGCTGGCGGCTGCGGCGAAGCCACCGCAGGGCAAGAAATAGCCGCTTCGCGAACGTCATGGAAACGCTCGTTCGCTGCTACCGCTACGCCCTGCGTCCAACGCCTGTTCAAGCGCAGGCGTTGGCGCACGCGAGCGCGCAGGCCCGCCGGCTCTGGAACGAGATGGTGGCGCTCCTGCGCTGGGCGGAGAAGGAGCAGCGGCACGGGCGCAGGGAAGCGCTCATCGCCGAGTATGGGCGCATTCTTGCGGGCAAAGCGCTTGTAGGTGCGGCGGTCACGAAGGCGCGGCGCATTGCCGCAGAGCGCGGACTGGCGAACGAGGCCGAGGCGATTTCCATCGCACGGGCCGAAGCCGTGGAAAAGGTTCGCACCTTTGGCACTCGCCGACTGGCACTCGCTTACGCCCGCGAGCGTGTGCAAGCCAATACCAAAGGAAAGCGGCTGATCCTTTCCGCGCAAACGGTCGTCGCCATCGTGCGCAAGTTTGGCGATGCCTGCGCGCTCTATGTGACGGGCAAGCGCGGCAAGCCGCACTTCAAGACGATGGGTGACACGGTGAGTTTGCAGCGACAGGTTTCCGCTGGGAGCTCGCCGGTCGATTGGCACGCCGACACCGTGGATTTGGCGGGCGTGCTGGGAAGCGAAAATTGCCGGGCCGTGCGCGCCATCCTGCACCGGCCGTTGCCGGCGGGCGCGACGATCAAACAGCTTTGCGTCACGCAGACCGCCACGCGCTCGTTCGTCGTGCTCATGATCGAAGCGCCGGCCGTGGCCTTCGCTCGCTCCGTGCCGGAGAGCGCGGCGGTCGCCGGCATCGACCCCGGCCGCAAGACGGCGCTCTCGGTCTCATCGCTGGACGGCACGCACACTGAAACGATCCAGCCGCCGCTTTTTCGTGACGCCCGCTTCCTGCGCCGGCTCAATCGGCTCCAGCGCAAGGCCGATCGACAACTGCGCGCAGGTAATCCCGAGCGCTTCGACGAAAAAGGGCGGTGGAAGAAGCGGGCTGGCGCGCTCAAGATTTCCAATGGGCTGCGGCAGACCCGCACCCGTATCGCCGAGGGGCTGCGGCACATCGCCGACGCGCGCCGGGAGACGTATCACCTCGCGGCGAATCGGCTCTTGCGCGACTACGGGACCGTGGGGGTAGGCAACTGGCGTGGCCGGGGAAAAGTGCTGGGAGTGGGAAAGCAGAAACGCGGTCAGAATCGGAAGGACTACGACAATGCCATCGGTGGGTTTGTCGCCATCCTCAAGGACAAGGCAAGCCGCTGCGATCATGCGCGTCGGGTCGTGGACGTGCGCGAGGCCGGCACGACGAAGCACTGCCCGGACTGCCAGCAGCCGACCGGACCGAGCGGTCTGAAAGACTTGAAAGTGAGAGTGTGGACGTGCTCGCACTGCGGGCAGACGCACCAGAGAGATTTTGCGAGTGCGCGGGCCATCGCGGCCCGTGCAGTCAGTGAAACCGCGGCCGGCGCACACCCGGCGCAGCGGGAGCCTGTGAATAGGCAGGCTCGAATCCCAGCAGCGACGCTAACGAAGGTGCGCCTTACCCGGAAGGTGGGCGCGAAGTCCCCGTTGTCGCTGAATGAGCGTCCGAAAGAAAGCGAGCGCCGCAGTGCCGTGTCAGTGGCCAAGACCCCTCGCGGGGCGGCGGCCGCTGGAGTGGAGGTGGTTGCAAAACCTGCTCCATGCTCACAGCCGGCAGCCCATCAACAGATGGACTTACCGCTCGCATTCGCGGATGCCGCGTTATCACGCACAGGCGGTTGCGTTGGCAGTCGCGCAACCGGTGCGTGAACGCGCTGGTTGTGTGACCCTGCGCGACCCGGCGAACCTAGAGGCTTGGGAGAACGCGCAACCGGTGCGTGAACGCGCTGGTTGTGTGACTGGGCACTCGTGAACGCCCCGATGGCCGCCGCCTGCCGCGCAGCAGGCGCGTGAACGCGCCGGTTGTGTGACACTGCATTTGCAACCTCTACTTCTTGCAGGGCCAACCCGCGCAGCAGGCGCGTGAACGTGCTGGTTGTGTGACCCGACATCCTGACCCGCGCAATGGCGCGAAAGCGAGGGCACGGCCAGTGCGTGAATGCGCTGACGCTGCTCCGCTTGGTCGTTCGTTGAAGACGGTGGCCAGAAATTTACGGCCGTTCTGGAATTGCCACCCGTTACGTCAGCGCAAAGCGCGGTGCGAGTGGCCATTGCTGCGGGGACAACCGGCGCGAGTGGAAAACATTGCAACATGTGTTATAATGAACACCCCGTATGAGTTACGACCCGAAGGCGATTGCTAATTTTTTCATAGAGGCAGCCGAGGCAGAGGACAAGCGGCTGACGCCTCTTCAGGTAATCAAGCTCGTTTACATTGCCCACGGCTGGTATCTGGGCCTCACCGGAGAGCCGCTTATCAACGAGCATCCCGAGGCTTGGGAATACGGCCCTGTGATCCCATCCCTTTATCACGAGTTCAAGATTTTCGGCCGGGGTCCGATTACCAAAAAGGCAACGGCCTTTGTTGGGGAGGGAATTGGCGAAGATTATTTCTTAAATCTGGAAGAGCGTGAAGTGTCTCCGCCGAACCCCCAAGAAGATCGTGCAACGTGCGACTTCCTTGCACGGATTTGGGACGAATATAAAAGATTTTCCGGTTCGCAGTTATCCACTCTGACGCATCAGCCAAACACACCGTGGCATATGACGTGGAACCAGCGGGGAAAATATCAAAAAGGCGTCGATATTCCTGAACATCTGATTCTCGATCATTACCGAGAACTTAGAGAGCGAAATGGCAGAACCCAAACCAGCGGAGCTTAACCAGATTTCCGCAGAAGCGGAGAAAAGGCTTGTCGCTAGCATTGGCCCCGATCTTGCGCCGGAAAAAGAGGAGACTTTTCTTGCTGCGGCACAAAGAAAGGAGATTGCCGAGGCTGTTCACAAGGAGCTGGAAAATCTGGATTTTCTCAAGGAGATCCAAGCTCGTGAACGTTTCGCCTACCGTCTCTTCTGGATCGTTGTGGGCTGGATTACCGCCGTGATCGCAGTTGTGCTGTTGCAAGGCGTTTTGGTGCGTGGCAATCACCTCCTTGACCTTCACGACAACGTCTTAATGGCCTTCATCGGCGGAACAACCGTCAATGTTTTAGGCCTCCTAGCGATCGTGGTGCGCTATTTGTTCTACCGGAAATGAATCCCGTCACAAACCGAGCTTCTTAGAAGACGCTCAGGGCGCGTTTCGCTTTCGATCCAGGCAATCCCGCAGCAAGCGGAGATGGCCCTCCAAGTGGCTGTATTCGCGTAGCAGGTCTTGGGTCGGGACATGCTCGCTGGTGATGAGTGAGCCGTCGGGACCGACGTGTGGGAGGGCGACGGTTCGTTTTTCAGGCAGCTCAGTCGGCGTATCACCTTGACCCACCTGCGCGGTTCCGGTAGCGGTCGGGGATGTGGCAACAACTTTGGGCGCCGATCCAGAGCTGGCGTCGAGAGCGCTTTCAGAAGAGAGTTGATGAGGAGATTGCCCGTCGGGAGAAGCAACAGGGAATGGCGGAGGACTGGGGGGAAGCTGCGGAGAATGTGGCGCGGGAGACTCACCAGAAGACTGAGCCCCCGCCTCATCAATCTTCACCGCAGTGACGCCGTAAGGCTGTCCGCTTTGGAGCGCCTGCCGCCCGCTGGAGCGGCGAAGAATGTCCTCTTTTTCTTGGAGCGTTGGACGCTCGGAAATCTTTCCCTCAGCGAGGAGTTTATTCACCTCGCCATCAAAGGCGCTAAGAACTTCACTTTCGCGCGACGACAAGTCTAAACCCTGCCGACGCTTGATGATCGTGCTCGTGATTTCCTCGGGACTGACACCACGTATTGAAATGTTGTGTCCGCTCACGAAAACGCCGATGGCCGCCGCCTGCGCCGCGCCGCTCAACGTCTGATGCTCGTCGGATAAGCCGAGCAAGTGAGCGCCCTCTTTGACGGCGGTATCAATGGCCACGTTGGCCGCCGCGGCACCGCCAACGCGCGTGCCGATGGCCTTGGCGACGGTCGCGGCGCTGGCGCCGCTGGCCGTGCGAATGCTGGCATCCTGCGCAAGATTTCTGACGGTTTCGACAACGCCGCCGCCAGCCGATTCGTAGCCCTTCGCCGCGGCGTTGAGTCCGCGCGCGGCTGCACCCTCGCCGGCGCTCGCCGCCGCGCGTGACAGGCCGCGACTGACGAGCTGCATACCCGCCTTTGGCAGGCCCGCACCGAATGAGATGAGCTCGCCACCGGCCGACCAATTTGGATGCGCCGCAGCGGCGTCCGAGAATGCGCGGATTGTGTCATTGTATTCGCCCAGCTTGTGCAGGATTTTGTCGGCCGCGAATGCGCCGACTGTGCCGGTGACGAGTCCGCCGATGATGCCGCCGGCCGCTGCACCGACCGGGCCGAGCGCGGAACCTGCCGAAGCGCCCCAGCCGGCACCCAGCGGAGCGGCGGCGAGAAACGCAGCGCCCTTGCCGGCACCGTAGCCGAGCGCCTTGAGCTTCGAGGCGATTCCGCTGCTCTCGAGAAGCTGCTCCTGGTCGCGCATGGCTTTGGCCGCTTTCTGCGCGAGCGGCAGCAGTTCGCCCATTTTCTCCCTGTCGATGTGCCCAGCCTGGAACGCGCCGCGCAGACCGGCTTCGAGCCGCCGCGGGTCGAACGAAATGTCACCCGTGGGCGATACGCGAAACGGCTTTTCTTCCGGCGAAAACGGCTCTGGTGTTGAACCTGAAACCGGAACCGTGGTTGCACCTTCCGTCGGCGCAGCGACAGGCGCGGGCGCTTCATTTGGCGCTGGGGCCGACATCCGCGGCGTTGTCGGGCGCGGGGATCGTGTGAGTGAGTTCCAAGCACTCGATGAGATGTTGTAGCCGTCCGGGTCCGCGGCGACCTGCCGGCGCACGTCGGGTGAAAGCAGCCGCAGCCCGTCGGCTGACACGCGCAGAATGGTCGAGCCGTCCGCCTGGGCTTCGAGGTCCAAAAGACCCGCGTGCTGGTGGAGCGTGTTCCGGGTGGCCGGCACGCCCCCGCCTTGCAACACGCTCTCGAGGTCTTGCTGAATGGTGGGTGAGCCTTGCCGCGCGGCGATGAGGAAGTCGGCCAGATTGCGCTTGCCCGCCAGCGCTTCGGAGGCGGTCGCGCGGCGCTGGTTGGCGGCCGTGATGACGGCTTCTCGACTCTGGATGATCTTGTCGAGCACGGCCGCCTGCGGGTCGGCGTCGTCGGGCTGGTAGGAGCGTTTGAGAGCGTTGCGCTGTTTGTGCAGCTCGGAGAGTGGCAGCGCGCCGAAGCCCTGCGCGCCCTCCTGGCCGGCGTTGGCGCGCTGGATTTCCGCGTTGGCCTGCTGCAAGTCGCTGCGGTGGCTTTTCAATTCCTCACCGAGCGCATGGAAGCGGGTGACGAGCGGATCGTGGCCGACGACGACGCGCTTGCTGCCGCCGTCGTCGCCGGAGAGGGTCACGTAGCGCTCACCCGAACGCGGGTCCAAATGAAAATCCTGGCCCTCGGCTCCGTCGCGCTCGATGTCGAAATAATGCTGCGCGCCAAACTGGTCGCGGCTGACACGGTAGGCGCGGCCGTCTTCGAGTCGGGTCAGAGGGGAAATGACCGCCGGCTTGTAGAGCGTGCGGCCTTGTTCATCGGTGGCGATGCGCTCCTGGCCGTCTTCGCCTACCTGAGTCGCGCCGCCTTGGGACTTGTGGAAACGCAGCGTCGCCGCGTGATCGCGCATGGCCCGCTGACGCTCGG
>CAXTRS010000204.1:0-257 GCA_964246635.1 uncultured Chthoniobacterales bacterium | reverse complement strand
ACACGCCGGACTGCGTCTCAAGGAAGCGGCAAAGCTCGGCTTCGGCAGCGCGCTCCTGCTCGCGTGCGGCCTGTTGCTGCTCACGCGCCATGCGCTCCTGACCGGCTTGCAGCGCGCGTTGGTCTTGCTGCGTCGCCGCAGCTTCGAGCGCGGGGTCGGCGTAGTGCGGGCGCAGGGGCGGCGCGTAGCCGCCGGCGCGCAAGTCGGCTTGCTCGCGCTGCCAGTCTTCTGCGGTGCCGGGGTATTGCGTCGGGTGC
>CAXTRS010000203.1:0-8868 GCA_964246635.1 uncultured Chthoniobacterales bacterium | reverse complement strand
CACCAGCTACAACCTCCAAATCCAATCAAGGCAACAACGAGGATAACACTACCCGCGGCCGCTTTGATTATCTGGCGCTGCGATTCATGTGACCTCTTCGTATAATAAAGAGTCATCACCGGCACGAAATGCCCGGCGAGATCCATGAGCACGTCGAGTGGAACTCCCAGTTCAGCAAATGCCGTAATACCTGTTATGCGAAGCGAATGGAGATCATAAACCGGACGGCACTTCAGCTTGCCATTAGGTTTCTTTCGAGGACATTCGGCAGCCATCCGCGTTAGCCGAACACCATCACGATTCGCATCCCCGCAATGAAGCTCGTCGTAGCGGGAACACAGCCAAACATAAAAGTCCACGACCATGGGGTCATCAGGTGGGAACATACCGGTGGGCCGCCGCGGGTCGCGAAAAAGCGGACAGATAGTGACTTCGGCCTTCTCAGCTTCCTCGCCCCGCTTGCGAGGCTCAGCAGGATCGTGGGATCGGCTGATGAGTTGGTTCGGCCATGCACCAAATTCCGCCTGCCAACGGAGGACTTCGCTCACAACGAAAACTATTTCCTTCGGCGTCCACGGCACCCGAAATGCCGCTTCTTGGGCGCCAAATATTTGAGTCTTGTTGGTGTTAAAGACCAGCATAAGTTCCCGGCGATTTTGGGAATCAGGCTGAAGAAGACCCAACGCCCGGCGATGAATTCTTAACTCAGGATATGGATTTGGGGTGTGTCCTTGCGTCCTAAAGTCGAAGATTTCTTCGTCGCGCTCACCCGAGTCAAGCCAGCGCACCTGGGTGGTGCGACTCGGATACGTCAATTTGAAATACTGGATCCCTGCTAAGATCGGGCACCACGTCTTTTCTTGCTGTCCTGTTCTACGGCTAGCGAGCACAAGGGTATCACTCGGACGTGTTTTTACCCAATCCGTCCACTTCGGTTGGCCATTCTCGTCAGTGACGATGATCATCGCCTGAAGGGCGCGAAAAGCGCTCATTGGCATCGATTCACGAAACGATTTCGCCCGGCGTTCGCCGCGTATGTTGAAATAGTCCGTATCGGTCAAAAGTGGTGGAATAGATTGCTGATATTCGACCGCATACCACTCGAAGAGCGCCTTGACCCTCGAAAGAATTATGTTGCGGCTGCGATTTGATTTACATTTCTCGTTGCGTCGAAGATGCTCCCAAAACGTGTTCTGGTTCGTGCCAGTCACGTCGCGCATGTGTTCCCGCCGACTTACTTCCTTGGGATTTCGTGGTGGGTTAGGCAGAGAACGGAGGAAGCGCAGTAGAGCGCCGATGTTGCACTTTGGGCCCTCGATCATTTTCCAATCTTTGTTGTTTAGATACTTCTCGGATATATCTATCCATTCATCGAACCGAGGATCATGTTGGATCGTCCGCTGAAAGTATTCGCGCAGACGACTTGGAGGTGGCTCAACGGGAAATGACAATGTTGGATGGACGAGCATCCATTGGTTCATCAGCCAGCGTCGAATGGAACGCGGAGTATTGGCATTCGTATGAATCCGGGTGAATTCGCTGATGAATGCTACACTTAGATCAGTTGGCTCTCGGAAAGTGGTCGTCAAAAAGAGCATCCTCGTCAGGCATCGTCTCACACCCGTCCAACAGCTCATTGTTCCTGCGCCTCTTATTTTCAGCTCTGATTTGCCGCGGACAGTCATTCCTTTTTCGTAGTTCAATAAATCTATCCCCAGTGTTCGAATTCTCTCCTCAAGGACATAGGAATGACCTATAAAATCAGTTGAAAAATATTCTCCAGACGGTTTTGTGGTATGGGTTAGACGAGTCCAAGAGGAAAGAACCCAGCTCAAACCGTAAAAAAAGAGTGTAGCTTCAACTGCCATGGCGCGAGCGACGTGAGATTTCGGGTTCCTATCCGTTGCAATGCGTTCGAGGCGCTCAATCAACGCGTGAAAGTCGCGTCCGCACTCTACAAACATCGCTTTGAGATCGATCGGAAAGAGACTAAGCCGCAAGGCGTTCGTCGCCATGCTGCCGGCCAACACGTCTGATGCCCGAATTGGGCAGTGTTTCTCCAGCGACACCGCCTGTTCCTCGGGCGTCATGCCTTCAAGTTTCCGCTGGACCTGGCGTTCCATTGGGATGTATCCCGTCCGCGTTTCGGCGACCGGGCCGCCAAGAATCTGATTCAGCCATTCAAGGCGAAAGTATTCCAATTTTAGGCTATTATATCTTCCGATGCGGAAGTCCAATCCAAGTATGACATCCTTGTTCGGATGCTTCCGTGTTATGCGATGTCTCCAGAAAGCGCGAAACCGCCGCCGATCGAACTCTTCCAGGGCATTATATAGCTCATCGGTTTTGGGCACGTGGGCAATCGCAGGTCGCATAGGATCGCGGTTCATCAAGATTTTCGACGATCCGGTGTCCGATGGGAAGGTAACGACGTCGGTTGAAAAGAACGGTTCGGACATATGAGCATTAATTGGATGTCTCCCGCGACTGGAATTGTGTTGTGACGGACTGGAATGCCGAGGGGAGAGTCTCGACGATGTCTGGCGATACAGCTGTCAATTTGTCGAATGCGTCTCTAAGGTAGGAACGAACAACGTCGGATCGAAGGCGAGCGTAAACGCGCGACGACTCGATAGACATGTGGTGCATCATCTCCTGAATGACTTCGACTGGAACATTCAAAACATTCGCTGCGAACATCCCGTAAAAGTGCCGTAGCGAGTGTAGGTTCGATTGTTTGTATATACCAAGTCGAGCGCACGCCTGCCGAAACAGGATTCGAATATTTCCTAACTTCAGCGGCTCGCCATAGCTGTCACCACGCAGCGACACAAAGTAATACGGGTGCCTATCACCGACCCAGCTACGAATCTCTCGCATGTAGTTAGCATGCAGATGCCAGAATAATCGCTCGAAAGCGGGCGCGAGCCAGAGGACTTCACTCCACCGACGTTCGCCGTCTTCAATCAGCATTCCTTTCCAACCCAAGTGCAGAGGATCAGACTTGGGCAATCTGTTTCGCGGCAGAAGCTGGTAGCGATTTTTTAGAAACTCATAGCGCGACATTAGCCGCGGAGGCGCTGTATCGTCCACCGAGCCGAGCACAGCCCCAAACTCCGGGTCGGCAAGGATCACGCGGCCCTGATCCGGGGCGGTCGGTTGAACATCGTGCAGGAACAAGCCGCACGCCTCGCTGCCGCGCATTCCTCCGGCGCCGAGGAGCAGGTAGAGAATTTTGTCTCGTGTTGTCCTTGCCGTGGTGACAAGCCCGCCGAAACGATCTGCGGGAAAAGCATCTTCCATTCGCACCTGCTTCGCTTGTTCGGACTTGGAGGAGCGAATCGAAATCGGTGTGAAGGCGCGGCGCTTTTTCAGGCCGCGTCCTATCTGGGTGTGAGGAAACAGATGTGCGAGCAGGTTGTATTTGAGCTGCCTGTTGTATGACGCCTGCTGCTCACGCCAGGACGCTCGGCTCACGTCGCTCTTGTTTAAGTCAGGACTCCCAAACTCTCTTTGATAGAAATCCAAGAAGGCATTGGCGCGTCCTAGAATCGCCTTCGCCGTCTCAAGACCGCATGGTTTCCAATTCAGATGTGATTCCGGGCCAGCAGATCCGATGGTGCCTCGCAGCAAGCCGTTAAAGAATGCGGACAGGAATCTCGGCCCCTGCATTTCGTTCAGCGGCTTGCGCTCCCAAGCCGTGTTCCAAAAATCGAGCAGCAGTCCGATCGCGCGCACGGCCTTTGATAGGCTTGATTGCGACGCTCCCCCGACGGCCAAATTACGTGCATACGTGACCGCCGCACGGAGCACTTCGCCACGAACGATCAGCACTGGCAACGACACGTCTCCGAATCGGAGGTCGAGCACAAAATGAGAAGTCGGCGGGTCGGGAGTTTCAGTTGAAGTGGTCACATCCATGTCCCTGAAAGAGTAGTATATATACGATTTTTAGGCCGCATCCCTTTGAGCTGTTAGAGCTGAGGCTCCGTGTTCGGGCGAATACCGCATAAAATTTCAGAAAGGGTATAAAAATCTGATATACGGGAAGCTGGCGAAAATGCTCTACGCCGGCGAGGACCTGCGCTTCATCGCGCGCCGCATCGTCATCTGCGCCGCTGAAGACATCGGCCTCGCCGATCCGCAGGCGCTCGTCGTCGCGATCGCGGCGCAACAGGCAGCGGAATTTGTCGGCTTGCCGGAAGCGCAAATTCCGCTCGCGCTGGCGACGGTCTATCTTGCCACCGCGCCAAAGAGCGACCGCGCCTATGCCGCCATCGGCGCGGCGACCGAGGAAGTGAAAAAAGGCGTTACGCTTGCCGTCCCACGGCACCTTCGCGACACGCACTACCGCGGCTCTGAACGGCTGGGCAGCGGCAAAGGCTATCAGTATTCGCACGACTCCCCTGATGCTTACATTCCGCAAGCTTACTTGCCCGAAGGTCGCCGCTATTACGAGCCGAGCGACCGCGGTTTTGAAAAACGCATCGCCGAACGCCTGGCCCACTGGCGCGCCCTCTTTGAGGAGAGTGCAGCTTCGCATTCGCCGGACGAGGCCGCGCAAAAATAGTCCGCTGTCGCGGCCACGGTTTCAGGATCGCTGCGCCCTCTGTGCCGCCGAGCCCATTCATGCGTTGCGAGACGCCCCGCGCTCCGCGGGAGGTGGCGGCGCCCCCCCGCCGCAGGAAAAATACAAAAAGTCGCGCGCCAACAACTTTTTTATTGCCTTCGTCAACAACGTTGGTTCATAACCTCCGCGCCACCAAACTCCCTCGGAGAATCCCTTACCCACCCCACGCCGTGAAATCCGTCTCTTCTCTCACCACCCGCCTCGGGCTTACTGCCCTCTCCTTCGCCGCGCTCGCGCCCGCTGCTTTGGCGCAAACCAGCGGCACGCTCACCGCTACGACCACCGCTTATCAATACAGCACCGCGCCCTGGGTCATCACCAGCGGCCCGGGCACCTATCCGGACGGCGGTGGCGCGGCGACGTTCAATCCCATCACCGATGTCACTCCCGGCACCGTGGCCGCGACTTCGACCGTCACCCTCGACGTGTCGCCCACGCTCTCGCAGATCAACGTCAACACCCCCACTCAATACATCCTCGCCGCAGCCGCGGGCCAATCCCTCATCGCGGCGAACACCGGCTTGACGCTCAACACGATTGCGACGGCGCAGAATGTCACGGTCAATGGCGTTGCCATCTCCATTGCATTCGGCTTCCAGATCACCTCACCTATTTCGGGGGGCGGCACCTTCGGCCTGACCAGGACCGGCTCGGGCAACCTTACTCTCGCGGGTGCGAACACCTACACCGGCGGCACGCACTTCAACGGCGGCTTCACCACCATCAGCAGCACGGCGGCGGTCGGCGACTCGGTCTTCGGCGCCACGGGCGCGGGCAACGGCCTGTCCTTCAACGGCGGCTCGGTGCTCTTCAACACCACCAGCGGTCTCACCACGGCGCGGGATGTTTTCATCGACACCGGCGGCGCGAATCTGGTCACCAACACCTCGACGACGATTGGCGGCATCGTCAGCGGCAGCGGCGCGCTGACCCTCTCGGCCCTGAGCGCCAGCACGCTCACGCTCACCGGAGCCAACACCTTTACGGGTTCGACGACGATCCGGGGGGCAACCACCCAGTCCTCCAGCCCCGCCGTCGCCATGACGCTCAGCGGCAACGGCAGCCTGGCTTCGAGCAGTTCTTACGACCTCATGGGGACGCTCACCCTGGACAACACAGGCACCAACGTCACCAACCGCCTGAGCGACACCGCCGCGGTGACGATGCGCGGCGCCAACTTCATTTCCACAGGCAACGGCTCCGCCACCTCCTCGGAGACCATCGGCGCGGTCACGATCAACAACGGCAACAGCGCGTTCCTCGTCACCCCTGGCGCCACGGCGGCCAACAGCCTGACGATGCCCAGTCTCACCCGCGCGAACAACTCGACGGTCGTCTTCCGCGGCACGGGCCTGGGCGGCACGCCCGGCAACACCGTTTCGAACATCTACATCACCGCACCGCCCACGCTGGTCGGCGGCGGCGGCGGCCCGGGCAGCACCGGCATCTCCATCATTCCCTGGGCGATTGGCAACTCGACCAACTCAACCGCCTTCACTGCAGCGGGGCAGGTCAGCAGTTCGTTCGTGACGTATGACGTGAACGGCGTCCGCCCGCTCGCCACGAGTGAGTATGCGACCGCCTTCGGCGTGAACAACACCGACAACGTGCGCATCACGGCCGCGACCGCAGCCCCCGCGAATACGACCGCCAACGCGGTGCTCTTCGCCCCGGCGGCAGCCGCCACGCTCTCGGGCGGGACGATCAACATCACCAGCGGCGCGTTCCTCTACTCGCCGACCGCCTCTGCCACCGGCACGGTGAGCGCGGCCATCAACTTCGGCACCGCCGAGGGCATCATCTTCAACACCAGCCCGCTGGTCGTGAGTGGCGTCCTCTCCGGGTCGGGTGGCCTGACCCTCGCGGCGACCTCCGCTTCCAGCGCTGAATTCACTCCCAACCTCACGCTCAGCGGAGCGAACACCTACACTGGCAACACCACCATCAATTCCGGGGTCGTCGGCTACTCGGGCACGGTCTCCGGCGCCGCCGGCGCCTTCGGCACCAGTGGCACCCTCATCCTGAATGGTGGCACGGCTCTCGCCAGCCTCTCGGCGACCGGCAGCGCGACGTTCAACCGGAACATCAGCGTCATCGGCAGCGGCCTGAACTACATCACGGCGAGCGCCAGCGGCTTCACGTCCACTTACAACGGCAACATCAGCATTGCGAGCAACCTCAACATCGAAGGCTTCTCCAATGCTGCGGCCAGCGGCCTGATCTTCAACGGCGTCATCTCCGGCACGGGCAGCCTCACCGATGTCGGCTTCACCAACGCGACGATCACCGGGAACAACACCTATTCCGGCGGCACGTTTCTGGCCGGCGCTTCCGGCAGCACGTTCAGTCTCGGATCGGACACGGCCTTCGGCACCGGGACGATCACGGTCAACGCTTCGACCGCTACCATTCAGGGTGTCGGCACCACCGCCCGGACTTTGGCCAACGCGCTGTTCCTCAACAATACGCTCACCTTGGGCGGCACGGCTCCGCTGACCTTCACGGGAAATGTGAACCTGAACGGCTCGCGCTCGCTCGGCGTCACCAACACGGCGTTGACGACCTTGGGTGGCGTGCTGTCCAGCGGCGCTCTCACGAAGACCGGCACCGGCGCGTTGGCGCTGACCAGCTCCACGGGCAACACCTACGCGGGCGGCACCGTGCTGGGCGCCAATGTTGGCGCGCTCTATGTCAACAACACCAGCGGCTCGGGCACCGGGGTGGGCGCAGTCTCCATCGGCGGCACCAGCCAGACGGTCTTCAGCACCCTGGCGGGCACCTTCACTATCTCCGGCGCAACCAGTATCGGCGGACGACTCTCGCCGGGCAACGGCACGGGACTGACGGCAGCGACCGCTGGCATCGGCTCCATTGGCGCGGATAACTTTGGCAGCACCCTGACGCTGAGCTCGGGCACCAGCAGCAGCCTTTACTTGGAAATCGCCAGCAACACCAGTCGCGACCAGATTACGGTTGCCGGAGCGCTCACGCTCGCGGGCACCGCGTATCTCGCCACCACCGCTGGCTATGTCGTCCAGGCGGGTGACTCCTTCGACTTCATTGATGCCGCCTCGTTCTCCGGCACGATGACGGTCAACACCACGGGCGTCACTTTCGCGCCGGGGGTGACATTTGATACCTCACAGTTCAACACCACCGGCGTTGTCACCGCCGTGCCCGAGCCGACGACCTGGGCGATGATCGCCGGCGGCCTCGGCCTGCTCGTGGTTTGTCAGCGCCGCACCCGCCGGCGCAGCGCGTAATTCGCGAGACTGATTTGCTCAACGCAGCAATCGGAAGAAGCCGGGGCGCGAGTCCCGGCTTCTTTTATTTTTCCGCCGAGTCGCGCGACTGTCCGCGGTAGTGCAGGATTTGCACCGGCTCGAGCGTGACCAGACCGCCGGTAATCATCGCATCCAACCGCGGCAGGAAGGCGTCGATCTTTTCGTCGCTGTCGATGATCTCGACCACGATGGGCAAGTCCATCGAGAGCTGCAAAATCTTCGCCGTGTGCAGCCGGCTGCTGGCGCCGAAACCCATCGCGCCGCGATACACCGTCGCGCCCGCCCGACGCTCCCAGCGGTCGCTTTCGCCGATGTAGATGCAGAGGCGCTTGCCGGTTTCGGGGAGATTCATGACGCGTGGATGAGAAGGCAATCAGCGCGAGGCGTTCACCCAAAGTGCCAGTGCGTGGCCCAGCCAAACGCCGACAAGACACAGCACGAGCGAGAGCACCGCGTTCAGGCCGGCGGAAAACCATTCGCCGTCCAGCGCAAGCGCAAGCGTTTGCAAGCTGAACGAAGAAAACGTCGTGTAGCCGCCGAGCACGCCGATCATCAAAAACTGCCGCGAGCCCGCGCTAAGAAAATAGCGGCCACCGTCACCCGCCGCCGTGGCGATGAGGCCGATGAGAAAGCTGCCCGACACATTGATGACCAGGGTGCCCAGCGGAAACGTTTCGCCGAAGTGGCGCGCGATCCAGCCCGAGAGAACGAAGCGCGTCAGCGCGCCGAGTCCGCCGCCGAGAGTCACGAGCAGGTAGCTGTTCATCGTGCGTGGCGCCCGCGACTCTGCGCCAGCGAGACCGGCGGGGTCAAGCATCGGCACAATTTCGGGCGGGCGGGAATCCGCGTCGTGGGTCGGTGTGGACGGCGGGGCGGTGTTCTGGCAGGCAGGGCGGGCGTCCCGCCCTGCCCAAAATCACGCGCAAAAACAAACGAACCCACGACCGGGAATCG
>CAXTRS010000202.1:0-8893 GCA_964246635.1 uncultured Chthoniobacterales bacterium | reverse complement strand
ATGCCGGCAAGTTCCTCCCTTCTGATAGAGCGCCACCGCTTCGGAATGGATTGCGTTACCAAGGCCGAGCGGGTGACAGCACATGCCCATCCGTTCCAAGTGGTAGCGCACCGTTGCCTCGGATCGTCCAAGGGCGAAGCCAATCTGACGCGCGCTCATTCCCTCGGAGTGCTTGCGCGAAATTTCCGCACGCAATTCAGGGGCGCGCACCTTTCGCTTGATCTTCGACATAGGAGCGATGCGCCCGCCCGCCACCGAAGCGACGAGCGGGCAACGATGATTCACGCTTTGACCGCAGTTCCCCGCGCTGGCACGAGCACTCCGTCGTCGTTGATGTTGCCGGCCAGCCTCATCTTGCCGTCGGCACCCTGACGCCAGACCTGGCGGTTGTGTTCCCCCATTTTGCACGGCACCGCGCTGTCGGCCGCGCTCATCTCATCGTCGCTGACCTTCAGCCACACGATGTCCTGCGCGGTCAGGTTCGGGTCGAGCCAATCCTTGCCGTCGGCCAGCCGGTAGGGATAAAGGGAGTCGGTGCGCTTGCACAGCCGGCCAAAATAATACCAGCCGCCTTCACGCACCTTGCAGGTGATCCCGTCCTTAACGATTTCCATGGGAATAATTTCCACACCAAAGTCGCGTAGCAAGCGAGGCTGACCTGCGACGAGCCGTGGTTTCATTGCCGGTTTCCGCTTACCCCGAACCGGCTTCGCCACGCCCAGCATGGGGACGGTTTTGGACTGCGCCTGACGACTTCTGTTCGCAGCCTGCACGTCGGCGAGCAGCCGAAAGCGCGAGGCGCAGAAGCAATACACGCCGCCATCCGTGGGATCCACTTTGCCCTTGATGCCGACGAGATGCAGGCAAGGCAGATCGCCAGCTTTGTGCGGTCGGATGCTCTCTGCCGGAGCGACACCAGCGACAACGTAAACCTGACCCTCGCGTGGGAGCGAGGAGTAGTAGCACGGCGTCAGGCCGCTCGCGTCAATGCAGACGACCTTGTCGGAGATCGAGAACATGGTTACGCCGCCTCCTCGGTGAGAACTTTGACGATCTCGCTCGACAGGTCGCCGTAGTGGCGATGCAGCCACGGCAGCACCGCGTTGGCGATCCACCCGCGCAACGGCGCCGGGTCGGGCTTTCCCGGTTCTCTACCGCAGAGCAGGAACATCCCGAGCAGCGCATACAGCCCGCTTTCGCTGACCAGGCACTCGATCTGCAGCCCGCCATCGGGTGTGCGCAGAGCCACGGTGAGCCGTTCGCCTTCGTCGAGCTTGCGGATGACGCTGGCGTGAACGTCGAGAGCCCGACTGATGTCGGCGCCGACGAACCACGGCTCGCCGCGCTCGCTGATCAGGACGCGGATTTGCGCGCCGATTTCTTCGTTGGCGAAGACTTCGAGGTCGATCCAGCGGATGCGCTGGCGAGGATTTGTTGAAGCGCGGTAAGCGCTAAGCCGCGGGGCTGGTTTCGACTGCGTTCCCAACGCCGCAAGGTCCCGACTGGGATGCCCCATTTCTCCGCAGCCTGGTCTTGGCTGAGTCCCACTGCTGCGCGCGCTTTTTTGAGTTGTGCCGAGAGGTTCACACGTGTATTCGTTCATCTGAGCTTGATTCCTTCCGTGACTGGTTTGGTTTCGGGTTCACCCACGACCTGGCCGGTGCTCGAAACACTGGCCAGGTTCTTTTTCGGTTGTGGGGTGAGCAACTTGCTCACAGGGAGAATATGAGCAAGTTGCTCATAGCGTCAACGCAGAAAAAGCGACTTTGTATTGCCCGTGTTCGGGCAATAAACATATCCGGTTCCGATCATGGCGCTTCCGTAAGGCTCGTATCCGCATGCATCGCATATTGTTCTCGACGCGATTTTTTGCTTCCCGCCCGACGGTCGGGCCGGCTACTTGCTACGTAGAAAGGGCAGACGTAGGCTGTGCCTGCCCAGCGAACCGCTGCGAGTCGGCTTAGCAATTCTCGCAATTTAGATGGATATGGAAACCGCACCGTTCAAGAGGGATACGGCCCCCGCCCAGAGTCAAGAAATCTCGGCGAGGTGTCTCGCGAAGTGGCTACTTGTCCATAAGGACTCGACTGACAACCAATGTCCCGCCTACCGTGAATGGAAAAAATCTCTCCGCGGCCAGCATCGCGTTTTTATCTCCACAATCGGCCATCATGATTGGGACGAGACAGAGGATCGGGCGTCGTCCGAGCTTGTAGCCGCAGTCCTTTCGGCGCTCAGCCCACATCGAAGCTCGCCAGATGACAGGCCTCCCTCAAAAGAGCTTTCCCTGATGAGCAGGGCAATCGACTCAATCGTCGAGGCTCATGAAGAGGAGATTTTGAACCGCGAGGAGACGGAGGCTGTGCTGTGCTTTATCGTCGGGAAGTTCGTGCAGCGGCGTCTTGATAAGACGATGCAGGACGTTGTTTCCGGCACCACCCATCAATGGCGCATGTCTGGAACCCGTTATCTCAAGCGTGGCTGACGAACCGACAGAGATTAACCCAGACGACAATGCTGGGGAGAAGGCAAAAGTGGAGCCGGCAGGTGCCTCTTCGCAAGACAGCTTTCAAAAGGCGGTGCAGAAGCTTTCGCAGGACAAGCCCAGTGCGCTGGTCGAGATGATGTCCTTTGCTGGATCGGGGATGATGAACCCCCTGCACAGCAAGATGGAGCCGCAACACATCACCCAAGCGCTGACCTTGGCTGCTGATCACGATCAGAGAGAGTTTACACTGCAAACGACGAGGGAGACAAATCAAACGACTGAAAAGCGCAGTATTCGGCGTTATGTGTTCGCTGGCTTGGTCTTATTTGTGGCCCTCATCGTTTTCACAATGTGGCTGTTTCGGAGTCAACCGCAGGTTTTAACGCCCATCCTGACTGGCATCATCGGATTGGCGAGCGGCTTTCTGGGAGGACTTGGAATCGGGCGCCACCAGTCAAAATCCGGCAATTAAGTCCAGCCTTGCCAATCCCCTGCGCGCCCGTAGCTCGGCGCTATGGTTATTCCCTTCATCACCGCGCACACGGCCAGCGGCACCGTCGCCCAAGGCTGCCGCGCCCTCACCTTCGTCGCATCGGCCGATTTCAGCGGCACCGTGCTCGGCATGCCGCTGCCCGCGGGCGCCGGCGTGACGATTCCGGTGCCTCACGGCGAAACCCTCGGCCCCGTCGCTTACACGTGCGCCGCCGGCACGCTCTACTCCATCGAAGTCCGCTGATCGATCCGCCACCATGAAGCCCTTCTGCGATTACTGCCCGCCACCGCCGGCCAGCAGCGGCGGCAACGCCACGGTGCCCGCCGACGCGCCGATCCAGCCCCCGCAGGCGTTTGTTGATACCGTGGCCCTGCTCTTGACCACGCTGGACTTTCGCTTCTCCGGTCTCGACCTTAACGGCAAGGGTATCACATCGTTAGACGGGGGCTTGCTGGCGACATGGTCCGTGGCCCGTGAGAATAGCGGGGCTGCGCACGCCATCGATCTGAGTTTCAATGCGGTCCCCTCGGCGGGCATCAACGCCCTTCTGGCGGCATTAGCCTCCGCAGATGTCGGTCCAGGCTCAGTGGACTTGAGCGGCCCGCAAATGGGGCCGCCCACTGGCCAGGGGCTGACCGACAAGGCGACGCTCATCGCGAACGGCTGGACGGTGACGACGAACTGAGGCCATCGGCGGAGTAGTGACTGCGCGCCTGCCGCGAGGTGCTCGAATTGCGGCTGCGGATTTACCGCGCGCTGGGCAAGACGGAACTGGCGGGAGCGGTCAGCCGGGTGCTCTCGGGTTGATAAAAACCGACCCGATATATAACGAGAATGATCCAGGCGATCATAAAAACCCAGGGCAGCAGCCTTGAAGGCATTGCGCGCATCAAAGAGTATTGTCCCTCGTAACCCTGTCTTGGGGGTCCTTGATAAGTTGCCAAATTTTTCTCCCACCATTGGCCTAATTGAACGTAGGCAAGGTCAGAGAGCCGCAGGGCCACAAAAGCGGCGAAGGTGGTCATTATCCCGACCACGCAAATCACGCAAACCACAAAAGTGGTAGCCTTTTCCCATGCAAAGCCGAGCGCCGTAAGCAGAAAGGCTTGAGAGGTCGAGAACCATGTAAACCGGAAATTTTGAAGAGCATTTTCGTGTTCGATTAACTTTCGCACGATTTCCGCATGTTTCTCTGCGTCTGCATCATTCATTACGATGGTAGATTTCCTCCTAAGCTATGGTCGAACTTCCGCCTTGAGAAGCCTAAAAACGGATCGCCTCTCGCAGGCAGCGTGAAAACGCTTCGCCGCTGTGCCCTGGTGAGACCGAATCCGCGCCCCGAATTTCGTGCCTGCTCATGCTGGCGCCACCTATGTTGGCCGGACCGCGGCGGCGAGGCTGATCAGTTCAGACTGACGCCGCTCTGCGGTTCAAGCTGCGGCGCATAAACGAGCGGCAGCATTGGCTCAGCCAAGCAGACGATGAATTCATCGCAAAGGATCATCTGCAAACCAGCCTGTTCGGCGACGTAGTGCAGGCAGTGACCCAAAGGGAGGTCTTCCAAAACGAGCGAGATTTTGCGTTGTGGCGATAGGTCGCCGAGCCAGAGGCACAGCCGAATCGTCAAATGACGAAGCCCGAGATCAAATGCCCGCCCATACAGGTAGTCAACGGCGTCGCGCAGGGTGACATCCCGAAATTCGATGCGCCCAAAGAGCGTCGCACTTTGCAGTGCGTCCCGCAGGTCGGTGTCGAGTTCATGTTCGGCGTTCATCTGAATGGAGCGAGATGCCGGCGACCTTCGGAAATGCAAGCCGAATGAGATTCCGCTTGCGCATCTCGCGCGCGACCCTAGCTCGGCCGCACCATGCCCATTCCTCGTCACTCCTTGCACTCAAAATTCGACTTCCCCCAAGTCCCGCAGCTAAAAATCGACGCGCGCCCGCCCGATTCCCACGGGCTGACCAACGCGCAGCGCGACATGAGCGGCAGAGTGGTCGCTGGCATCGAAGACAGCACGGGCAATCACCGGACGTTCGGCGGGGCGACGCGCGACCGCATGGGCACCGTGACTGACAGCCGCGACCTGCACGCCGAGACGATGCCCAGCAGCAGTGTTGGCGGGCGCAGTTTCCCCGTCGCGCCAAGTCAACCCGCCGCAGCAGCGGCAGCGCCCGCTACGAATTACTGGGCCAGCCAGCAGCCCAACCAACCCGCCGCTGGCACGGTCTCCGGCCCGCCTGTCGTCATCGCAGGCGCCCCGGCCGATGTCGGCGCGGCCATGCGCCAGAGTGCGGAGATTCGCGCGAGCGGACGATTCCCCACAGTGCCGGCCGGTGGCGGCTACGGCAAAATCTATCAAACTGCGGCCACCCCTGCTCCAGCGGCGCCTGTTATCGCGCAGGCGGCGCCCGTCGCCGCACCGCGCCCCGCCTTTGATCCCGCAGCCGCCCGGCAGGCTGACGAGACGCGCGTGCGCGCCTTGGCACCCGCACCGCCGCCGGTGCCCTTTTCCAACACGACGGGTCTCGCGCAATCGAACACGGCCGACCTCAAACGCTATGAGGACGGCAGTGCCGCGCGGCCCGCGCCAGCATTCGTGCCTCCTGCGCCGACTGTATTGCCCGGACAGTTCCCTGACACGCCGGCGGCGCGCGCGGCCCAAGCCGCAAACGAAGCAGATCGCCAGCGCTTGATGGCGGCTAACCCGCCTTACGGCGGCGCGCTCCGCCCACCGGGTTTTACCCCGCCGGCCTCGCCTAATTTCCCGCCTGCCGACACCGGACTTGCGGGTAAAGTGCAACCCACAGGCTTCACCACTTATGACTCGCCGAGGTTTTCCGCCGATGCATTGAATCAGGCGCAGCGAGCGAATCAGGTGCCGCGAGCGCCTGGCGACCCAGACCTTCAGAGCAAGGTGCAGCCAGCGGGATTCTCGACTTACGACTCGCCGAAATTCTCAGGGAATGCACTGGACAACGCTCAGCAAGCGTCGAGCGCGCCCAGCCTTGCCAGCATGGTGCAGCCGGCAGGCTTCACGCCACCGAGCGCACCAGCAGCCCCGAAGGTGGACAACGAGAAATTGAAAAATCTGGCGTCGAGCGGCGCAGAATTGAACTAGAAAAGAAGGTGCTCGCCGGCGCGTTCTGATTTAGAGAGCTACACATGGTAGGTCCTCAACGCGCGTCGTATAATAGGGCGACTTGCGCGCGCGCTGCATGTGCCACGGCTTCTCGCCCAAGCCAACGCTCGCGCTCTTTACGGTGCCTCGGCCGTAGTAAAGATTGAGCGCGTCCACCGCTACCATCAGCCGCTTCTCCTTGGCCGCCTGCTCGGGCGTCTGCCCGCGAAAAAGGTGCTGCTGCTTTTCCGAGTCTGGCACCAACCCAAAGCAGAGCACACCAGCCTTAACGTAGCGAAAACCGGGGCGGTAGATGCGCCTGAGGATCTCCGTCGCTTCACCAATGAGTTCGGGCGTGAAGCTCGTCGGGATCAGCAGTTCTCGCCCGAGCTGCGGGTTGTATTGCGGCCTGTCCGGACGAAAGCGGTTGGTCATGAGGAACACCGCGATGCTCGTCGCCGCCAAGCCCTGTCGGCGCAGCTTCTCGCCAGCGCGGGTGGCGTGCGTGGCCACGGCCTGCCGCAGTGATTCGTAATCCTCGACCGGCTCTCCGAATGACCTCGAGCAGCAGATATTTTTCCGCGGGTCTTCGATCTCTTCGAGCTCCAGGCAGGAGACACCGTTGAGTTCCCAGACGATGCGCTCGCCCACAACGCCGAGATGCTGGCGCACCGCACGCCGGTTCGCAGCGGCGAGCGAGGCGGCGGGGCGCCCGCCCCGCGTGGCATAGAGCCGCCCACCCCGCCCGGGGGGGGCCGGGGGGTCGGGGGGGGGGGGCCCCCCCACGCCGAGCTTGTCTTCGAGCCGCCAAGCCAGCCGCCGGGCGATGCCCCAGATCTTTTCGCACGGCAGCCGGGCGAGCAGTTCCTTGCCCTCAGTTGTCGCAGGGTCGAGCACGCAGACGCCGGCACCGCTTCTCTTCGCCGCATTATTGGCGATCTTGGCCAGCGTTTTCGTCGGTGCGATGCCGACACCAATCGGGATACCGGTCCACTGGCGCACGGTGCGACGCAGCCCCTTGCCGAAGTTCATGAGCGAGCCGGGCTGCATGCCGTCGAGCTCGATAAACGCCTCGTCGATCGAGTAGCGCTCGATCCGCGGTGCGTGTTCGGCGAGCGTTGCCATGACGCGGGCGGACATGTCACCGTAGAGTTCGTAGTTGGAGGAAAAGACGGCGACTCCTTGCCGCTCGATTTGTTCGCGCACTTGGAAAAAAGGTGTGCCCATTATCAGCCCAAGCGTCTTGGCCTCCGGGGTGAGCGCCACGATGCAGCCGTCGTTGTTGGAAAGCACGACCACCGGCTTGTCGCGCAGTTCAGGTCGGAACAGCCGCTCACACGAGCAGTAGAACGAATTGCAGTCGCACAGCGCAAATAGCTTGCCTCGCTCTGGACCATTCATGGCACGAACTGAGTGATGCGTGCCACCACGACGCCCTCGATGACGAGTTCATCGTCGGAGTTGATTTCGACGGCGGGGAACTGTTCGTTCTCTGACTCCAGCCATACTCGCCGGCCGCGGCGGCGGAAGCGTTTGACCGCCTGCTCGCGGTTGACCGTGGCGACGACGATGTTGCCGTCCTGGGCCTCGCGCGAACGATCCACCACGAGCAAGTCACCGTCAGTGATCGTGTTTTTCTTCGCCCCGTCCATGCTCTCGCCGCTGGCCCAAATGAAGAAGGTGGCGGCGGGCCGGCGCACGAGCAGCTCGTTGAGATCAATGCGCCGTTGCGTGTAGTCGTCAGCGGGACTCGGAAAGCCCGAGCCTGCGCAAACGCGCGCTTCCACGAGTGGCACGAGCACCAGGGCGCGGGGTCCGATGACAGCGACACCGGCAGGCGATACGGGAGAGGGCATAGTGTTCAAACTTACACTGCACGCTTTTCGCTTGGGAAGAGCAAACCGGATGCCTTACGCTGGGCGCCAGCCATGTGTGGGCGCTACGTTTTCGAGTTCTCGACAGAGGATTTCGCCTCGGTTTTCCGCGTCGCGGCGCCGCTGGATCTGACCGCGCCCCGCTGGAATGTTGCGCCAACTCAGGAGATTCTCGTCATTGCCAATGTGCCTGGCGACGGTCCGCGCGCCGGCATGATGCGTTGGGGCTTCCTGCCCGCCAATGCGGCGGCGGATAAGCGCCCGCCGCTGCTCATCAACGCACGAGCGGAAACGGTGCAACAGCGCCCAACGTTTCGCGAGTCTTTCGCCCGCGGCCGGCGCTGCCTCATCCCGGCGACGGGTTGGTATGAGTGGCAGCGGCGCGAGGATGGCAAGAAACAGCCGATGCGGATTCGCCGCGCTGACGGCAAGCCCATTGCGTTCGCCGGGCTGTGGTCGTTGTGGCGCCCGCCGGGCGTGCCGCTTTACGATCCCGCGGCGGACCCGCCGATACGCAGCGCGGTGATCATCACGGCCGCGCCGGCGCCGAGCATCGCAGCGATTCACGACCGCATGCCACTCGCGCTGCCCGAGAGCCGCTGGGACGAATGGCTGACGCGCAAGGAGCCGCCGCTGCCGGCTGCGTGGTTGATGCAGGCGCGCGAGGAGGTTGCGGCGGAGAATCCGTTCGTGGTCACGCCGGTTTCGACGCGGATCAACAATGTGCGCAATGATGATGCGGAGTGCGTGAACTCGGCTTGACGCAATGGACGCCCTGCACCATCTCACCGTCGCCACCGGCTACATCGAACTCGGCCTCTATCTCGACGCCAACGCCGAGCTCGACGAGATCGCGCCGGAGCTGCGCGCCTGCCGCGAGGTGCTCGAATTGCGGCTGCGGATTTACCGCGCGCTGG
>CAXTRS010000201.1:0-8924 GCA_964246635.1 uncultured Chthoniobacterales bacterium | reverse complement strand
GACCGGCAGCGCCAGGTCGTTGCCGAAGGCGCCGCGATAAATCGGCGTGCGCGGCGCGTCGAAGCCCGCCCACACCGCGCAGGTGATTTCCTGGTCGTAACCGCAAAAGGTCGCGTCAGTGAAATTGTAGGCGGTGCCGGTTTTGCCGCCGACGCTGCCAACGGGCAGCTTCAGGCCGAGCCTGGTCAGCGCGCCTTCGCCGGTGCCCCAACGCAGGCTTTCCGAAAGCGCGTTGTGGACCTGATAGGCCGGGATTTCATCGACCACGCGCACCCGCGTGCCGAGCTTGTTTTGGAAAACGACGTTGCCGTCGGCGTCTTCGATTTTGTTGATGAGATAGGGCGTGGCGGGCCGCCAGCCGCCGTTCGGAAACGCGGTAAAGGCGAGCACCAATTCCGCCAGCGCCATCTCGCTGCTGCCGAGGTAGGTTGCCGGGAACTGGCGCAACTCCGAAGCGAAGCCGGCGCGTTTGCCGAGCGCGAGCACGTTCTCCAAACCGACTTCGTTGCCGACGCGCACGGTCGCGGCGTTTTTGCCTTTAATCAGCGCGACGCTGGCGGGCAGCGGGCCGTCGAATTTGTTGTCCACCCGCTCGACGCCCCATTCGCCCAGGATGCCGGTTTGTCCGCCGATCATCACCTGGCGGTTGTCGATGACGCCATCGAGAAAGAGCGTCGCCGGCGAGATTCCTTTCTGATACGCGGCGGCGAAAACGAAGGGCGTGAACGCGGTGCCCATCGGGCGCCTAGCGGTCGGCGACAGGGCGCGGTTGTATTCGCTGTGTTTGAAATCGCGGCCGCCGACCAGCGCCACGACGCCGCCGTCGGCGTTGTTGACCGCGATGAGCGCACCCTGCAAATAGGCCGGGTCCGCGAGGTTCGCGTGGACGTTCGGCGCCATCGCCTTCGGATTTTGCGCCGCCTGCGCGAGGACCTTTTTTTCCTCGTCTTTGTATTGCTGCTGATAGCCCGCGTAGGTCGGATGATTCAGCACCTGGAACGCCGGATTTTTCTCGACCTCGTCCAGCCGCTGGCGCAGCGCGGTCTCCGCGGCGCGCTGGATGTCGGCATCAAACGTCGTGTAGATTTTGTAACCCTTGCTGACCGCTTCGTCCGCGCCGACCTGCGCGATCACTTGCTGGCGGATCGCCTCGACGGCGTAGGACTCCGCGCTGGCAAACGTGCGCGGCTTCACGACGAGCGGCTCGCGGATCGCCGCCTCTGCCTGGCCACGCGAAATTTTGCCTTCCTCCACCATGCGATCAAGCACGTGGTCGCGCTGCTCCGTCGCCTTCTGCTTGTTGTTCCAAGGCGACAAATAGGTTGGGCTTTTAATCATCCCTGCCAGCATCGCAGCCTCGCCGAGATTGAGTTCGCGGGCCGGTTTGCCGAAGTAGCCTCGACTCGCCGCCTCGACCCCGTAGAGACCGCTGCCGAGGTAAATGCGGTTGAGGTAATATTCGAGAATTTGGTCTTTCGTGAGCGTCATCTCGATGCGCCGCGAGACATAAATTTCCAGCACTTTGCGCCCAAACGTCTTGCCTCCCAGCGGCAGCGAATTGCGGGCGAGCTGCTGGGTGATCGTGCTGGCGCCCTGCTTAATTTTGCTGGAGCGAAAATTTTTCAGCGCCGCGCGCAGGATGCCGCGAAAATCGCTGCCGGTGTGCGAATAAAAGCGCGCGTCCTCGGCCGCGATCACCGCGTTCTGCAAATCCAGGGAGACCTGCGCGAGAGTGATCGGCTCGCGGTTCTGCAGGTAGATGTGGCCGAAAATCTGCCGGCGGCGGTCGAAGATCGTGCTCGCGCTTTCCATCTGGCCGAGCTCGGTCAGGTTGAACTGCGCGGCGCGTTCCTGAAAGTGCCGGTGCGCCGCGTAGCCGGCCACCACGGCGGCCGCAACGACGATGAGCAGCACCAGCCCCGCAATTTTCCAAATTCTGCCAGGGATCCGACCCGCCCAACGCGACGGACGGCGCGACTTGCGCGGACGATCCCAAGGGAGGCTGCTCATGGTGGGAAAGGACCGGCGGGGGGAGGCGAAAACGCGCTTCGGAAGGGAGTCGTCCCACGAAATTCCGCGCCGTGCAATTGGTAAATTTCCGCCGAAGCCAGCCCTATTGCGGCCGGCGGCACGATTATTTCTTCATCTGGGACGTCGTCGATTGATGTCATGGCCGAGCCGACCGAAAACCACGAACTTTTGAGGTTCATCCGCAGGCAGGTCAGCACCCACGGGCCGGTCAGTTTCAAGTGGTTCATGCAGCAGGCGCTGTATCATCCACAGTGGGGTTACTACCGCAGCGGTCGCGCGCGCATCGGCCGCGAGGGCGACTTCATCACCAGCGTGAGCGTCAGCCGCATTTTCGGCGAGCTGCTCGCGCGGCAGTTCGAGGAGATGTGGCAGCGCATGGGCTCGCCGGTTTCCTTTGCCATCGTCGAAGAAGGGGCGCACCGCGGCGAGTTTGCCAACGACGTGCTGCGGTGGCTGAAAGGCTTTTCGCCGGACCTCTACGAGCGCGTGCGCTATTGGATCGTCGAGCCGGGCGAAGGGCTGCGCGCACAGCAGCAGGCCCGGCTCAGCCGCTGGCCGCGCAACAAGGTGCGCTGGTGCCAGAGCCTTGGCGCGCTCGAGGCCGGCTCGCTCTGCGGCGTCCATTTTTCCAACGAACTGCTCGACGCCTTTCCCGTCCACGTCGTCACGTTCGCCGGCGGGCGCTGGCAGGAGAATTTCGTCGATCTCACCAAGGCCGGTTTCCGGTTCGTCTATGGTCCGCCGTCGAATGCCAAGCTGCGCGCGCATCTTGCCGCGCTGCCGGTGCCGCCGGCCGACGCGCAGCCTTACACCACGGAGGTCAACCTGGCGGCGGTGCGTTGGATCGAAGATGTCGCCAAGACGCTGCGCCAGGGTTACGTGCTGCTGGCCGACTATGGGTTTCCGCGCGAGGAATTTTACGCGCCGACCCGCCGCGAAGGCACGCTCAGCGGCTACCACGCGCAGACGCGCAACCCCGACCCGCTCGAGCACGCCGGCGAGGCCGACATCACCGCGCACGTGGATTTCACCTCGCTCGCGGAACACGCGGAATCGAGCGGGCTGCATTTCACCGGCTACTGCGACCAGCATCACTTTCTCGTCGGCCTCGGGCGCGACGATCTGCTCTCGATCGAGCGTCGCGTGATCGAAGCCGACGAGCCGCCGAGCGACGAAGTGCTGCATTACATCCGGTCTTTCCAAATGCTGATGCACCCCTCGACGATGGGACGGGCGTTCAAGTTTCTCGGCTTTCACACGAGCCGGCCGGCCGGCGCCGCGCTCCAGCCCTTGAGCGGGTGTCGCCACGCCGGCGACGACCGCGGCCGCGGAGAGTTGGGGCTGCCGATGGCCACGGCGGCGATGGGTCCGGACGCGGATGATCCCTACGCGCCGTTTTGAATCGCGCCCGCCAGATTCAGTTCAAACCGAGCGCGAAAAGCGTGGCTTGGTTCACTTTGCCGGTCGGCCGCAAGCGCTGATCCGTTTGGAAGCGGCGAATCGCTTCGGCGGTCGCCGGACCCTGCAAACCGTCCGGGGTGCCGACAAAGTAGCCGCGGTCGAGCAACTCGATTTGCACCGCTTCGAGCACGGAATTGGGCTCTCCGGGCAAACCGCGCGCGCGATTGGCCGGTTGCGGTGGTTGCGGCAGCGGCTCGCCAGCGCCGGTCTCGTCGCTTTGCGGCTCGGTGACCGGCGCCGGATTTGGATTTGCGGGCGGGCCGCCGTAGAAGCCGCTTCCGTAAGAATACACGATCGGGTAGGCAAATTGGCTGTAAGCGAGGCCGGGGAAATACGGATTCACGGAGGCCGTGTATTCATTGCGAGCCGGGAACCCGTAGCCGTAAGCCGAGGGATACAAAAACTGGCCGGCGTCCACGGTCGGGTAGCCGGTGAAGCCAGGGAAGTAATCCGGCGCAAAAGAGTAACCATGCCAGCGGTCCGACGGTCGTCGCCGCGCCCTGCTGTCGGCGGCGGTCGCGGTGACAGCGGTAGAATTTTGTGATGCGGTTCCCATCCTCGTGCCTGTGCTGGTTTGTGGCACTGGCGAAACACCCGCCGGCGCGGACGCGGCGTTCGGCCGGCTGCCCGGAGCTGCCGTTGCCGCCGGGCGGCGCGGCTGAGGCCGTTTGGCCAACTGCATTTGGTACAAAGCAGGGTTGGGTGCGATCGGCCGCAGCATGCTTGGCGCGCCGACGACGCGAATCGGCATGGACGCCGTCGGGCTGATGACCGGAGCGGGCCGCGGGCCGGCGTTAAAGTTGATACCGGGACTGTTGCTGCCGCTGCCGACGCGAGCGACCGGCGCTGCGTTCACTACCGGTGCGCCACTCACGCTGCCGCCGACGTTGCTTGCGCTACTGGCGGACGCGCCGCGTTGCGCGCTCGCGCAGACAGGGGAAATGCCGACGAGCAGACCTGGCACTACCACGAAAAAATTCCAGGATCGTTTCATAACAACATCAACCTACCATGATTCGTCCGCCGCGCCGGCTTCGCGCTTTTTCTGAGATCGGGTCTGCAACGCGACTGTAGCGGCGGTCTATGACCTCCTCGCGCTTCGCTACAGGCGGTCTCCCGCCTCCATCGATACGAGGGGCGGTCATAGACCGCCGCTACAGTATCCACGCACTTGGATTCCGCGCAGAGCTGCGCCATACTCCGCGCCACCGGTCGTCGCGACCCGCACGAGCCAAGGTGGCGAAATTGGCAGACGCGCCAGACTTAGGATCTGGTGGAGCAATCCGTCGGGGTTCGAGTCCCCGCCTTGGCAAGAACCCTTCCGTTCCGAACACAAAGTCCTCTCCCTTCCCTATCCATGCCCTTCGTCCGCATCTCCGTTCCCACCGGCAAAACGCCGGACTTCCGCCGCGCCATCGGCGACGGCGTTCACCGCGCCATGTTCGAAACGATCAACGTGCCGGCAGCCGATCGTTTTCAAATCATCACTGAGCACACGCCCGAGGGCCTCATCATCGAGCCGAGCTATCTCGGGATCGACCACACCGCCGACTGCGTCCTCATTCAGATCACGCTGCGCGCGGGACGCACCGTTGAGCAAAAAAAGGCGCTCTTCGCCCGCATCGCCGACGAGCTGGCGCAAAAGCCAGGTTTGCGCAAAGAGGATGTCGTCATTTGCCTGGTTGGCAACGAGCCGGCGGACTGGTCGTTCGGCAGCGGCGCGGCCCAATACGTCCCCTGAAATTTCCCCATGCCCTCCGACAACAACTCCCCGGCATCCGTGCCATCCGCCCGTCTCGCCTTCATTGGACTTGGCGCGATGGGTTTTCCCATGGCGGGTCACCTCGCGAAAGCCGGCCACCAAGTGACCGTTTTCAACCGCACGCCGGCAAAACGAAAAGCGTGGGTCGAGAAGCACGGCGGCAACGCCGCAGAAACCCCTGCTGAAGCGGCGCGGGGGGCGGACTTCGTGCTGGTCTGTGTGGGCAACGATCGCGATCTCTATGAAGTGACGCTGGACGACGCGCAGGGCGCGCTCTCGGCGATGTCGGCCGGCGCTGTGATGGTCGATCATACCACCGCTTCGGCTGAGGCGGCGCGACGGCTCGATGCGGCGGCGCGCGAGCGCGGCGTGGCGTTTCTCGATGCACCGGTTTCCGGCGGACAGGCCGGCGCTGAGAACGGCAAGCTGAGCATCGCGGTCGGCGGCGACGAGGCCGTTTTCCGGCGTGCGCAGCCGCTGCTCGCGACGTATGCGAAAGCGGTCACTCACATGGGTCCGGCCGGCAGCGGGCAGTTGACGAAAATGGTCAACCAAATCTGCATCGCCGGGCTGCTCCAAGGTTTGTCCGAAGCGCTCGCGTTTTCGCAGAAAGCCGGGCTGGACGGCGCGCGCGTGCTGGAAGTCATCACGAAAGGCGCAGCCGGGAGCTGGCAGATGGAGAACCGCGGAACGACGATGCTCGAAGGCAAATTCGACTTCGGCTTCGCGGTCGATTGGATGCGCAAAGACCTCGGCATCTGCCGCGCCGAAGCCGCTCGCAACGGCGCGCGCCTGCCGATGACCGAAGTGGTCGACGCGTTTTACGCCGCAGTGCAAAATCGCGGCGGCGGGCGCTGGGACACGTCGAGTCTGATCGAGTTGCTGCGTTAGTCGTTGCTGGCGGGCGCACGAGTTTGTTCGAGCACGCGGAACGCGCCGCCAGCACCCGCGGGATCGAGCAGAAATCGGAGCGCCGCGTCCGTCGCGGCCGGACGCCGCGCACGCCAGCGATGCAGGAAATCGGCGAGCGTGCCGAGCGGCGTCGATTCTCGCAAGCCGTGCGATGCGCCCCAGTTTTGCAGATCGCTGAAATTCACGTCGGCGGTCAGATCCTGCCGACCGGGCCGAGCGAAGACCTCGAGGTCGCCGGGCTCGAAGCGCGTGTGGCGAAAATAGGCGCGCAAAGTTCCGCGCGGCCGGCGCTGATACAAACCTAGAGTGGTGTCGCCATAATCAACTGTCAGCAGCCGGCCGGCGTGCCATTGCGGAAGAAATTCCCGCGCGAGCCATTCCGCATGGGCGACGTGAATCTCGACGCGGTGGCCGTCGGCGAAGGTTTCGGCGACAGCCGGGTCGAGAACACTTGGCATCCGCCCAAGGGCGTTCAAGCGCGCCAGCAGCGGGTCGATATTCGCATTGAATACCTCGCGTGGTCCGTCCGCAGCGCTTGTCCAAGCCATGCGCACTTCGCACCAACCCGCGGGTGCGCTGCGATCCCGCGCGAGTTGTGCGCAGGGAAATGCGTCCACGAATTCATTCGAGAAACACAACGCGCGCCCACACGCGGCGCGAAGCGCATCACCCGCCGACGCATGCCAGGTCACTCGACCCGCCCACGGCGCAAGACGCCCTCGCCCTTCCTCGCGCGCGCCCGGCGAAATTTCGACGATGCCATACTGCAGCCCCCGGCGACGCCACACTCCGAGCCCGGCGAGCAGCGCGGCGGCGAGGTGTCCGCTGCCGCCGCCAAGCTCGATGACGTGCCAGTCACCAGTGCGATTTTTCACCGACCCGCGATGTTGCCAGACCCACGCCGCCAGTGCCTGACCCAATGCCGGATGCAGCGTGACCGAGGACGAAAAATCCCCGCCCCGCCCGACGGCCCCCGCCCTGCCGGCGGCGGAGTAGCCGAAGCGCGGATGGTGCAGCGCCTCGCGCAGGTAATGCTCGACGGACAACGAGCCGCCTTCCGCCTCGGCCAGCGCGCGCAGATGCCGGAGGATCGCACTCAAAACGAACGCCGCGCTGGTCGCCGCGAGCAGCAGAATCCTACATGCCGCACAGCCGCCGAACCTCTTCGGGATTCGAGTCGGTGGTCAGCATGCGGGCAAGGTAATCGTCGGTGCCGCCGACGCGCGTGATCGCCGCCGACAGGGCGCGCGGATTTTCAAAACGCGAGAAAATGGCGCGGGCGATTTTCGTGCGCGGCACGATCTTCTCGCCGTAGCCGGTCGGAATATTCGCCGACCAGAATTTCACCTGTTCGACGCCGCCGGGTCCGCGCTCGGTGCCGAGAAAAACGACCGAATGCCCCTTCTCGCGGCGGCCGATTTCGTTCGTCCAGAAAATCTTCATGAAATCGCCGGGCTGCGCTTGCGCGAAGTCGGTGAAATTGCGCCCGAGCTGGAGTTCGTGAAAAAGCCGCGCGGTGCCGGGTCCGTTCGCGTTCCAGCGGCCCCAGACGCCGGTGCCGTCGCGCTGGCCGGCGATGCGGAGCGCGTCGAGCTGCGCTTCCGAGAGTGAGACCTCGCGACGCTCGCGCAACGTTTCGACAGCTTTCAGGAAAACGAGATAGGTTGCGGCCGAGCAAAACGTCGGCGCGGTGCGCCCCGGGCTGATCTCAAACCGCGGGTCCGGCGAACTGCGGCCTTCCACCCGCACCGCGGCGGCGAGCCGCACGATCGCGGGTCCGTTTGCCGCATACCCGCCGGCCTGCGGCATCGACTGGATGGCGGAGAGGATCAGGTTGTTGATGGGAAGACCCGATCGTGGAATGCCAGCAGCGGAAACCGCGGTCGCGGCCGGCGCGCGCGTAGCGCTGGTCGGCACGACGACTTCTTGCGCGCCAACCGCAGGAGGCCTAGCCGCGAAAAGCGCGGCGCCGAAGGCAACGACGAGGGGTAACGCTGGACGACAGCCGAGGGAAACGACAGGCATGATGGTGAAATGACGAATGACGAATGACGAATGAATGCCTAAATGACCCAATGACCAAATGAAAGAAAGCGCCATGCCGCTTTTTCGGTCATTCGTCATTCGTTATTCGTCATTATTGCTTGTGCTTATCGCCTTCTACAAACCCTACGGCGTGCTCTCGCAATTCACCGCCGACCGGCCGGGCCGGCGCACCTTGACCGACTTTGGATTTCCGCCCGGCGTTTATTCGGTCGGCCGGCTCGACATGGACTCTGAAGGGTTGCTCCTGCTCAGCGACGAGCCGGGGCTGAATACGCGCTTGCTCGATTCCACGCGCGGCGACGCAGCGCATCCCCGCCGGTATTGGGCGCAAGTCGAAGGCGTCGTCACGGCGGAGAAGCTTGAGCGCCTGGCGCGCGGCGTCGTGGTGCAGGGACGCCGGACGCGCCCGGCGCGGGCGTGGCGGCTCGAGCCGGTGCGGGAGCTGTCACCGCGCGATCCGCCAATTCGGTTTCGCGCGGCGAGTCCCACGAGCTGGCTGGCGCTCGAATTGATCGAAGGCCGCAACCGGCAGGTGCGGCGGATGACGGCTGCGGTGGGCTTGCCCACGTTGCGGTTGGTGCGGGTGCGCATCGGTGCGCTTGATCTCTGGCGCGATCTGCGGCTCGCGCCAAGCGAATGGCGCGAGTTGAGTTCGGACGATCGTCGGGCAGTTTTCGAGGAGGACGACGGAAAACCACGCGGTGGTGTTCCG
>CAXTRS010000200.1:0-8929 GCA_964246635.1 uncultured Chthoniobacterales bacterium | reverse complement strand
GTGCTCATCGATCGCCAGCGCGTTTCCGCGCACGAGCGCAATCCGATCGAGCCGCTGCTCGGCGCGCTCGGCGACAAATTTTCGCTCATCCTTTTTCCTGAAGGGACACGTTCCGATGCCGTCGAAGCCAAGCCGTTCAAGAGTGGCCTCTGGCACTTGGCCCGGAAACGGCCGGACATCGATCTCGTCCCGGTGCAGATCGACAATATGAACCGCATCCTGCCCAAAGGTGAACTCCTCCCGGTGCCCTTGCTGAGCTGCCTGAGTTTCGGCGCCCCGCTGCGCGTGGCAGCCGGCGAGCCGAAAGTTGAATTTCTCGAACGGGCGCGCGCCGCGGTGAACGCGTTGCGCCAGGCGCGCTGATCAATTTTCTCTCCTCATGAAGTGGCTGACCCATGATCCACCAACACTCTGGCTCATCGCCGGCGTTTTCGGTTTTCTGACGGTCGCCTCGCTCGTCGGCTGGCTGCTCGCGCGCCGCGTGCCGGCGGCGGCCGAGAACGCCACGATCACCAATCTCAACGCCCGCCTGCGCGCCTGGTGGGTGATCGTTTCCGTCGTCGCTCTGGCGTTGCTCACCGGACGCATCGGCGCGGTCGTCCTCTTCGGCCTCGCGTCGTTTTGGGCGCTGCGGGAATTTCTGACGCTGACCCCAACCAAGGGCGGTGATCACCGGAGCTTGTTCTGGGTCTTCTTCGTCATTACGCCGCTGCAATACTATCTCGTCGCCACCGAGTGGTATGGGCTCTTCATCATCCTGATTCCGGTCTATGCGTTCCTCTTCATCCCGATGCGTTGCGCGCTCGCCGGCGACTACGAGCACTTCCTCGAGCGCGCCGCCGAGATTCAGTGGGCGCTGATGATCTGCGTCTATTGCGTCAGTCACGCGCCGGCGCTGCTGAGCCTGTCGATCCCCGGCTTCGGGCGGCATGAAAACGTGCGGCTGCTCCTCTTTTTCATCCTCGTCGTGCAGCTCAGCGACGTGCTGCAATACGTCTGGGGCAAGCTGCTCGGAAAACACAAAATCGCGCCGCGCGTGAGTCCAAACAAAACGTGGGAAGGCTTCGTCGGCGGCATCGCGAGCGCCACGCTCGTCGGCACCGCACTCTGGTGGGCGACGCCGTTCACGCCGCTGCAAGCCGCGGGCATGAGCCTCGCGATCACTCTGCTCGGTTTCGGCGGCGGCCTGACGATGAGCGCGATCAAACGCGACCGCGGCGTGAAAGATTATGGCACGCTCATCGAAGGCCACGGCGGCGTCCTCGACCGCATCGACTCCATCTGCTTTGCTGCTCCGGTGTTCTTCCACCTGACGCGCTACTTTTTCACCTGATCCCCCAATGAAATTCCTCACGCTTCTCTTGCTCACTTCCTTCGCGTTCACTGCCGCCCGCGCCGACCAGGTCGTCATCGTCACTTCGTTTCCGAAAGAGCTGACCGACGCCTACAAAAAAGCCTACGAAACCAGAACTCCCGGCACCACGGTCGAGATTTTGAACAAAGGCACATCCGCCGGCATCGCCTACGTGCGCGAGGCCGCGGCAGGCTCGAAGCCGGACATCTTCTGGGTCTCCGCGCCGGACGCCTTCGAGGTCTTGGCGAAAGAAAATCTCCTCGAAAAAATCCCCGATCCAAATCCGGCTGTGCCCGCGAAAATCGGCGACTTTCCGATCAACGATCCGAACGGTTTCTACAAAGGTCAGGCGCTCGCCGGCTACGGCATCATGTTCAATACGCGCTACCTCAAAGGCAACGATCTCCCTGTGCCGAAAGAATGGGCCGACCTGACGAAGCCGGTCTATTTCGGACACGTCTCGACCTGCGCGCCGTCGCGCTCCGGCACCACGCAGCTTACGATGGAGACGATTCTCCAAGGCGAAGGCTGGGAAAAGGGCTGGCAGCAAATCGCGATGATCTCCGGCAACTGCTCGACGATCACCGACCGCTCGACCGCTGTGCCCGACGGCGTCGGCAGCGGTCAATACGGCCTCGGCTTGGTCGTGGATTTCTTCGGCCTCGCGGCCAAGAACAGCGGGCTGCCGGTCGATTTTGTGTATCCGAGCATGACGGCCATCGCGCCGGCGAACATCGGCCTCATCGCGGGCGCGAAGAATGCGGAAGCGGCGAAGAAGTTCATCGCTTACACGGTCTCGGACGAGGGGCAGGCGATCCTGCTCGACCCGAAGATCAGCCGGCTGCCGGTGTTGCCGGCGATCTACGCGAAAGCGCCAAAAGATTATCCGCGGCCATTTGAAAAACCGATCACCGCGAAAGTGAAGTTCGACTCGGCGTTGTCGGAGAAACGCTACAACGTCGTCAGCTCGCTGTTCGACCAGACGATCACGTTCCGGCACAAGGAGCTTGTCGAAGCGACCAAGACGATTCACGCGGCGACGGCGAGGGTCGAAAAATCGAAAAAGGCGGAAGCCGTGAAGCTGCTCGACGAGGCGCGGGCGCTGGCCTTCAACCCGCTGGTGAGCTCGACACAAATCGCGGACGCGGAATTTCTGAAGACGTTCAAGGCATCGAAGAAAGACGCCGAGGCGTCAAAGAAAATGACTGGCGTCGAAGAGGAATGGGCCTCAAAGGCGAAGGAGAACTACGCGAAGGCCGCCGCGCTCGCGGCGAGGGCGGCGGCGATGTGAACGAACCCACCGTTCATGTCGCGCGCCACCACGGGCCAGCGGATCGTTGCGCTGTTCATCGCGCTGTTTCTCGTCGGCGCGCTCGTGCTGCCGGTCGCGGCCGTGGTGAAGTCGGTGTTCATCAACGCCGACGGTTCGTTCACCTTCGGACATTTCGGCGCGCTCTGGACGGTGTCGCTCCTGCGCGAGTCGTTTCTCAACAGCGCGTTCGTGGCCGTCGCGGCGGTCGCGTTTTCATCTTTGCTCGCGCTGCCGCTCGCGTATCTGACCATCCGCTTTCAGTTCCGCGGCGCGGCGCTCGTGCAGGCGCTCGGCGTCTTGCCGCTCGTCATGCCGCCGTTCGTCGGCGCGGTCGCGCTGCAACTGCTCTTTGGCAAGAATGGATCGGTCAATTTGCTGCTGAAAGAACACTTCGGATTTCGTGTGCCCTTCATGGATGGGCTCACCGGTGTCGTGCTCGTCGAGACGCTGCACTACTTCCCGTTTATCCTGCTGAACGTCTCCGCCGCGCTCGCCAATCTCGACGGCGCGATGGAAGAAGCCGCGCGCAATCTTGGCTGCACCGGGCTGCGACTTTTTCGCCGGATTGTCCTCCCGCTCGTGTTGCCCGGCTACCTTGCGGGCGCGCTGCTCGTGTTCCTCAAAGTCTTCGATGATCTTGGCACGCCGCTCATCCTTGGCGTGACAAACATGCTCGCGCCGCAGGCCTATTTGCGCATCACGTCCGTCGGCGTGGACGATCCGCTCGGCTACGTCATTTGCCTCGCGCTCGTGCTCGTCTCGCTCGTGGCGCTCTGGCTTTCGGGCAAAGTCACGCAAGGTCGCGACTATGCCACCGGCCAGCGTGGCGGCGCGGCGGTGACGCGCCATCCGTTGCGCGCGTGGCAGGCGGTGCTGGCCTACGCTTGGGTCGTCGCCACGCTCGCGCTCGTGCTCTCGCCGCACCTCGGGCTGCTCGCGCTTTCGTTCGCGAAAATCTGGAGCTTCTCCGTGCTGCCCGATGCCTGGACGAGCGCGCATTACCTCACCGCGCTGCACGATTCGCCGCGGCTGCTCTGGAACACGTTGCTCTATTGCGGGATCGCCGCGCTGCTCGACGCGCTGCTCGCCACGGCCATCGCGTATCTCGCTTTGCGCACGCCGTCCCGCAGCGGCAAGGCACTCGATTTTCTCGCCACCGCATCGCTGGCGGTGCCCGGTGTCGTGCTCGGCATCGGGTATCTGCGCGTGTTCAAAGGCGTGAACATTCCGCTGACCCAAACGGCGGTCCTTTCGACCTGGCTCGTCATCACCTGCGCGCTTTCGGTCCGGCGGCTGCCGTATGCGTTGCGTTCGTGCGTCGCCGCGCTCCAGCAGGTGCATCCCTCGATGGAAGAAGCCGCGCTGAATCTCGGCGCCACGCGCTCGCGCGCGATCCGTCGCGTCGTCGTGCCGCTGATGCTCGGCGGCATCGTCGCCGGCGCAATCAGCGTCTTTGTCACCGCCGCGGAAGAACTTTCCGCCACGCTCGTTCTGCTCGCCTCGAGCCAGCAGGCGCCGGTGTCGCTCGGCATCTATTTTTACTTTCAAAGCATGACCGGCCGTGGACCCGGCGCTGCGCTGGCGGTCATCACCGTAGTCTGCATCGCACTCGGAACTTTTCTCTCGCAACGACTCTTGAAAGGCCGCGGCGCGTTGTTGTAGCGGCAGTCTATGACTGCCCCCTCCCCGCGTTGCTTAACCGCAGGAGGGCAGTCATAGACTGCCGCTACAGAAGGCATCGAAGACCGCATTTCGATTTGGAAAACGCTTCCCGTGCAGTAGTTTCAACCCCGTTCAGCGTCCTGTTGTCTTCCCCCAAAACGCCATGCCTGTTTCCACTTCCACGCTGCCGGTCGAACCCGCGCGCGAAACCAAAAATCCGCCCGCCATCCTCTCGCTCATCGGCAACACGCCGCTGGTCGAAATCACGCGCATCGACACCGGCGCGTGCCGGCTCTACGTCAAACTCGAAAACCAGAATCCGACCGGCTCGATCAAAGACCGCGTCGCCCTCGCGATGATCGAAGCCGCCGAGCGCGACGGCCGCTTGGGACCCGGCGGCACCGTCATTGAGGCCACCGCGGGCAACACCGGATTGGGTCTGGCGCTCGTCGCGGTCGCGAAGGGCTACCGTGTCCTGCTCGTGATTCCCGACAAAATGTCGCAGGAAAAAATCTCGCACATCCGCGCGCTCGGCGCCGAGGTGCGCATGACGCGCTCCGACGTCGGCCGCGGCCATGCGGAATATTACCAAGACGTCGCCGCGCGCCTGGCCGAGGAAATTCCCGGCGGATTTTACGTCAACCAATTCGGTAACCCCGCGAATCCCATCGCGCACGAAACCTCCACCGGCCCGGAAATCTGGCAGGACATGGGGCATGACATCGACGCCGTGGTGTGCGGCGTCGGTAGCGGCGGCACGCTCGCGGGCCTGAGCCGGTTTTTCGCGCGTGTGAGTCCCGAGACCGAAATGGTGCTCGCCGATCCCGCCGGCTCGATCCTCGTGGACTACGTCAAAACCGGACAACTCGGCAAAGCCGGAAGCTGGGCGGTCGAAGGCATCGGCGAGGATTTCATTCCCGACATTGCGGACCTTTCACGCGTGACCGACGCTTACACGATCCCGGACGCCGAGAGCTTCGCAGTCGGCCGCGAGCTGTTGCGCGAGGAGGGCATTCTCGGCGGCTCGTCCACCGGCACGCTCTTGGCCGCGGCGCTGCGGTATTGCCGGGAGCAGACGCGGCCAAAGCGCGTGGTCACGTTCATCTGCGACAGCGGCAACAAATACCTGTCGAAGATGTATAACGATTTCTGGATGGCTGAGCAGGGCTTCGCGCGGCGCTCGCCGCAGGGCGATTTGCGCGACCTGATTTTGCACCGCTACGAAAAAGGGGAAGTCATCGCCGTCGGCCCGGACAACACGCTGCTGACCGCGTTTCAGCGAATGCGATCGGCGGACGTTTCGCAGTTGCCGGTCGTCGATGAGAGCGGACGCGCGGTCGGCATTCTCGACGAGAGTGACGTGCTCGTGACCGTGCACGCCGACCCGGCGCGTTTCCGCGACACCGTGCGCAACGCGATGACCGACCGTTTGGAAACGCTCGCCCCCGACGCCACGATTGCTGAACTCTTGCCCGTCTTTGACCGTGGCCGCGTCGCCATCGTGATGGACGGCGCTCGGTTTCTGGGTCTCATCACGCGCTCCGATCTGCTGTCGTATCTGCGCCTCCACATGCCGCAGTAAGAGGCCGGAGAAGGAAGCGCCGGCTACCCACCGGCCATCGCGCCCACCACGAAGAACGGCTCCGCCCCGATCGCCACAGCGTCGGGCAGCGGGGTGTCCGCAGATTCGTGAGAAAGATCCTCTTCGCAGGCGAAGAACCGCACGAACGCCCGGCGCTGTTGCGTGACGTGATCGCGCATCGTCCCGCGCAACGCCGGATAGCGCGCTTCGAGGGCGTCGAGGACGGCGCGTTGCGTCACCTGACCCTCGACTGGCAGCTCCACCTCGTCGCCGCCGACGCGCGCGAGCGTCCGCAGATGATACGGGAGCACGACTCGGATGCTCCTCATCGCAGGGTTTGAACTTCGACCGAGAGCACGGCCGGGAGATCGCGGACGATGGGCTTCCACGTATCGCCGGCGTCGGCCGAGGCATAGACCTGTCCGCCGGTGGTGCCGAAGTAAACGCCGCACGCATCGAGCGAGTCCACGGCCATGGCGTCGCGCAGCACGTTGACGTAGCAATCGCTCTGCGGCAGGCCGCAGGTGAGCGCCTCCCAGGCGTCGCCGCCCGTGCGGCTGCGATACACGCGCAGCTTGCCCTCGGGCGGAAAATGCTCGGAGTCGCTCTTGATCGGGACGACATAGACGGTCTCCGGCTCGTGCGCGTGGACTTCGATCGGGAACCCGAAATCGGACGGCAAATTGCCGCTGACTTCGCGCCAGGAATCGCCGGCGTCGTCGCTGCGCATCACGTCCCAATGTTTCTGCATGAAGAGCACGTTCGGCCGCGCGGAATGCATCGCAATGCGATGAACGCAGTGGCCAACCTCGGCGCTCGGGTCGGGGAGTTCATACGGAGACTTCAGGCCGCGGTTGATCGGTCGCCACGTCCCGCCGGCGTCATCGGTGCGGAAGGCGCCTGCCGCCGAGATGGCGATGAAAATTCGCTCCGAGTTTGTCGGGTCGAGCACGATGGTGTGCAGGCACATGCCGCCGGCGCCGGGTTGCCAAAGGTTCCCCTTCGCGTTGCGCAGGCCGGAGAGCTCGTGCCAGGTCTTGCCGCCGTCGGCGGTGTGGAAAAGGGCGGCATCTTCGGCCCCGGCATAGACGGCCTCTGGGTCGGAAAGCGACGGTTCGAGATGCCAGACGCGCTTGAATTCCCAGGGGTGCTGCGTGCCGTCATACCACTGGTGCGTGCCTGGGACGCCGTCATACACGAACGCATTGCCGACCGGCTCCCACGTCTTGCCGCCGTCGTTCGAGCGCTGAATCTGCTGCCCGAACCAGCCGCTGGATTGCGACGCATACAGCCGGTTCGGGTCAACGGGCGAGCCTTTGACGTGATAGATTTCCCAGCCCGCGAAGTGCGGGCCGCTGACCTGCCAGTTTTCGCGTTTGCCGTCCGCGGTCAGGACGAACGCGCCTTTACGTGTGCCGACGAGCACTCGGACTTCGCTCATGCCTGAGTTTTACTTCGCCAGCGGCCCCGGCAGCAATGCGATTGTTTGCCGGGTCGGCGTGCCGCGCTCACCGCGGAGAGCAGCGCGCGATGCGGCCCTTTGTTCTAACAACCGAACGCCGCCGCGTGTCTAACACGCTCCCATGCCGCCAGAAGCTGCTCCTCCTCCAGCTCCGCACGAGACCGCGCCGGTCTGCGCCCGGTGCGGCACTCGCCTCACGGGCACGGGAAAGGAGAATTTTTGTTTGAACTGCCTGCTGCTCGGCAGCGGACTCGATGAAGATGGCGCCGGCCAAGAACACGTCGCGACCATGCCGGAGGAAAATGCGGAGGAGGCGGTGACCGCGCCATCGAGTGCCAGCGCCGCGCCGGTTGGAGCATTACGAAATCGTCACCGGCGCCGACGGCGTGCCGTGCGAGCTGGGGCGCGGCGCGATGGGCGTCACTTACAAGGCGTTCGACACGAACCTGCGCTACCACGTCGCGCTGAAAGTCATCCATACCCGCTACCTCAAGAACGAGTTGGCTCGCGAGCGGTTTCTGCGCGAGGCGCGCGTTGCGGCGCAGTTGCGCCACAGCAACGTCGCCTCCGTGTTTCACCTCGGCTGCCAGGGCGACGATTATTTTTACGCGATGGAACTCGTCGAGGGCGAGACCGTCGAGGCGCGCGTCGAGCGCCCCGGCCCGCTCGCGCCCCCGCTGGCGCTGGAGATCACCGCGCAGGTCGCCCGCGCGCTCATCGCCGCCTGCAAACGCGACTTGATCCATCGCGACCTCAAGCCGTCGAACCTGATGCTTTGCACCGAGGACGACGGCACGCCCGTGGTGAAGGTGATCGACTTCGGCCTCGCCAAGCCGTCGGCCGATCTGCTCGACCTCACGCACGGCGCGTTTGTCGGCACGCCGCGGTTCGCGAGTCCGGAGCAGTTCGCGCGGGAAGAGCTCGACACGCGCTCGGACATTTATTCGCTCGGCGTCACCTTGTGGTTCATGCTCACCGGGAAGTTGCCCTTCACCGGATCGTCGCTGGCGGAAATCCGCCAGCAGCAGCGCCAGCCGGCGCTGCCGCTCGAAGCGTTGCGCGGCGTGCCAGCGCCAGTTGTCGCGCTGCTGAAATCCATGCTCGCTGTCGGGCCGGCGCAGCGGCCGCAAAACGCCTACGAGCTGCTGTCGCGAGTGGAAAAATGCCTCGACCGCATCGGTGGCCGCGGGCACGGCAACGCCGGCGGCTGGAAGCTGGCGACCGCCGCGCTCGCCGCGCTGCTGCTCGGGTTGTTGTCGCTGCCGTTCTGGCTGCCGCACCGCCACCGCCCGCCGCCGGGGCCACCGGCTGTGGCGGCGACGGACAAATCGATCGCCGTGCTGCCCTTCGACAACCTCAGCGCCGACCAGGAAAACGCCTATTTTGCCGACGGCATCCAGGACGACATTCTCACCAGCCTCGCGCGCATCGGCGACCTGAAAGTCATCTCGCGCACCAGCGTGCTGCAATACCGCGGCGCCCCGCCCCACCATCCCGACAACGGCCCCGCGCTCGGCGTGGCGAACATTGACGAACGCAGCCTGCGGCGCAACGGCC
>CAXTRS010000199.1:0-8964 GCA_964246635.1 uncultured Chthoniobacterales bacterium | reverse complement strand
ATTTGGGGCGGGAAAACACGGACGCGACTCGCTGCAACGGCAACGAATCCGAGCTTTTAACAAATTGCTCCGGCATGGCAATACAGAAAGCAGGCGGCGTGGCTCGGATCAGCACGGGCGCTTTGCATTCCGACCGGTTTCAGCGTTACGTCCCCGCGAGTCGCGCCAGCCTCTCCGTTTCGGTTCTGTTTATGCACGAGACCGCTACCCCCGCATTGCCCGAGCACGGGATGATCGATCCAGCGCGTCTGGAAGCGGTGACGTTTTCCAATGACGAGATCGCGCGCTACTCGCGGCACCTCATCATGCCGGAGGTAACGCTCGCCGGTCAGAAAAAGCTCAAGGCGGCGAGTGTGCTCTGCATCGGCGCGGGCGGGCTGGGCTCGCCGATCGCGCTCTACCTCGCGGCGGCCGGCGTGGGAACGCTGGGACTCGTCGATTTCGACGTCGTCGATTTTTCCAATCTGCAACGCCAGGTTTTGCACGGAACGGAGGATGTCGGACGCAAAAAATTGCACAGCGCACGCGACCGCGTCCAGGAGACGAACTCCAACGTCGAGGTCGTGCTGCACGACGCGATGTTCCACCGCGACAATGCGCGCGAGATCGTCGCGCCTTATGACATCGTCATCGACGGGACGGACAACTTTCCGACCCGGTATTTGTCGAACGACGTCTGCGTTTTTTTGGGCAAGCCCAACGTCCATGGGTCGATCTTCCGATTCGACGGCCAGTGCACGGTCTTTGCCCCAAGTCTGGGCGGGCCGTGCTACCGCTGCATGTTCCCGGAACCGCCTCCGCCCGGGTTGGTGCCGAGTTGCGCGGAGGGCGGGGTGCTCGGCGTGCTGCCGGGGATCATCGGCGTGCTGCAAGCGATCGAGGCGATCAAGCTGATCGTTGGCATCGGCGAGCCGCTCCTGGGTCGGCTCCTGCACTTCGACGCGCTGAAGGCGAAATTCCGCGAGTTCAAGTTGCGGCGCGATCCGGCCTGTCCGGTGTGCGGGGAGCACCCGACGATCACCGAACTCGTCGATTACGAAGCATTTTGCGGCCTCCCGCAAGCGGTGGGCGATGCCGCCGCGCCGGAAGACGCGTTGCCGGAAATCTCCGCGAGAGAGTTGAAGCGACGATTGGATGCCGCCGACGATTTTTTGCTGCTCGACGTCCGCGAGCCCTGCGAGTTCGACATCGCGCGCATTCCGGGCGCGACGTTGATTCCGCTGGGCGAATTGGCTTCGCGGGCAGGCGAGTTGAACCCATCGCGGGAGATCGTCTTGCACTGCAAGAGTGGAAAGCGCAGCGCGCAGGCGTTGCGGCAACTGCGCGCCGAGGGCTTTGACAAACTCTTCAACGTGACCGGCGGCATCCAGGCGTGGAGCGAACAGGTCGATCCGAGCGTGCCGAAATATTGAAGTAGAACTCTCCCGATGATCGCGCCCGACCTGCTCGAAATTCTGCGTTGTCCCGAGACCCGCGAGCCCTTAATGCTCGCGGACGCCGCGACGCTCGACGCGTGCAATGCGCGCATCGCCGCCGGCGAGCTTCGCAACGTCGGCACCGAACTCATCACCGACCCGATGACGGGCGGGCTGATACGCGCCGACGGCCGGCGGCTTTATCCGATTCGCAACGAAATCCCGATTCTGCTTGTTGAAGAGGGCATCGCCATATAGCGGATTTCGCTCAGCGGCGACGCGTGTCGCGTCCAACCCTCATCCGACTCATGGAAAAGCACCGGCAACATTTCCCCGCGGCGGCGCCAGTCGCGCCGGGCAGCCGCCTCTCGCTGGACGCGATCAGCCAGGATCGCGTCGTCGAAAACAGCGAATACAAACGGCTGCTCAAAGATCAGCAGGTCGCGCTCATCAAGCTCCAGCTCCGGCTCGCGGAGACCGCGCAGCGGTCCGTGATCCTGGTGTTCGAAGGTCCCGACGCGGCGGGCAAAGGCGGCGCGATCAAGCGCCTCGTCGAGAAGCTCGATCCGCGTGCGGTGCGGGTGTATTCGACCGTCAAACCGACCGCCGAAGAACTGGCGCGACACTATCTCTGGCGGTTCTGGACACGCCTGCCCAAGCGTGGGCAAATCGCCGTCTTCGATCGCTCCTGGTATGGCCGCGTGCTCGTCGAGCGGGTGGAAGGATTTGCCACGGAGACCGAGTGGCGGCGCGCGTATCGCGAGATCAACGAATTCGAGCGCCTGCTCACCGACGACAACGCCATCATTCTCAAATTCTACGTCCACATTTCGGAGGACGAGCAGCTCCAGCGCTTTCAAAAACGTGAGGCCGATCCGCTCAAGCGTTGGAAGATCAATGACGAGGACTGGCGCAACCGCAAAAAATGGAACGAACACAACGCGGCGGCGGAAGAAATGTTCGAGCGCACTTCGACTTCTGCGGCGCCGTGGCACGTGGTCCCCGGAAATTCCAAAGCGCACGCGCGTTTGGAAACGTTAAGCGCGGTGGTCGAGACGCTGGAGGCAGCGCACCTGTGACACGCGCGGAAATCGGGGCCTTCGCTGCGGGCATCGCGTCGTGACCATGTTTTCCGCACGTTTTCCGGTCTTCGCGCGCGTGTCGCGCACTGCCGGCACGCTGGCCGTGCTGCTCGCGCTCCCGTTGTTCGCCAGCGGCTGCGACCGGTTGCTCGCCAAGCAGCGCGACAACGATCTGCAGCAGGCGATTCAGCGGCAATCGGCCGGCGATTTCCCTGGCGCCATCGCGGGCTACGAAGGCGCGCTCGACGGCAGCGAGCGGAGCGCCGAAGCGCACTTCCGACTCGCGTTGCTTTACGTGGACAAGTTGAACGAGCCGGTCAGCGCGATTCACCACCTGCGCCGCTATCTGGCGCTCGCGCCCAAAGGGAAATACGCGAAAGAGGCGAAGCTGAATTTGGAGCGCACGGAACTGTTGCTCGCCACCAATCTGGGCGGAGGCACCCTCATCACGCGCAATGAAGCGGTGCGCTTGAAAACCGAAAACGAAGACTTGCGCAGGCAACTGCTCGCCACGCGGACTGGGACTGCCGCACCCAGTCCTGGGGTGCCATCGACAGCCGCTGGCAATGCGGCCGCGCAGGAGGCCGAGCGCAAAGCGAAGGCCGGCGGGACGCGCACTTACAAAGTGGTATCCGGCGACACGCTCGAAAAAGTCTCGCGCAAAGTCTATAAAGACAAGACGCGCTGGAAGGACATCCAGGACGCGAATCTGCGCGCGGTCGGCAATCCGCCGAAGTTAAAGCCAGGGATGACGCTCATCATTCCGTAGCGGCGCGGGCAGCGAGCTGCTTTGGCCATCCCCCAGAAGAGATAGTCCACCGCACACGGCGATGGACTGACTTACGCCTGGGCAGGCGGTGACATCCCCCCAGAATCGACCTTCCGGCCACCGCTTTCGAGCAGCTCCACGAGCAGCGTCAACAGATCAAACGGCTCATACGGCTTGGCGATGTGCGCTTGAAAACCGGCCGACAGCGCGCGGCTCTTGTCTTCCGGCCGGGCAAACGCGCTGAGCGCCAGGGCGGGGACGTTGCGAATGCGCGGCTCGGGCGACAGCCGCAACCGGCGCATCAGGCTGTAGCCATCTTCACTCGGCATCGCGATGTCGCTGACGACCATTTCGGCCGCGAAGTCTTCGAGCGCCGCGACCGCTTCTGCCGCCGAGCCAACATCGCGCACCTCCGCGTCGCTGCGGCGCAGCAGGCGGGTCAGCAGGCGGCGCGAATCGGGATCGTCCTCGACGACGAGAACGCGCACGCCCGGCAGCTTGGGCAGGGCGTTGGCGGCAGCCAGCGCGCCGGTGCGCTCCGCGGGTCGCTCGGACAACGCCGGCAGGGTGACGGTAAAGGTCGCGCCACGATTTTCGCCCTCGCTGGCGACCACGATCGTGCCGCCGTGCATTTCGATGAGGTGACGCGCAATGGAAAGCCCGAGCCCCAGGCCGCTGTGCGCGCGCGTGCTCGAGCTGTCCGATTGCCGGAAGCGGTCGAAAACATACGGCAGAAAATCGGCTCGGATGCCGATGCCGGAATCCTGCACCTCGATTTGAAAATCGCGCTCGCGGCGGCGCAGGCAGACCCGCACCGTCCCACGGCTGGGCGTAAACTTGATCGCGTTCGACAGCATGTTGGCCACGATCTGTTGCAGCCGGTCGATGTCGCCGCGCACCATGGCCGCGCCCGGCTCAAACTCGCGGCTGAGGTCAATGCTCTTGATCTGCGCCGCCGGCCGCGCGCTGGCCAGGGCGGCGTCGATGACGTTGACGAGATCGACGTTGCTCGGATTGAGCCGCAGCTTGCCGCAAATGATGCGCGAAACCTCGAGCACGTCCTCGACCAGCCGCGCCTGCGAACGGGCGTTGCGCTCGATGATCTCGATGCCTTCGCGCAGCTCGCTCGCCGACGGCTCGCCGGTGCGCAGGATTTCCGCCCAACCCAAAATCGCGTTCAGCGGCGTGCGCAATTCGTGCGAGAGCGTGGCGAGAAATTCGTCTTTCGAGCGGTTCGCCTCCTCGACCTCCGCCCGCGCGCGCTGTTCGGCTTCGAGCAAGGCGCTGATCTGCACCTGCGCGGCTTCGCGTTCGTTGATCTCGTTCTTCAGTCGCGTGTTGCTCTCGCGCAATTCCGCGGTGCGTTCCTCGACCCGGCGCTCGAGGAGGTCCTTCGCCTGGCGGAGCGCTTCCTGCGTGCGCTTGCGCTCGATGGCGTAGCGGATGGAGCGGGTGAGCAGGCTGGCGTCGATCTGACCCTTGACGAGGTAATCCTGCGCGCCTTCGCGCACCGCCGTCAGCGCCAGCGCTTCGTCGTTGTGGCCAGTGAGGACGATGGTCGGCGCCGTTGGGCACTGTCGGTGCCAGTGGCTGAGTGTTTCCAACCCAAAGCTGTCTGGCAACGCCAGATCGAGCAGCACCACGTCCCACTCGGCGCACTCCTTGGCGCCATCGCAACGCTCGCCGTCCGCCAGGTTCGCCGCGGCTGTGAGCGAAGCGGCGTGAACCAGCTCGAACTGCGCCCGGCCAAAAGAGTCGGAGAGGTGTTCGCGCACCAGCCGGGCGTCGCCGGCATTGTCTTCGATGAGCAGAATTTTGAGCGGACCGTTTTCCATCGACCGGAAGTGAGAGCGAACGGGCAGACGGGTCGCACGAGTGAGCAGCACCTCCGCGCGGGGTGCGCGGAGAGGAGAGCGGCTACTTCACGTCGCGGGGCAGTTTCACAATGGTCAGCCAGAAATCTTCGATGTGGGTGACGACATTGATAAACTGATCGAGATCGACCGGCTTGGTGATATAGCAATTCGCGTGCAAGTCGTAGCTCTCGAGGATGTCTTTTTCAGCCGAAGAAGTCGTCAACACGACCACGGGCAGCCGGCGCAGCGCGGGGTCGTTTTTTAATTCGGCCAGCACCTCGCGGCCGTCCTTTTTTGGCAGGTTGAGATCGAGCAAGACGAGATCGGGCCGGGGCGAGCCGGCGAACGTGCCCTGACGGCGCAAATAGGAGAGCGCTTCGACGCCATCGGGCACCACGGCGAGGTTGTTGCGCACCTTGGCTTCCGAGAGCGCCTCGCGGGTCAGCCGCACGTCGCCCGGGTTGTCTTCGACCAACAGGATTTCGATCGGTCTCATAAATTCCGAGCCTCCGGCGCGCAGGCGCGCGGCTCTGGCTCGTTGGCGGGCCTCGGTTTCTTCCAGCACAGGTTGGGCGGCCATTTTAAGCATCAACCGCGGGCAAGGTGAAGAGGAACTTTGCGCCTGCGCCAGATTTGCTCTCCACCCAGAGGCAGCCGCCGTGGCGTTCAACGATTTTTTTACAGATTGCCAGCCCGATGCCGGTGCCCGGATAGGCGTCTTTGCCGTGCAGCCGCTGGAAGATGATGAAAATCCTCTCGAAGTATTGCGGGTCGATGCCGATGCCGTTGTCTTGCACGGCAAATTGCCAAAGATGCTTCGTCGGCATGGAAACGCTGATGCGCACGAGGGGCGGCACGTCCGGCCGGACGAATTTTGTCGCGTTGGCGAGCAGGTTTTGAAAAAGCTGCCCCAATTGGACGGCGTCGCCCCGCACGAGCGGCAGCGGCTCGTGCTCGACGGTGGCGCCGCGTTCTTCGAGCGTTTCCTGCATGTCGCGCAGCACGCGCTCGAGGATGCCTTCGCAATCCACGGGCGCCAGCTCAAGCGGGCGGCTGCCAACTCTGGAATAGGTCAGCAAGTCCTGGATGAGCTTTTGCATCCGGTTGGCGCCATCCACGGCGAAATCGATGAACTCGTGCGCGTCGGAGTCGAGCTTGCCACGGTAGCGGCGCTTGAGCAGTTGGGTATAGCTGCTGACCATGCGCAGCGGCTCCTGCAAGTCGTGGCTGGCCACGTAGGCGAAGCGTTCAAGCTCGGCGTTGGAGCGGGCGAGGTCTTCGGAAAAACCGCGCAGCTCGCGCTCCGCCCGCTCGCGCTCGGTGCGGTCGCGGATCGCGGTGATGGTGATGGCTTCCCCGGTCGCTGTCGAGCTGAGCACGCTCTGGCTGATCTCCGCGGGAAAGGTTGCCTCGCTGTCGGACTTGCCGCCCTCGCGGATACCGATCAACCGGGTCGGCGTCAGCCCGGCCTCGCGTTGCCGCACGCCGCCAATGGCGTCGCCGAGTTTGCCGGTGGCGCGGCCGAGCACGTGTTCAAGATGAGGATCGAGACGATCCAATGCGTCCGCCGCTTCGGCAGGCGAGCCGTCCTCCGCGGGGCTGCTGGCGGATTTTGTCTCCTCACCGGCAGCAGACTCTTGCGGGGGCGTTTCGCGCGGACACAGATAGTCCGACAGCGGACGCTGGATGGCTGCGGCGGAGTTGACGCCGAAGAGCTTCTCGAAGGCGGGGTTCACCAACGTGATGCGGCCTCCGTGATCCGTGAGGACCAGCGCATCCGGCGCGGACTCCAGCACGCCGCGGAAGCGCTGTTCGTTGGCCGTCAGCAGCGAATTGACGCGCGTCCGTTCGGCGAGGTCGCCGCGCACCTGGAAGAAGAAAACCGTCAGCAACAGCACCGCCACCGCCATCAAGGCGAGAAAGGTGATGCTGACATTGCGCGCGCTGGCCGCGCTCTCGCGACTGCGCTGTTGCAGGAACGCCAGCTCGACGCCGCGCATCTCGCTCACGACTGCGCGCAGTTCGTCCATGGCGCGCTTGCCTTCGCCTTTCTGGCCCGCGAGCGCGGCTTCGATTCCGTGTATGCGCCGATTGTTGATGTGCCCCTCGCTCACCTCGATTTTGCGCCGGAGCAGCTGCCCCAGGCGATTGAGTCGCGCGATCTGCGCGGGGTTGTCGCTCACTTCTCCGCGCAACTCGGCCAGGCGCCCTTCGATGGCGGAGACCCCGGCATGGTAAGGCTCCAGAAAATCGTCGCGGCCGGTGAGCATGTAGCCGCGCGTGCCGGTCTCGACGTCCTGCGCCGCGGCGAAGAGCGCGCTGATCGTCTTGAGCACCTCGTAGGTGTGCACCACCATCGCGTTGTGGCGCAGGAGCGCGCGGTTGTTGCCGTAGGTCAAGCCGCCGACGAGCAACACGGCGAGAAAGGCGAGACCGAAGGAGAGCAGAATCTTGGATTCGACCTTCACGCAGCCTCCTTCGTGGCGTCCCGCCAGTTCGGCCGTCCGGCGGGCGGCAGCGCGGATTTGGTGGGCCGACTGGGATTTGAACCCAGAACCAACCGCTTAAAAGGCGGATGCTCTAACCGTTGAGCTATCGACCCGCGCGCACGGACGAACAGCAGGTCCTCGGAACCGCCGGGACCGGCTCGCCGCGCGAGCCGGTATTGTGTCACGGGCGACGTGGTTTTCAAGTGGCGCGTGCGACGAAAGCCAGCACGTCGCGCAGATCGTTGCGCGGGCGGTCGAGTTCGAAGACGGGGATGCCGCAACGGGTCGCCGCCCAGTCGCGCGCGGGATCGTCGCCGACGTGCAGGGCTTCGGCGGGACTGACCCCGAGTGTGGTCAGGGCACGCTCGAAAATGCGCGGGTCCGGTTTGTCGGCGCCGACTTCGCTCGACAGGATCACGCGCTGAAAAAACGCCAGGGAGCCGAGGCCGTCGAGGATCCGCCGCAGCCGGCGGTCGAAGTTCGACACAATCGCCAGCGCAAGTCCCCGGTCCCGGAGCGCCGAGAGGACAGCCGGCACCTCGGGATAATGCTCCCAGACGCCGGGCTGCTCGAAGTGCGCGTAAAGCGCTTCGAAGTATTCGTCCCGAGGAAAGTCGCGTCCGGTGCCTGCTGTCGGCAGCACCTTCGCCAGCACGCGGTCGACCAGTTCGCGCCACCACGGCTTGTCGTCGTCCGCGCGCGAGCTGCCGTCGGCGGTCGCCTCTCGTGCCGGCATTGCCTTCCAGGCGCTCCGAAAGGCGCGCTCCAACGCGCAACTGTCCAGCGTGACCCCGAAACGCGCGGCGACCTCAGCGTAGTGCTCGCCCACGCCGCGAGGCAGAAAAATCAAAGTCCCGGCGGCGTCGAAAAAGACAGCTTTGAGCATAAGGAAGAAACGCGGCCGATGCAGCGGCGAGACGCGAAAATGACGGAAGCCTCCGCGCGTTGCAAATCCCGCGGGTTCGCCCTGATCTCCCGCCGTCGTTAACTTCCGCCGTCGCGCCTTCGATGAATACTTCACGCTCACTCCGTCTCCTTGCCAGCCTGGTGCTGGCGATCGCCTCGGCTCCCGCAAGCTCCGGGCAAATCCCCACCGCTCCAACTCAGGGTTTACGCGATGTGCGGCCGCGCGTGCACGCGCTCGTCAACGCGCGCCTCGTCGTCTCGCCACAACGCACGATTGAGAAAGGCACGCTGGTCGTGCGCGACGGGCTCATCGAAGCCGCCGGCGCCGATCTGCCCACGCCAGCCGACGCCCGTGTTTGGGACCTCGCAGGCAAAACGGTCTATGCCGGTTTCCTCGACAGCGATTCCCACTTCGGGCTGCCCGCGAACCTCCAGCCGAAGCCGCTG
>CAXTRS010000198.1:4921-8995 GCA_964246635.1 uncultured Chthoniobacterales bacterium | reverse complement strand
CCCGCGCATTGTTGCAGCGAAAAAAGAACCTCCGCCTCATGCGCCAGCTTCGGCCGGTGGCGGAATGCGGCGACGAGTGCGACGACGTCCGCTCGGTGCCGGGCGGCGTGCTGGTGCAGGAACGCGACGCTCTGCTCGCGGCGGCAGATACTCCTGCGGGCGAGCTAGGTAAGGTCGTCACAAAACGCGCGCCAAGCGCCGGGGAATTGCGCGCGATGAATTTCGGCTGGCGCGTAGTCAAGCACGTCAAGAGCAACGCCATCGTTTATTGCGCCGCCGACAGGACGCTCGGCATCGGCGCGGGCCAGATGTCGCGCATCGACGCCTCGCGGCTCGCGGTGTGGAAAGCGAAAGACGCAGGCTTGCGGCTCAAAGGCAGCGTCGTCGCCAGCGACGCCTTTTTCCCGTTCCCCGACGGCCTGCTCGCCGCCGCCGATGCCGGCGCGACCGCTGTCATTCAACCCGGCGGCAGCGTGCGCGACGCCGAAGTCATCGCCGCCGCCGACGAGCGCGGCATGGCGATGGTCTTCACCGGAGTGCGGCATTTCCGACACTGAAAATTAAAAAGGTCTCGACACGCAGCCGAAACGCACCAACAACGCGCCCACATGCCATCAAATTTCGAGTTCGATCCGGCGAAAAGCGCGAGCAACAAGCAAAGGCACGGCATCGATTTCATCGAAGCGCAGCAGCTTTGGTTGAAGCCCCGCGTGCGATTTCGCTCCCCGCAACCCGGCGAGGTGCGTTACCTAGTCATCGGAAAAATTGGAGTTCTGCATTGGACTGCGGTTATTACCTATCGCGGCGCAACGATCCGAATTATAAGTGTCCGAAAGTCGAACCGCGATGAAACGAAACTCTACGAAAAGAGTTACCCGAGTTAGGACGAAGGCTAAAGCGACGACCGCTGCGAACCTCGAAGAAAAGTTCGATCGCGGCGAGAACGTGTTGGACTATTTCGACACGAAAAACCCTATTTTGGAAGGCTCGGAAATTGAGCGCGTGGAAATCGAATTCCCCGCTTGGATAGTCGCAAGCCTGGAACAAGAGGCGTCGCGTGTGGGTGTCACCCGGGATGCATTGCTAAAAGTTTGGGTCGCGCAGCGACTGAATGCACGCAGTGCCGAGAATACTGTTGCCAGCTGATGGCCGCTCCCACCCTCGGCGTCAACATCGACCACGTCGCCACGCTGCGGCAGGCACGATATGCGCGGACACCGGAGGCGCACAACGTCGAGCCGGACCTCGTGGCGGCGGCGGTCGCTTGTGAGCGAGCTGGCGCAAGCGGGATCACGGTGCACCTGCGCGCGGACCGGCGGCATATTCAGGACCGCGATTTGGAACGGCTGCGCGCGGCGGTCAAAACCAAAATCAATCTCGAATTGGGCAACACGCCGGAGATCGTCGAAATCGCGCTCGCCCTGCGCCCGGCGGACGTTTGCCTGGTGCCGGAGAACCGGCAGGAAATCACCACCGAAGGCGGCCTCGACGCCGCCGGCCTGCGCGCGGAACTCGCGCCCACGGTTGCGCGGTTGAACGCGAACGGCTCACGCGTGAGCTTGTTTATCGACCCGGATGAGGCTCAGGTGCGCGCCGCGGTGGAACTCGCCGCGCCGGCGGTCGAAATGCACACTGGCGCCTATGCCAACGCCGCGCCGGGCAGCACGGCCCGCACGGCGGAACTCGCGCGCCTGCGCGCCGCCGCCGAACTCGCCTGGAGCCTCGGTCTGCAAGTCAACGCGGGCCACGGATTGAACTACGAAAACCTTCCGCCCATGCTCGCCGCCGTGCTGCACCTCGCGGAGTTGAACATCGGCCACTCGATCGTTTGCCGCGCGCTGTTTGTCGGCTTGGAAAACGCCGTGCGGGAAATGCTGGCGCTCCTGCGCGTTTAGCGGGACGCGCGGTGGCGCCTCGGGGAAATCGCATGCGTCTGGCCCGGTTCCGGGCGATAGTAGCGACTACATCATGCCATTTCGCGCCCTCGGTCTTGAAGACCGAATATTCAAAGCCATCCAGGAAGCTGGTTACACTGAACCGACCCCGATCCAAACCGCGGCGATCCCGAAAATCCTCGCCGGCCACGACCTCATCGGCATCGCCCAAACCGGCACCGGCAAGACCGCCGCCTTTACCCTACCGATCCTGGGTCGGCTCGCCCGCGTGCTCGACGAACGCGGCACGGACCATCGCCGCCGCGCGACGCGCGTGCTCATCGTCGCGCCGACCCGCGAGCTCGTCGTGCAGATCGACGAAAACGTGCGCGCCTATGCCCGGCACCTGCCGCTGCGTGTAGCGACGGTTTTCGGCGGCGTCGGCGAGCGTCCGCAAATCGACGCGTTGCGCTCCGGCGCAGACGTCGTCATCGCCACGCCCGGCCGGCTGCTCGACATGATGGGGCAAGGGCACGCCAATTTTTCCGGCGTCGAATTTCTGGTCCTCGACGAGGCCGACCGCATGCTCGACATGGGTTTCCTGCCGCCGATCCGGCAGATCGTGCGCGCGCTGCCCGCGAAGCGCCAGACGCTGCTCTTTTCCGCCACGCTTTCGCCGGAGATCGAGGCGCTCACGCACGAATTTCAGCGCTCGCCCAAAATTGTCCAGATCGGCCGCCGCGCGAACCCGGCGGAAACTGTCACGCAACTCGTGTATGAAGTGCCGGCGCATTTGAAACCGGCGCTGCTCGCACACTTGCTGGGCGATTCAAAGATGGACTCGGTGCTCGTTTTTACCCGCACGAAACACGGCGCGGACCGCGTGGCGCGGAAGCTTGAGCAGGGCGGCATCAAAACCGGCACGCTGCACTCGAATCGTTCGCAAAATCAGCGGCTGCGCGCGCTGAAAGATTTCAAGTCCGGCGCGGTGCGCGTGCTCGTTGCGACGGACATCGCCGCGCGTGGCATCGACGTCGAGGGCATCTCGCACGTCGTGAATTATGATTTTCCGCTGCACGCCGAGGATTACGTTCACCGCATCGGCCGCACCGGCCGCGCGCAGGCGGTCGGCGACGCGGTCAGCTTCATCACGTCCGAAGACCACGGGCCGCTGCGCTCGCTCGAGCGTTTCATCGGCCGCGGCATCGTGCGTCGGAAAGCCGAGGGCTTCGACTATTCCGCGGCGGCACCGCCGAAAGTCGAGAGCGGCCGCCAAGGACATCGCGGTCGCGACTCGCGATCGGCGTCGAGGGACGGCCGCGACCACCGCGTCGCCAGTGGCGGATCGTCACGACGCGGCGGAGGCTGGCGGCGGCGTTGAAGAAAGCGCGTTCGCGGTTTTTGTTCCTCGTCGTTATGGGCAGGGGCACAACGGGGCGCACCACGCGCGTTCGAAAACTCGGAAGTCGGGTGCGCTTTGCTGGCACCGTCGTGGGTTGCCTGCTCTGCGCCTTTGCGTGCGTCGCCACGCGTGCGGCCGACGAGTCCCCCCGCGGACGTTACGTAATCGCGAAGGAACTCGACGCCGCGAACGTCGCCGAGCCTTACGCAGGAACCGTGGAGATCAAAACCCGCCGCACCGTTTGCACGCTGACGTGGCGCATCCGCGGCGGGCAAACGCCGCGCCGATTGCAGGGACTCGGCCTCTGGGACAAGGAAGGGCCGGGCGGCGCTTCGGCGGTGCTCTGCGCTTCCATGAACACCGGCGGCGCGGCCTACGGCACCGCGCTCTATCGCCGCGGCAAGGACGGCCGCTGGCAGGGCGACTGGGTCACGAGCGTCGATGACGGTGCCGAGCTCGGGGAGATGCGGATCGATACCGGCTCGGCCGCCGCACCGCTCGTGGGTCGGCACCGCATCGCGGGCAGCCGCGGCCGGGCCGGCAGCTTCGCCGGCGCGGTGACGATCACCGCGCAAGGCGAATATTTGGAACTCGCCTACGAGGTCAACGGCATCCCGGTCTATCGTGGGTTGGGCGTGCTGATCCGATCGGGCGAGGGCAGCGCCGGCAACGAACGACTGGCCGTGGCGTGGAGCTACGGCAGCACGCCGGCGCTGGCGATTTATTCGCCCGAGGCCGACGGCGCGGGGGGCGGGGGGGGGGGGGGGGGGGGGCCCGGGGGCCCCCCCCGACCGCCCC
>CAXTRS010000198.1:1813-4911 GCA_964246635.1 uncultured Chthoniobacterales bacterium | reverse complement strand
GGGCGCGCTGACCGGTCGTCGGGTCAGCATGCGCCTCGGCGAGCCGCAAATCCGCCGCGAACGACTCGCGCGCAATGTGCTCGGCACCGACCCGGCGACCGGTCAGCTCTTCCTGCCGCCGCCTGTCGTCAACGAGCCAGAGGCGCCGGATTTGCCGAAACGCTGAGCTGCGCGCGGTTGCCGCCGGCTTCGGTGAACCTGTGAACGCCTTTCGTCGCCGCGCGTTTCGCGCTAGATTGGCGCGCACCGACTTCGCCATGCGTTACCTGGTCAAAGCGCGCGTCAAACCCGGCCGCGAACCGGCGCTCCTGCGCGCCATTGCGCAAGGCTCGCTGGGCCGCGGCTCGATCGCCGGCGACGAATACCTGCACAACATGCAGCAGGCCCGGCTCGCTGCGGACGGCACGGCGCAGTGGGTCGAAGTCTGCTTTTGCCGTGTTCCGCTCGAAGAAGAGCGCGCGTATTGGGAAGAATACTTCGAGCTGCTCAGCGTGAAAGACGCCCACGCACGGCGCAACTGCCGGCACGAAAATGGCGAAGAACCGTGGGCCTGTTGCGACTGCGATTGCACGCGCCGGCTCGAGGAAAAACTCGCGGCCGGCGGCACGTCGTTCCTGCAAGAGCTGCAGACGGCTGGGGACGAGCAGCTGCACTGAGTCAGGGTCGACGAATGGCAGCCGCTGCGAGCCATTCCGCCGCGTCGATGATCTCTTCCCTCACCAGTCCATGTCCTGCCCGGTCGAGCCAGCACAGGGTCACTTCCGCGCCGCCTTGGCGCAAGAGTTCTGTGAGCCGCTCCGGCTCGCTTTCCAGCACCATGGGATCGAGCCGGCCGGCTGATACGTAAACGGGCACGCCAGCGAGCGTCGGCGGAACCGTCGGCTCCAGCGGCACCATGGGCCGCAAGAGCACCGCGCCAGCCAGCGCACTGGGGTGCAGCAGCAACAGGCTGGCGGCGATGTTTGCGCCATTGGAGTAGCCGACGGCGACCACGCGCGTCACATCGAAGCCGTAGTGCGCCGAGGCCGCGCGGAGAAATTCCGCAAGCTCCCCGGTGCGCGCGATTAAATCGGGGACATCGAAGACGCCCTCGGCCAGTCGCCGGAAAAATCGCGGCGTCGTTCCGTTTTCCAGAACTTTGCCGCGCGGGCTGAGCAACGCCGCGCCCGGCGCGAGCGCACGGCCAATCGGCAGCATCGACTCCTCGTCTCCGCCCGTGCCGTGGAGCAGCAACAACACGGGTGGGTCGGAGTCGCGCGCCGGCAGGTAACGGTGATCGAAATCCAGCAACGATGGTGGCTCGGTTGTTTTCATGAAAGACGCCGGGATTCTCCGCCCAACGGCCGCAGGCCAGCCTCGATCTCCTTCCGTTGCGGCTCGAGGAACGGTGGCAACGACAGTGACTCGCCCAAGTGTGCCGGGTTCTCGTCCGCGGCGAAACCCGGACCATCCGTGGCGATCTCGAACAGCACGCCGCCGGGTTCGCGGAAATAGATCGAGCGGAAATAAAAGCGGTTGATGATCTCTGAAACCGGCAACCCAGCCGCAACCAAATGTTCGTGCCAGAGCCGTTGCGCGTCGGCATCCGCCACGCGAAACGCGACGTGATGAACGCCGCCGGTGCCCGTGAATCCGCCGAAGGGTTGCGCGGGGTCGGCTGCGACCACGCGCACTTGCGCGCCCGGCCCGCCGTCGCCGGTTTCGAGCCACAGGCCGTCAATGCCGTTGCCCTGAATTTTGCTCTCGCGAAAGCCGAGCACGTCTTTGAGCAAACCGATGGTCCGCTCGGGGCGGCGCACGTTGAGTGTGACCGCGCTCAGTCCGGTGATCGCAGCGTCCGGCGGCGCGGGGCTGCCGCGCCAGGGGAGTGCGTCTCTTTCGGCCCCGGGGCGGTTTTCCGCGCGCAGCCGCAGCGGCTGGCCCTCGGGGTCGGTGAAAGGCAGGCTTTCGCTGACGCCGCCCTGCAACGGGTAAGTGTCCACGTCGCTGTGTGGCACGTCGAGTTCGTCGAAACGCTGCCGCCACCAGTCCAGCGCGGCGCGCCCGCCGGGCACGCGGAGCGCGGTTTCGATCACCGCGCCAGCGCCGTGCCGGGCCGGTCCGCTGTTGGGCCAGTCGAAGAAGGTCAGCTCCGTGCCCGGATTGCCAAGTTCGTCGCCGTAGAACAAGTGATACGCGGAAACGTCGTCCTGGTTGACGGTCTTTTTCACCAGCCGCAAGCCCAGCACCCGGGTGTAAAAATCGAGGTTGCCGGGCGCGTCGCCGGTCACTGCGGTGATGTGGTGCAAGCCGAGCAGCGGCGGTCTCACTGCCGGCATGGCCGGCGCGGAAGGAGAACTGCCGTTGGCAGACGGGGCGAGTTTGGCGGAGTCGGGATTCGGAGTTGTCATGGCGTTCAAATGATAAATCTTAGATTCGTTTGGCGTCGAATCGTTCAATGTTAAACTATATGAATAGCTCAATGAAGGGGCATGGTTGCAGATCGCCCCTTGACCTTTCAACCCGCAGCAATCGATCCCGACTCCACGGGTCGGTGCGCGGTGCCGAGCTTGCGGCAGAGTTTGCCGAGTTGTTCCTGCTCCGTCGCCGAGAGTGCGCCCATCATCTCCGTGAGCGTCGCGGCGTGGCGCGGAAATACCGACTTGATCAAGCGGCGACCCGCCGGGCTCAGGTGAACGCGCACGAAGCGCCGATCTTCGGCCGAACGCTCGCGGCGCACGAGGCCGCGTTTCTCGAGGTTATCGACGATCATCGTCATGTTGCCGCCGCTGAGGAGATGTTTGCGCGCCAAGTCGCATTGGTGCAGCGGCCCGAGGTGTTGGAGGGCTTCGAGCACGCCGAACTGGCCTTCGGTCAGCTTCGCGTCCGCGAGCCGGGTGCGCTCAAACGCGCCGGTGCTGACGGTGCCTGCGGCGCGCGACAGCTTGATGTATGCATCCAGCGCGCGGACTTCCGCGGCGCTGCCTTCGTAGTGCGTCGGCATGGCAGAGCGATAGCACGGAGTGCTTTGATGTTAAAGCATCGAGACACTGTGGCACCGATTGTAGCGGCGGGGGGATATACCCCCCGACAATAAAATAATAGCTAGTAGAGGAGAC
>CAXTRS010000198.1:0-1803 GCA_964246635.1 uncultured Chthoniobacterales bacterium | reverse complement strand
GTCTATGACCGCCCTTCATCTTACGTTCAGCGTTATCGGCGCAGCAGGGGGCGGTCATAGACCGCCGCTACAGTGCTACTCACGCCGCGGCAGCCGGAGAATGAGCGCGGAGGCCACCGCGAGCAGCGCGACGTTTGCCACGCACGCAAGCGTGAAGGCACGCGCGTAGTCGCCCGGCGTCGGCGCCGGCGGCAGTGTGCCGAAGAGCACGACACCGATGGCAGCCAGGCCCGCGGAGTGGGCGATTTGCTGGACGGTCGAGAGCACGCCGGCCGCCGCCCCGGCCACGCCGCCGTGGCGGATGCGCCCAAACACGACGCTGAACAGCCGCCCGCGGACAAACCCGCGCCCAATGCCGTAGAGCAACAGGCCGATGGTGAACGCAATTGGCACCGCGCCGGCCGTCGCACGAGCGGCCTGCCAGACCATGAGCGCGATGCCGGCGACGCTGGTCGCCGCGCCGAGGTGCAGGGTGCGCGTCGAAAGCCGCGCCATCAGCTTGCCGGAAAAACTCGAGCCGGCGGCGAAGCCGAGCGAGAAGGGCACGAGCGTCAGTCCGGCCCAAATCGGGGACAGGTGCAGGCCGCCTTGCAGGAACAGCGAGAGGATGAGCAGGGTCGCGGCGTGGCCGGCGAAATAGGTGAGCGTGACTCCGAGTCCGGTCACGAATGCCCCGTCGCGCCAGAGGGTCGGTTCGACGAGCGGCGTGCCGCCGCGCCGAGCGACGCGGCGCTCGAAACGGTCGAAGACGAGAAACACCGGCGCCGCCGCGGCGAGCGAGACGAACGCCCACCACGGCCAGCCGGCGTCGGTGCCTTCGACAAGCGGAAACGTCAGCAAAAAAAGGCCGAACGAAATCAAGCCCGCGCCGCCGAGGTCTAGCCGCCGGGCGAGCGAGCGGCGGTCGAGCGCATTGAACGGCAACGCCTGCGCCGGGAGACCCGGCGGCTCGCGCAAGATGTTCCAGGCGAGGGTCAGCCCAATGAGGCCGATGGGGACGTTCACCAGAAACACCGGCCGCCAGCCCAGGCCCAGCAAATTCCAGCCGAGCAACAGCCCGCCGAAGATCTGGCCGCACACGCTCGCCAAGCCGAGGTTTGCGCCATAGACGCTGAACGCGCCGCGGCGTTCGTCCGCGGGGAAGCGCGCCTGGATGAACGAAAGCGCTTGCGGAAACATGATCGCGGCCGTCCCGCCTTGGACGACACGCCAGGCGATCAATGCCGCCGGCGTCGCGGCCGAGCCGCACAACGCCGAAGTCAGCGTGAAACCAAAAAGTCCAAGACAAAAGACCCGCCGCCGGCCGAACAAATCGCCGAGTCGTCCGCCAATGATGAGCAGGATCGCGTAGGCCAGGCCGTAGCCGGTGATGGTCCACTCGACCTGGGCAAAGCTGGCGCCGAGCGACTCGCGAATCGTGGGCAGCGAGACGTTGACGATGAACAAGTCGAGGATGCCGAGAAACGGCCCGCTCAACAGGACGGCGAGGGCGCGCCAACGCCAGCGGCGCTGCTGCCGCATTTCTGTGGTCGTGCCGCTGGTTTCAACGACGCGTTTTTCGGACGGCAACGGACGGGTGGCAGCAGAACGCATCGGGGGATTTCTTTCATCGCCCGAATCGGCTGTTTCCACCAACTGAAATGCGAATGTTGATTTTTTCCGCGCGCATATTTTCGGTTCTCTTCGCGCGCGTTCAATGTTCCGCGGGTAGGGTGGGCGTCTCGCCTGCCGTGTTCGGCGTCTCGCCGAACACACAAACGAAGAACAACCAAGCGCCGCATCCACGCACAGGCTGCGTTTATT
>CAXTRS010000197.1:0-9106 GCA_964246635.1 uncultured Chthoniobacterales bacterium | reverse complement strand
GACTACGACACTGTGCAGGACTGCGAGGTTTGCTGCCGGCCGATGCGGGTGACGGTCCGTTGCGCGCCGGGGCGACTCGACGCGCTCGAGACGTTTCCAGAATAGGAAAACGCGTCAAAAAATTCCGCGCTCCGCCGCCCGGCGCTAGACTTTTTCCCCAGCGCCGCTGAGCGTCGCGCTTGCTTTCCGGCCGACGCCCGGCTACAACTCGTCTCGATTTCGGCGCCACTGCCCCAAGTCGGGGATGGATCGACGAACGCTTTCTTCTTCTCTTCCCGCACCCATGTTCGAGCAACACGACGCCATCGTCCGCCTGCTGCGCGACAACGATCCCGCGACCGTCGCGCTGTTGAAGAACCAGCTCGTCGAGAGCGGGCCGGAGATCATCACGCACCTGCGCGATCTTTGCGCCATCGACGACGCCACCGTCAGCCGGCACGCGCACGACGTGCTCATGGAAATCGAGGGTCGGCAGGCGCTGGAGGATTTCACGCTGCTCTGTCATTTGTTCCCCGATCACGGCGACATCGAGGACGCCTGCTGGCAGCTCTCGCGCGTGCTCTCGCCCGGCACCGACATCGAGCCGCGCCTGCGGCTGCTCGACATCTGGGGCCAGGAACTCCAGCGTCGCCTGGCGCCGCTGGAAACGCCCCGGGCGCGCGTCACTGCGCTCACGAACTTCCTCGCCACCGACCTCGGTTTTCACGGCAACGCCGAGCGGTATTACGACGTGACCAACTCGCTGTTGCCGCACGTCATCGACACTAAACTGGGCATCCCGATTTCGCTCGCCGTGGTGTATCTCATCGTCGCCGGGCGCGCGGGTCTGCGGCTCGAAGGCATCAATCTCCCCGGCCATTTCATCGTGCGGCACGGCGGTATTTTCTTCGACCCGTTTCACCGCGGCAAAGTGCTCCTGCCCGCCGATTGCGAAGCGATCCTGCGCAAGCAAAAGCTCGCCTTCCAGCCTTCGTATCTGGAGCCCGCGAACCCGCGCATGATCCTCACCCGCATCCTGGCCAACCTGCTCTACATCTACCAGGACGCCGGCGACGACCTGCACCACGGCCGGGTCGCCGGCTGGCTGAAGGCGCTGGAAAGAAAGTGAAGGGCTAAGGGCTAAAAAGCAGAAAATGCGAAAGCCGAACGGTCGGCCGCTTGCATTTCTTTTTTTAGCCCTTAGCCCTTAGCCCTTCTCTTCATGCGCGTCGAAGTCCTCAACACTGGCACCGAGCTGCTGCTCGGCAGCGTCGTCAACACGCACCTCGCCTTTTTTGGCGAAGGGCTTTTTCCGCTGGGACTGCGCATCGAACGGCAGACGTGCGTGCCCGATGGACAGGCGATCCGCGAGGCGTTGAGCGAAGCGTTTGGCCGCGGGCCGGACGTCGTCCTTGTCACCGGCGGCCTCGGGCCGACTTCGGACGACATCACACGCGACATCGTCGCCGAAATGCTCGGGCGCGAGCTGCGCACGGATGACGCGCTGCTCGCCGACATCAAAGAAAAATTCGCCAAGTTCGGCCGGCGCGAGATCAACCCGCATATCGCCCGCCAGGCCGAGGTGCCCGCGGGCGCGCAGGTGCTGCCAAACGCGCACGGCACCGCCCCGGGGTTGTATTTAGAAATGCGGAATGCGGAATGCGGAATGGGGAATGAAAAGGCAACCGAAGATCGGCAGGCCGCCGCATCCGCAACTTCTGCCATTCCGCGTTCCGTATTCCGCGTTCCGCATTTGTTTTTGCTCCCTGGCCCGCCGCGCGAGCTGCGCCCGATGTTCACCGAGCAGGTGCTGCCGATTTTGAAATCGCTGCTGCCGGCGAGCGAAACGCCCGCGGCGATGCGGACGTATCGGCTCGTCGGCATCGGCGAGTCGTGGGTGGAGGAAAAAGTGGGGGAGGCGCTCGCAGCCATCGGTGGGTTGGAGGTCGGTTACTGCGCGCGGCCCGGCGAGGTGGACCTGCGGCTCATCGGACCGGCGTCCGCGCTGGCGCGGGCGGAGAAAATCGTCGTGCCGGCGCTGGGGAAACATCTCGCCTCGACGACGGGCGAAACCCTCGAGCAGGTGATCGTGCGGCTGTTGCAAGAGCGGAAGAAAACGCTCGCGGTGGCGGAGTCCTGCACCGGCGGGCTGCTGGCGCACCGCCTGACGAATGTCGTCGGCGCCAGCGAGATTTTCCCGGCGGGGATCACGACTTACGTTGACCCGATGAAGACCAAGCTGCTCGGAGTCACCCACGAAATCATCGAGGAGAACGGCGGCGCGGTGAGCGCGCCCGTGGCCTCGGCGATGGCGGCGGGCGCGCGCGGCGTCGCCGGAGCCGACTACGCCCTGAGCACGACCGGTTTTGCTGGACCCAACGGCGGATCGGAGGACAAACCGGTGGGCACCGCCTTCATCGGCCTCGCCGCGCCGGGCCGCGCGGAGCCGCTGGTGAAGCGCATCTTTTTTCCGACTACGGACCGGGAAACGTTCAAGCACCGCGCGACGCAAGCGGCGTTCGATCTCCTGCGCCGCGAGTTGCTCGGTGAGAGTGATTAAGGCGCGACCACAGCGCCGCGTGCTTGATCCCAGGCAGGGACGCACCTCCGGGCCGTCCGTGACTTGCTGCTCTGCGCTTAGGCCGCTCCGGGAACAGATGTCCAACCCCTGATGAGAGCTGAGCAGCCCTGATTAGCCCTTAAATCAAGCACTTACGCGAGACTAGGACACCTGTTTGCAACAAATGTCCAACTCGGAATGATGCCGCTGCCTGACGGCTACAGATGTCCAAAGCACCCCGAAACCTGCCACCAGCCTGCCACCAGCAAAGGTGACAGGTGACAGGCTGCCGTCACCACGGGAACGGCTGCTGCTCTAAATGCCAGCCCAATGAGCTGGAAGCGGGCACAACAGGAGGCACAACGGTGGGTGGACGGGCTGAATCTGCCGACGAAGTCGATGCAGGGCCAGAGCATCGACCTCAATGAGCAGGCCAAGGCGCTGCGGTTCGAGGCGAAGTTCAAGCTGATGGTCATCCGCGCAGCGAAACGGCTTCTCCAGTCGCGCGGCGTGCGCGCGGAGATCGAGGAGCAGGAATAGGCGGCGCCCCGGCCTGGCCGGCTGGCGTGATAATCAGCTCCCGATACCGCCGCGCTCCGTGCCGGTTGTCGATCCCGCGCGCCCGCTCGACCGCCCGCAGCTCGCATCCGGCGAAGATCGCCCGGATCGAGGGCGTGTCGTTGAGCGTAAGCAGCCATTTGCCCCGCAGCCGGTCGAGTTGCCCGCGCAAGCCGCGCACGTCCGTGTCCGTCCAGCTCGCATACATCGACGCTTGGCACTCGGTGTAGGGCGGATCGAGGAAGAAGAACGTCGTCGGCCGGTCGTAAAGCGCTAAGCAGCGTTGCCAGTCGAGATGTTCGATGGTCACCCGGTCCAGGCGAACGTTCAGTGCTCGGATCGCCTCCAGCCTCGCTGCGCGCGAGCCGCTGGCGCTGGTCACGCGCGTGCCAAAGCTGTCCATGTTCGCTCCGCCGAAGCAGTTCTTGTTGCGGAAAAACCACCGTGCCGAGCGCTGGATGTCCGTCAGCCCCGGCTGGTGCCTGAAGTCGTGAAATTCCTCGCGGCTGGTGAGCACAAACTCCAGCTCGGTGAGCAACACATCCGTGTGGAAGCGCACGCAGCGGTAAAACGTCACCAAGTCCCCGTTCGCGTCGTTGATAACTTCCAGATCGGAGCGCGGCTTGGCCAAGAGGACCGCCAGGCCGCCGGCAAACGGCTCGCAATAGCAAGCGTGCTCGGGGATGAGCGGCAGCAGGTGCTTGAGCAGCCGGCTTTTGCCGCCAGGCCAACTGAGGGCCGGCTTGATGGCGAGAGGATTCGGGGGAAGTTGGGTCAAGACATCGTTGTCTGCGTCTCCACGCGGGTAAGAAAGAAGGCTCCGGTATAGCGGAGTCTGATTTAGACAACAAGCTTGTCATGACAAAATTTCACGGGTGTGACACACCCAAAATAAAAAGTGTCGCCATTTTCACAATTTGATGAGTTTAAGAACAGCACTGATAATTCACCACTCCTATGGCTAGACACGGAAGAGAATTGCCACCAGTTCTATACAAATACTGTAACGAGCGCGGAGCAGAAATTCTTGAGACATTGCGCGTCAAAGTCACCCGGCCAGTAGAGCTGAATGATCCTTTTGAATTTTCGCCCATCGTTGATACAAATGTAGCCCAAAAGGATGTTCTAAAAATGCTAGACCAAGTGGCAGCGATGGATAGCACCTACGAAACATTTTTAGCCTCTACACCATACAAACCAAGTCGGGCTGAATTCGATAAAAAGATGCGTGAGAATCGGGAAGTTTTCGCAGCACAGTGGATGGCCGACCTGCCTAAAAAAGCACTAGGTTACCAACGAGATCATCCCAAACTCGTGAGTGCTATATGCGGTGTTTTGTGCCTTGCCGAACCCCCAGATGATATTCTCATGTGGAGCCATTACGCCGACGAGCACAAGGGTATCGCGGTGGGCATAGCATCTGGAAGCGCCGGTCTAGGCTATTACGGCACCAAAATGTGGAGCGTTCAGTATCGAAAGGCGCGTGCCAAAGTATCGCCTATTTTTGATAAGAACTCCCCTCGCACGCGCGCGGACGTTATAAAGACTACGCGTCGAAAAAGTGTGCATTGGAAATATGAGCGTGAGTGGCGGCAGATTCATAACCTGTCGGAATGTGAAAAAAAGAAGGATAAAATCGGGCAGATAGTCATTAACCCAAAAACTGGAGAGCCTATTTATTTGCTGCCGATCAAGGAGTCTTGGATCAAAAGCGTGATTTTGGGATGCCGGTGTGATCCGACGTTGGAAAAAAGGGTAAGGAGGCAGCTTGCACGAGGGGTTTTCCCAGACCTTCGTCTTCAACGCGCCGTCGAGGATAACGAGGGATTCAAGCTCAACATTGTGGATGCTTAGAGGGCCGAGGAGGCAATCGTTGCCGGACAGAATTGAGGGAACTGACGCACGCGCAAATCTTCCGGCCATTCATTTGGATCGCCTCCTTTTGAGTCGCGCAAACTCACGCGAGCGGAGGCGGCACCGTCGCCATCATTGGCGTAGAAAACCGTGCCGGGCGGCCAGTCGAGGATATTCGCGTTGGAAACTATTGGCCGCGATCCGAGCTGCTTGACGAAGCACCGGACACCGGCCGCCTGGCATTGCCGGCGCAGATCGTCCACGGCTTCCACCTGGCCATCGCGTGCGCCCCTGCCGCTCTCGTTGCCGATGATGACCCAATCCGGCAAGCCGTGTTTGGCCCAGGCCGCGCGCGTTTCCAGAAACCCGAGCAGCGGCTCGGCCGACCAGAAATGCACGCGCGCGGGAATGTCCATTAGCCAGGCGTGCCGCTGCATGTTCGGCTGATCTTCGATACTCACGCCGACCCAGACATTCGCGGGAGCTTCCCCTGTCAGCCAATCGTGCAGCCAGATGGTGATCGCTTCGTTGTCGCCCGGCTCCTCTCCCCAAAATCTCAACGCTCTTGCGATGCGGTCCGGGAAATTCTGCGGCCGTTTTGTCAGCAGCAACCAGTCGAGATTCGCTGTGTCGTGGACCAACGAGAGGAAGTCCGCCAGGACGGCAAACGGATCGAGCCTGTTCCCCTCCTGGTCGATGATCCCGCCGGCCATCTCGTCCAGCCAGTCGATCAGGCTCGGGAACCAGCGACCGTGCGTCCCGGCTCTGGCATGCTGCGCGTTGATTCGGCGGGCATCTCGCCAAAACCCTTTTGTGAGCACCCGCGTCGCGTTTTTGCCCCACACCGGCCGCGTGTCCCAGTCCGCGAAGCCAGCGGCCTTATACGCCTTGCGAAAGAGCGGCTCCAGCCGCGTCAGTGCCAGTTCCCAAGCGTAGCATTTCGCGCAGCCCGGCGAGACTGGCGCGCACCCGAGAAAGGGTCCCCCCGTGTAGTTCGTCCATTGGATGTTCGTCGTTTCGGCCATATTCAGGTGAGCAGCAGAGGCCCCGGCCGAACCGTGCAAATCGCCGGCCGGATCGGGGTCTCCCGGCCAATGTCAAAGCCGACGATCAGCGCACTTTTGTTGCGACGAGGATCGGGGTGCGCGATGGCCTTCGTGTTCGGCACCAACTCCGCCATGTATTCCTGGCGGCGGCGTCTTCCGTCTGCCACGGCCAGCGCCGTCGTGCTGTCGGCCAATTCCAGGTCCTGCTTCGCGCCGCGCAACTGGTGGCGCACGCCGTAGATGAAGCCAGCGATGAAGTTCTGCCGCCGCGACAGGCTCGGCCGACGCCGTTTGCTCTTCTCGAAGCGGCGCAATTCCCGCGCGCACGTGCCGGTCAGAAAGCCGAAGACGTAGTGGGCAATGGTGATGTCGGTTTGGGTGCCGGCGAAGATGACTGCCGGGCGGTCCACCACGATCTCGACGTGGAAGAACGCGGCGACCACGTCGAGGGTCAGTTTGCTGATGTAGGAGAGCCGGTGGCCGACCGGGAAACGCTCGTGAACGATGCGCTCCACATCCGGGTCGAGGTCCAGCGTGGCCACGTCGATCTTGTGCTGCGCCGCCAGGCGAAAAGCGTGCTCCAGGGCGAGGCCGGCCTCGTGCGCGTTGGCGCTCTGGCCCAGGCGCAGCAGCTTGCGGATTTTTTCGAGGATGGCGTCGTCAGGCTTCATGCGTGCGTGTCGTGCAGGCCGTCGCACTCCTGGTCGATGGGCAGCCAGTGGGTCACCTCGCCGAAGTCGGGTAGTAGATCGCTCAGCACGCCGACTTCGCCGTGTGCGTCAAAGCACGTCCAGTCGCCCGCGACCGGACAATACGCGCCGATGGTGACGTGGCCGGTCACCACGCTGTGCAGCCGCACCGAGGTGTCGTCCTCGGGGAACTCGTGCAGCAGGTCGATCCAGCGGCGGTCGAGCGTTTTCATGACGCAGTTGTGTCCAGCAAAACGCCCTGTCCGGTCGCCGGGTCGAACCTTTGCAGCGCGAGCTGGCGGTTGGCGCGCAGGCGCCGGACGTGGACCAGCTCGCTCAGCGCGTGGCGGCGCTTGCGGCCCGTCGCGCTCTCAAACTCCTCCTGGGTGGCGTGCGCGACGTGTCTGAAGCCGCGCTTTCCCGAGATCGCGTAGTCACTGCACAAGCCGGGCTTGTCGCCGTGCGCTCGCAGCGGCCGGTCGTTCGCCAGGTTGAACAATTCGCAGAGCCGCTCCGACGACACCCATCCGCGCGCGGCGAGCAGGTGCGCCTCGATCAGTTTGGCGGTCTCGGGGGTTTCCATAGTTCAACAGGTGCTCTGGACCACCGGCGTCCCGCCCAGGCGGCCCGCCAGCGTGTTGGCGTCTTCCCAGGTGAACACCACGCCATCGGCGCTGAATGGCGACCACTGCGCGGCGCCGGCGCCGTCCCAGCCGGTGAAATGCAGGGTGCGCGGCAGCCCGCCCTCGGCAGGGGTCTCCTGGCGGGTGACTTTGCCAAAGAGTGCGGCGCGCCTTTCGCCGACGTGGTCGGGGAAGAGCGTGCGCTGGCGTGGTGGTGGAACAACGGCGGTCATACTTTTCTGTCCCTCCGTGCTTTTTTGTTGGCCGGTGGCCATGTGCCGAACGCCTTCGCGCTGAGGAACGCGACGACCGGGAGCCAGTCATAGCCGTGGCGCCGGTAGAAAATGATTGCGGCAAGAATTTCTGCTTGAGCAGGCGTCATAATTTCTTCCCGTCACAGCCCCAGACCGGGCCGTGATAGAGGACAAAGGTTTTGCTGCGGCTACCGGTTTGAGGATCGCGCCGGGTGCGCATGTGTCCCCACGTCGGCGAGGGCATGTCCAGGCGCAGTCCACGGCCGCCGCGTGCGCGACTCTGCGCGTGCTGGCAGCTCGTGCCCGCGCGCCAGCGGCAGTTCCAGCAGATCGGCATCGCGCCGTGTGCGGGCGCGTGCGTCGGCAACTTCCGATACAGCCTTGGGTGCGGCTCGATGATGACTCCCGCGCACTCCGCGCAGAGCACTAGATAGATCGGTTCCGGCCGGTCGTGCTCGTCGTGCTCCTGCCACACCTCCAATTCCTCCCCTTCGCCGCACTGCGCGCATTCGCGCGGATCGTGCAGCGGCAGGTCCACCGAGAGCCGGGGCATCGGCTCGGCGGAGACGACTTGCGGGGCGCTGGCGAGGGCGACGCTCATGCGGAAACAGGATGCGCTTTCAGCGCGTCCAGGTGCGTCAGGCAGCGGCGGATCGCGGTGGTGTGCCGCTGGCTGTTCGGCGCCTCTTTGTAGGAAGCCCAAACCTCGGCGCGCAGCTCGGCGGGGAGCTTGCGCCAGCAGGTCCGGCAAAGGAGCATCCAGGGCTTCTTCCTTGCCCAGCAACGGCAGAGGGAGACGGATTTGCTCATGGCGATTTGCGTTGGGCCAACTCTTCCCGCAGCAACCCCAGCCGCGTCTGGTAGCGTTTCGCCGCGCCTTTGCTCTGGGCGACTCTGAGACCGCCCTCACAACGCTCGATCTCGGCCACCAGCTCGTCGCGGCTCATGCGTCTTGCCTTGTCCTGGATGAGGTCGGTTTCCTTCATGCCGCGTTGGCCAGCGCCTCCTCCGCTGTGCGTCGCGCGCGCGATTCCGGCCGGGGCGCGGTGTAGATGCGGAGCTTGCGCTTGAGCGCGGTGATGATGGCCTCCAACTGGTCGGGGCCGAGCCGGGGCAGGTCGCGCGTGCCGAACATTTGCAGGGCGATGCCGGCGACGTAAGACTCCTCGACCTCGTGCTCGCGGCAGAGTTTGTTCAGCGCGAAGCGCACCCGGCGCAGGCGGCTCTCGGCGAGCTGCGTCTGCCAGTAGATGCTCTCGCCGACGATGGCCTCGAAGTGGGCCATCAATTCGCCGAAGTGGGTCGTCCGGTTGGCCTGCGTCGTGGAGGTGATGCCGGCGACCTTTTGGAGCTGATCGCGATACCAGGCATCGCGCTCGATTTTGCTGCCCTGTGCGAGCCGCTCCAGCGCGGCGTGGCGTGCCCAGGCGTTGTCCACCAAGGGGCGGTAGAGGGTTTGTTGGCGGCGAGTGAAGGACATAGACGGGTCAGGCTACTTACGGGTTGATTAGGCGGCAGCGCTCACTTTGGACAGGTCCACCTC
>CAXTRS010000196.1:0-9127 GCA_964246635.1 uncultured Chthoniobacterales bacterium | reverse complement strand
CTCCTGCTCAACGCGCGCGCGGCGTTTGAGGACGCCACGAGTTTGCGGTTCGACCGTTTGGAATGGGACAATCGGATGGAACTGAAGATCGTCCGGCAAACCCGCGTGCGGGCCAGCGCGGTCGTGCTCGCGTGCGGCGCGGGGAGCGCGTCCTTGCTCGCCGCCGGGCTGGGCGTCGCGGCGCCGTTTGGCCGCGCGTTTGTGCAGTGTCCACGTTTTGAAAACGATCGCGATTTGCGGCGCGACACGCGCGGCGTGACCGCGATGCCGGTCGTCGTCGCACACGGTTTCGCGATCCGTCCGCACGGCGACGGCGCGTTGCTCGTGCCGGTCGCTCCGCTCCCACCCGACCCGCCGGATTACGCGCCAACCGGGGGCACGTTTCACGGCGTCTCCGTCGGCTTGCGCGCCGAATTGCTCGACCAGGTCGCCGCCGCGCTTGACCGGTTGCCGGCGCTCGCGCGGCCGTCGCTCAACCTCGGCAAAACGCCCGCGAACCTTCGCGGCGCCTGGGAAGTCGTCACGCCCAGCGGACTGCCGGAAATCTGGCCAGCGCCGGGCGCGCCGGTGTGGCTGCTCGCGGGCGGCGGCGCGCACGGTTTCTCGCTCGGCGTCGCTGCGGCGCGCGAACTGGCGCACCGTTTGAGCGGAACGGACGCGCCGATGCCTTGGTCCAAGGATGACGGCGCGCCGGCAAACTAATCCGTCCCTGAGTCAGCGTTGTGTCACCTGCAAGCGCACAAACCGACGCCCGCCGCTGCCCGCGGCCACCCGCGCGCGCACGGTGAGTGCGACGCCATCGTCAGCGAGCGTTTCCTCGGCGACGTCTTCATTGTGCCAGACGGCGAGATCGTCGCTCCACTGCGGCGTGAATGTCACGTCCGAGGCGGCCCAGGCACGGGTATATGTTAGTGTCACAAAACCGGGTAATACGCCGGCCCGTGGCAGGCCCGCGACGCCGGAACGCAGCGGATCGAGACCGAGCGCGTATTTGAGCAAATTGGTCAGCCCATCGCCCGCCGGGCTGAGCGCGCCGGGCGCCGCGGCGGGCAACGCGCGGTTGGGGAAATACCGGTTTTGCCACGCCTCGTAAGGCGTCAGCGCCCGCGTCGTCAATTGCAGCGTCTTGTTGACGATTGCCAACGTGCCGCCGACCGGGCCGGAGGCTAGGCGGAAGGATGCGGCGGTGGGCTGCTCGTAACTGGTCGCCGAGCTCCAATCCAGCAGCGTGTAAGTCTGCCCCGGCGCGAGCCCACCAGCGTCGGCGATCGCCACATAAATCGCCGGCGACTGCACATAGGGAAACACCTCAAAGTAAGCGTAGGGGCCCGCCACCAAGCTGTCCGCGGCTGTCGTGCCCAGGCGCAGCGCCAGCGTGCAACCATAAATCAGGCGCAGCTTGTAAGAGACCCAAAACAGTCCAGGCGCATCCTCCGCGCCTGGCGCCAGCCAGCCACCTTCGGAAACGTCGATCCGATCCAACTCGCTGCCGCCTGTTAGCGTGCCGCCGGCTTTCACCACCACTTGCAGCGTCCTGGTGCCACCGTGCGTGAAGGCGTTTTGGATCCGTAACACGCCTTCTTTCACGTTGGCATAGGCGCCGGTGGTGTCGCCGGTCAACCGCAGCGTGCCCGCGCCGGACTTCGTGAACTGCGCGCCATTCGTGCCGCCGGCATCGGACAAGGCGCTGGTGAGTGTCAGCGTCTTGCCGGCGCCCACGCGCACTTCGCTGGTGTCGATCGCGCTCCGCAGCGGCCGGGAAATCGTCAGCGCCGCAGGCGCGTCGTCAGCCGGCTGCAGGGTGCCTCCGTAAAGAGTCAGTTTTGCGCCGGGCGCACCCAGGTTGGTGTCATCGTAAAAGCGGAGCAACGTGTAGCCGTCAACCGTCAGTCCGCCAGCGAAGGAATTGACGGCCGACAGCAGCCAGGTGCCGCCGCTCAAGTAGAGGGCGCCATTCGAGATCGGCCCGGCGAAAGTGATGCTGGGCGCCCCGTAGTTACCCCGCAAAAAGGGCTGCCCGCCGGCGAGGTCCACCGGGCCGGTGAAAGTGAGCGCGGCGGGACCGGCGAGAGTCAGGCCGATGCCGCCGGTGCCGCCGTTGAAAATCACGGGTTGCGGCAGCGTGCGCGGCCGGGCGTCCAGGGTTCCGAAGCGACCGACCGTTAGCGTCAGTGGGCCGGAGCCGAGCGCGCCGTCGGCGCCGACGATCAGCGTGCCGCTGCGCAGCGTGGTGCCGCCGGTGTGATTGTTGGCGTTGGCGAGCACCACGGTGGTATCGCTGAGCAGGTCGGCGTTCGCCTGGTCGCTCGGGAGGTAAACCGCCGGGCCCACCAGTGCGGCGGCGGCGCCGGTGAGCACATTGTCGTGGCCGGCGATCGTCAGGCGCGGAGAAACGCCGCCGGCCGCGGGATCGACCACGCCGCCGCCAAGCCGATAAACGCCACCGGCGCCGGGGCCGAGCGTGGCAGCGGTGTAATGCGCGTCGGTCGCCGCGCCGAGGAAGAGCTGGCCGTTGCCGAGCGTGGCGAAGTCCAGCGCGACCGACTGATCCGCCAGCAGCGCGAGGATGCCGCCCGTCGTGCGCGCGGGGGCGAGGAGAGCGACCGGATCGCGCGCGGCGTCGCGCAACACCCGCGCGCGCTGCGGGCAGAGGACCACGCGCCGGCCAGCGGCGAGGTTGTCCGCCGCGGCGAGCGAGAGCACGCCGCCGGGCTGCAGGACCACATCGCCCCCGCCGAGCACGGCGCCGGGACCGGGCGCGATGACCGTGGCGCCGAGAATCGCGGTGTCACCCGCGTAAGGATTTGTGCGGCCGAGCAGGAATCGGATCGGATCGTAGGTCGTCCAGCCCGGCTCGTGCGCGAAGGTGACCGCGCCCGACCCACTGATAGTGCCATTGAGCGTCAGCGTGCCAGCGCGGTATTGCAGGGCGCCGCCGCTCGCGCCGACGGTGATCGGACGTTGGGTCGTGCGCGCCTGCGCGCCATAGTTGACGGTCTCCGCCCCGAAGCGCAGTGCGCCGCCATTGAGCGAGACCCCGTTGGCCGGCGCGCCGAGGGAGCCGTCGTCGATCACCGCGAGCGTGCCGCCGAGCACGGAGACGCCGCCGGCGAAGGTGTTGTCCGTGCGCGGCAGCCAGAGCATGCCGCTGCCGGTTTTGACGATGCCGCCTGGACCGGAGAGCTGGCCGTTGACGGCCGTCGTCCCGCCGGTGTCCGACCACGCCACGGCCGCGCCGAGCACGAAGCCGGGCGCCAGGTTCAACGTGCCGCCGGTCGTGTTGGCGACGCCGCCGGTGACCGTAAGCGAATACGGGCCGGGCGTGGCGGTGTAGAGCCAACTCGTGCCGGTCGGGGAAGGGCGGAAGACGGCATTGAACGTGAGTGAATGGACGCTCCAGTTGGCGTCGAGATAGCAGACGCCCTTCGGCTTGCTGGGATCGACGACCTGGGCGAAGACGAGGTCGGCGGTGCCGTCGTTGGCGGGCAGCGCGTTGCCGCTCCAGTTCAGCGGATTGTTCCAATAGGAAGTGCGGCTGCCGTTCCAGGTCTGGGCAAGCGCGCCGGCTGATGGCAACAGGAGGAAACCGAGCGCGGCGACGGCGACGTTTCGGAAACGTGCGTTGACGGAAAATGGGATGAGCGTGACCACAGGATTTGCTTGAAAACGACGAGAAATGACGGGGAGACGGCGAGTGCCAGTGTCCCGGGTATAAAAAGCAGCCCGCGGGCCACCATCACGGTAGCGGCGGACTCTGACGGCACCTCCTGCGCGCGCAGCAGTTTCGGCGCTCTCAGCAACCAGGCTGGGCGGTCATGGTTCGCCGCTACAGCGATGGGTCGGCTCCCGGCGCGTTCGACGCTGCGCCCGAAACGAATCCATTCGCCGCGCTTTGCCGTTTTGTGCTCTGTTGTGCAGCACGTTCGTCCCCTCCCGGCGCCTTTATGCTCTCGCTCACCGAAAAACTGCTCTTCCTTTTTCTGACGATCGTCTCGCTCTTTTACGCGTGGCTCGGCTTCGAGCGCGTGTATCGCCTTGTCGCCTCGGGGCAGCCGCACTACTACCCGCGTTTCAACGAGTGGCCGCGCCGCATTTTCGACGCGCTCGTGCGCACGATCACACAAATCACCGTCTTTCGTGATCGGCCAATCGTTTCGTTTTTCCACTCGTTCATTTTCTACGGCTTTGTCTTTTACGGGTTGGTCAACCTCATCGATCTCGCGGCGGTCGGGCCACACGGCTGGTTCGAGGATTTGTCGTTTGGGGCGGTCGGAGAATTGTTTCGGCTCGGCACGGACATTTTCGGATCGCTCGTGCTCATCGGCGTCATCTTCTTCATCATCCGCCGTTGGGGCACCGGCGACCGGCGGCTGCTGTTCAACGACAACACGCTGCTCCATCCCGACGTGCGCGCCGGCGGCATCCGGCGGGACAGCGCGATCGTTGCCGGCTTCATTTTTTTGCACGTCGGCTTCCGGCTCCTCGGCTCCGCGGCGCAACTCGCCACGCGCGGCGAGACCGATGCGTGGCAACCGGCCGCCAGCCTGCTCGCGCGCGTGCTCGGCATCGGCCGCGACTGGGCGTGGCTCGAACACCTCGGCTGGTGGGGCGCGCTCGGGCTGATCCTCGCGTTCCTGCCCTATTTTCCGCGCTCGAAACATATCCACATTTTCATGGCGCCGGTGAAGTTTGCGCTCAACGCGCGCACCGATGACGGCACGCCGGTGACGCGCGGCGCGCTCGAGCCGATCAACCTCGAGGATGAAACCGCCGAGCAGTTCGGCGTCGCGAATTTCACGCACCTCAAAAAGACGCAGCTCCTCGACGCCTATGCCTGCATCCAGTGCAACCGGTGCAACGACGCCTGTCCCGCGCAGACCACCGGCAAATCGCTCTCGCCCTCGGCGCTGGAAATCAACAAACGCTACGAGCTGAACCGCATCATCGAACCGCTCGCCGACGGCGACAAATCCGTTGCGCGCCCGGTCGGCGAAATCCTGCTCACCGAAGAAGCGCTCTGGGCCTGCACGTCGTGCGGCGCGTGCGTAGAAATCTGCCCGGTCGGCTGCGAACAACTAAGCGACATCATCGACATCCGCCGCGACCGCGTGATGACCCAGGGCGAATTCCCGCAACTGCTCAACAACGCCTTTCGCGGCATGGAGCGCGCCGGCAATCCGTGGGGTATCTCGCAAGACAAACGCGAAGAATGGAAAGACGGCCTCGCTGTGCCGGTGCCGACCGTCGAAGAGAACCCCGACTTCGAGGTTCTCTACTGGGTCGGCTGCGCCGGCGCCTACGATCCCGCCGCGCAAAAAACCGCTCGCGCGATGGCCGAAATCCTCAACCACGCCAAGGTGAACTTCGCCATCCTCGGCAAGTCTGAGAAATGCACCGGCGACCCCGCCCGTCGCGCCGGCAACGAATATCTCTACTACCAGCTCGCGACCGAAAACGTCGAAACGCTCAACGCCGCGCTCCTCGACGAAAAGCTCGACTCCAGGAAGGCCAAGCGCGTCGTCACCCATTGCCCGCATTGCCTCAACGCCTTGGTCCGAGATTACCCGCAACTCGGCGGCAACTACCAGGTAGTCCACCACACCCAACTCATCGACGAACTCATCCAGTCCGGCCGACTGCCCGAGATGATCGCGCAAAAAGAGATCACCTACCACGACCCCTGCTACCTCGGTCGTCACAACGGCATCTACGACGCCCCGCGCCACATCCTAACCAACAACGGCGGCGAACTCACCGAACTCCCCCGCAATAAAAACAACGCCTTCTGCTGCGGCGCCGGCGGCGCGCAATTCTGGAAAGAAGAAGAACCCGGCCGCGAAAAAGTGAGCGAAAACCGTTACAAGGAAGCCGAAGCCACCGGCGCCAAGACCATCGCTGCCGGCTGCCCCTTCTGTAAATCCATGCTCCAAAGCACGCCGAGCGCGGGCAAGGACGGCGCGCCGGTGGTGATGGACGTGGCTGAGCTTGTAGCAGAGAATCTGCGGCGGGTGAAGGCGAAGCTGAGGGCAAGCACAAGGTAATTCATTGTTGCCGTGCAGACTATAATGGCACAGCTATATCTTCCCCGAAACGCGCTGACAGCGCTTCTTTGGACGGTGGTCTTGGTATGCGGCGGCGCAGGGAATATATTTGCCCAAAGCGAGAAAATAATCATCCGTCGCTTACCTTATATCATCGTTCAACCCGGTAGCTACATTTTAGATCGCGACTTCAAGCTTACCTCTCTCTGCTGTGATGGAATCATTATTCGGTCTGATAACGTCGAGCTTGATCTGCGCGGGCACACCATCACAGGTCCGCGAGCTGCACGCATTGCGTGTAGCGGAATCTATGTGCGCTCACATCAGCGCGTGCGCATTCATGACGGAAACGTTGTGGGATTTTGCGCTGGCGTTTACTTAACTGGCTCAAATGAAGGTGATCCTGGGGGTCGAAATCGGCGCAATGTAGTGGAGAATATCCACATTCGTGCAGCAACCTACATCGGCATTAAACTGGACTATGCAGAAAATTGCTTGGTAGAACACTGTCGCGTCGAACAGATCGGCGGCTCAGCCTTAAATAACTGCCCGATTGGAATCCAAAGTATGGGCGGGCGCAGCAACCGCTTTACGAACAACGTTCTCACCGAAATATTTTCTGATCGCAGAGGAGTCTCCTTTGGATTTTACTCTTACGATCACAATGACCGGTTTCTGAACAACTTGATCAGCGGCTGTGATTTTGGTTTAGTCATCAGCGAGCAGAGTCGCTTTGATGGGAACACGATTCGTGCGCGGAAAAAGGCGATCGAGGTTCATCCGCAATGAACCAGAGATTGGCTTTTTCTCTCTCGTTTCCAAGTTGCACTTGGGAGCGAGAGACAAGAGAACAAGTCGTGTTACACGATTTGCAAGACAGGTGCTTTCCGTTAATCTGCAACCATGCTGGATTGGAGTCATTGCCCCGCTGTGGGAAGGACACCCGGCAAGGTGAGCGGCGCCTGGGTGTTCGAAGGATCGCGCGTTTCCGTGAAGGCTCTGTTCGAGAATTTGGAAGACGGCGCTTCGGTCGAAGAGTTTCTGGCTTGGTTTCCCGGCGTGTCACGCGAGCAGGTGCGCGCGGTTCTGGAGTTTGCCGAGCAGAGCTTGGCGGTGAGTTGAAGCGTGAGCGAACGGCCGGATGAGGATTCTCTTCGATCAGGGGAAGCCGGTGCCGCTGCGTCAGCATCTGTCCGGGCACGCGGTTTCTACCGCATTTGAGATGGGGTGGCCGCAATTGGCCAACGGAGACTTGCTTGTCGTAGCCGAAGGCCGATTTGATGCGCTGGTGACCACGGGCCAAAGCTTGCGTTGTCAGCAGAACCTCGCGGGCCGGCAACTCGCGATTCTCGTTTTGCCTTTTGCCAGTCGGCCGAAGCTGCGGACCCATACGGCGGACGTCGCCACAGCGGTCGGCGCGTTGCGGCCGGGTGATTATGTCGAATTGCGTTGGCCTTAGCTCCCACGAGAGCCGGTGCTTGAACAAATGCTCCGCCCGCGTCTAGTTGCCGGCTTTCCTTCCCTCTCTGCATGAAAATCATCTCCGTCATCAAACAAGTCCCCGACGCCGAGGCGCGCATCCGCACGGGCGCGAGCGGGGTCGATCTCAACGGCGTCACGTTTGTCATCGACGGGATGGACGAATACGGCGTCGAGGAGGCGCTGCGGTTGCGTGAGGGTGGGGCGGCGGGGGCGGAATTAGTCGGCCTCGCGCTCGGGCCGAAGCGGTATGAGGACGCGATCCGGCGGGCGCTGGCGATGGGGCTGGACCGGGCGGTTCACATCGAGACGGATGAGGTAATCGACGTGATTGCGCAGGCGAAAATTCTGGCGGCGGCGGTTCAAAAAGAGGGCGCCGATCTCGTGTTCGTCGGCGGCAAGGAAGCCGATTGGGACAGCACGGCGCTCGGGCCCGCAATCGCGGAGGCGCTCGGCTGGCCGCACTCGGATTGGACGACGAAACTCACGCTTCAAGGCGACAAGATCGAGGTCGTCCACGACATCGACGACGGCGTGGAAACGCTCGCCCTCACCTTGCCCGCAGTTGTCACAACGCAGCAAGGGTTGAATGAAGCGCGTTATCCGACGCTGCCCAACATCATGAAGGCGAAGCGCAAGGAGTTGAAGAAGGCGGCGCCGGCGGATTACGGCCACACGAGCGCGCTGACGCAGATCGCTGGCGAGGAGATTCAACTCAAGGCGCGGCGCAACACGCTCATCGAAGACGACGCGCCGAAGGCCGCCGCGCAATTGGTCTCGCTCCTGCGCGACGAGGCGAAGGTGCTTTAACGTCCAACGATGGTTCCCTCTCTTTTTTCCTGATTCCCATGATTCTTCTCGTTCCCGAAATTTCCGAAGGCAAGCTGCGCCAGAGCGCGCGGGAGTTGGTCAGCGCCGCGCGCGGCATTGCGCCAGGTCTGGGCGGGCCGGTTGCCGCGCTCCTGTGCGGCGATGGCGCGCTGGACGCGGCTGCCAACGAACTGGCCGCGCTGGTGGACGAAGTTCACGTCGCGCAACAGCCGGCGTTCACACCCTTCAAAGCGGAAACGTGGGCGGACGCCGTCGCGAGCGTGGCGAAGGAATTGGGCGCCAAGGCGGTGCTCATCCCGGCGAGCCGCGCGGGATTGTCCTATTCGCCGCGCGTGGCGTTGCGGTTGAACGCCGCGTTGCTCGAGGACGTGATGGCGCTCGAAGCGGGCGGCGACGGCGCGACGAGTATTTCCGCGAAGCGCCTGACGTATCTCTCGCGCGTGACCGAGAGCGCGCGTGCCGCCGCCTTGCCCGTGGTTGTTACGGTCAAGCCGAACATGTTCCCGCCGGCTGAACCGAGTGGCAATGCGGGCGCCGTGCAGCCGCGCGAGATCAGCCTGGCTGCGGGCGGCGCGGCGGAACGGAAGCAGGTGGTCAATGCTTCGGTTGCCGCGAGCGGCGGGAAGATTTCGCTCGACGAAGCGAAGGTGATCGTCACCGGCGGCCGTGGTGTCGGCGGGCCGGAAGGGTTCACAAAAATCATCGAGCCGCTGGCGGATGCGCTCGGCGCGGCGGTGGGGGCGCCGCGCGCCGGGGGGGGTGGCCGGGGGGGGCCC
>CAXTRS010000195.1:2803-9141 GCA_964246635.1 uncultured Chthoniobacterales bacterium | reverse complement strand
GCGACTTGCCAGCGCGGGCGACACCGCCGGCGCGCTGGAGAGCTACATCGAGCTGGCGCAAAGTTTCCCGGACCGCGACACCGACCGCAGCGGTCTGGACGGCGTGGTCAACGATTTGCGGGCAAAATTTCCGCCCGGCACGGAGGCGACCCTGCGCCGGCTGCGCCAACTGCGTCCGAGTTTGGAAAAAGCTGCCGCGCTCGGGTCAGAAGCCGCCGCGGTGTATCTCGGCGACGCGTTGATGGAAGAAGAGCCGCGCGCCGCGGCGGAGTTTTTCCGCCAGGCCGCCGAACGCGGGCAGCCGCGCGCCATGATCGCGCTGGGCAACATGTATTTTCGCGGCCGCGGCGTGCCTTACGATCCGGCGCAGGTCGGCTACTGGTATCAAAAAGCGAGCGACCGCGGCAGCGGTCTGGCGAAGGTGCTGCTCGCGGAATGTTACCGCGACGGCAAAGGCGGCGTGCGGCGCGACCCGGCGCGCGCCTTCGCGCTGTTGAACGAAGCGCTCGCGATCGAGCCGAACAACGCGCTCGCCATCGGGGAACTGGCCGGCTGCTACGACAAAGGGCTCGGCACCGCGCCGGATCCGCGACGCGCTTACGAGCTGTATAAAAAGGCCGCGGATTTGGGCAACCTCAATGCGCTCAGCAATCTCGGCGTGTTTTACATCAACGGCACCGGCATGAGCAAACCCGACCCGCGGCGTGCCGTCGAGCTGCTGCGGCAGGGCGCGGAAAAGGACAACCCGCAGTGCATGTTCAACCTCGCGAAATGTCTGGAGGCCGGCGTCGGCATTTCGGGCGGACCAAATCCGAACGAGGCCCGGCGTTGGTATCGCGCGGCCGCGGAGCGCGGTTTCCAGCCGGCGGTGGAATGGTGCCAGCGGACGGGGGTTTCGTTTACGCCGAAGAGTTGAATGGAAATGACGAGTGACGAGTGACGATTGACAGTGGCAAGAACCCGATGCTGGATGCTGGATGCTAGATGTCAGCAATCCAGCATCCAGCATCCCGTCATTCGTCATTTTCCTTCCGCGCTTGCCAATCTCTCCGAGCGGCTGTTACGTCTCTAATCGCCGTGGCGGCAGACGTGACGCCCGGAGTCCTTCGCCCTCAACCGCAACCCGTTGCTCCTTCCCTCTATGAAACCGCGCACCATTCAACTCACCGCCGCCACCCTTTCCGCCAGCTTCCTCTTCAGCGGCTGCGCCGGGATGACTCCGGGCGAAAGCGCCGCGAGCGTCGGCACCGTCTCCGGCATCGCGGCCGGCCTCATCGGCTCCGCGGCCGGGCTAAATGCGGGTCAGTCGGCCGCGCTCGGCGCCGGTGTCGGGCTGCTGGCGGCGGGGATCACCTACGCGATCGCCAAGCACGAGGCCGACGAGCGGCAGCGCCAGGTGGCCGAGGCCAACGCGCGGCGCGTTTATCTTGCGCAGAGCGCCGAGCGCAAAGCGGCGATTCGCAAACGCAGCCGTTACATCGCGGTGAAAACCTCGCGCAACGAAAAGAGCACCGGCGCGGAGAGCTACATGGTCTTCGACACGGAGTCGCAGAAAGTCGTCGGCAACACGGTGTATGACTCCAAGGAACCGGCGAAGCCGGGCTCGACGGCGAAGTTCGATTCGTATAATGCGACCTACGTCGGCGGGTAAGAGAAACCGTAGCGGCAGTCTCTGACGGCCCCTCGTTTTCTCGCCATTCGCACCGCACAACGCGCAATCCGCTTCGCCCGGGCGCAGTCAGAGACCGCCGCTACAGTCGCGCTACGACGAAAACGGGTAACCCATTTTCGCAAACGCCTCCTTGTCCACGTGCAGGTATTTCTCGCCGAGCGCTTCCAGCCCGTTCCTGCCGCGAAATTCTTCGAGAAACGCGTTGACCTGCGTGCGCAACTCGTCGTTCCCCTTGCGGATGCCGATGGCCCAGTTCTCGCGCTGAAACGGCTCGAGCAGCGCGCGCGTGCTGCCGGGATATTTGCGCCCGTGCTGATAGATCGCCATCTGGTCGAACAGAAACGCATCCGCCTTGCCCTGGCTGACTTCGAGCGCGCAATTCGCTTCTTCCGGCAGCACGCGCACGGTAGCCTGCTTGAAATGTCCGCGCGCGTAAAGATACCCGGTTGTCCCAGTTTTCGTCGCCACGATCCGGCCCGGTTTGTCGAGGTCCTCAATGCCGCGGATGTCCGTCTTCGCGTTCGCCAGGATCGCGATGCCGGTGCGGATATACGGTTCGGAAAAGTCGATGGATTCCGCGCGCTCCGGCGTCGCGGTCATCGAGGAAACAATGAGATCGATGCGCCCGGTTTTCAGCGACGTGATGAGACTGTCGAACGGCGTGTTCTCAATTTTTAATTCCCGGCCCAGGTGCGCCGCCAGCGCCCGCGCCAGCTCGACGCCAATGCCCGCGGGTTGCCCGCCTTCGTCCAACATCTCGAACGGCGGATAGCTCAGTTCCATGCCGACAATCAGTGGACGAGGGCGCGCGCGCGCGTCGGCCGCGCCTTTTTTCTGGCACGCAACCGCGAACACGAGCAGCGCGGTGATCGAACACAAAACGAGGGCGGAACGCACGAGGAGGGAGCGTTTCATCAAGGGATGGATTGGAGTGTGCCGCGGCTGGGTGGGTCGCTGAGCGCGCGCAACTTAGCACTCACTCCGGGTCGCGTTCAAAATCTTCGTGACCCCCTTTTCGAGACCGCACAGGCGGCGGCACTCGCGCGCGGGCAAAACCGTTTGACAACCCCCGGCTCCGCTCGCAATGGAGCAGACACGATCCTATGGAAAACGGAGGCACGACAACGACCCGATACGAGCTGATGCGCGTGGAACCTGCGCGCGCCGAAGTGGAGCTGCCGGCCAAGCTGAGCGCGGGCGCGAGTCCCTTCCGATTGGTGGTGGACCCGGCGATGCGTGCGGCGTTGCGCGAAGCGCTCTTCCGGCTCATCGATCATCACGACGAGTCGCTGGCCACGTATGTTGCCGACGGCCAGCTCGCGCTCGAATCCTACAAGGAATACATCGAGCTTTTCGCCCGCAGCCTGCGCGAAACCATGGACAGCGAAGAAGGTGTCCGCTACCTGCTGAAAAGCGCCGGCTTCGAGACCGAAGGCGAGAAGATCAACCTCCAGCCGGAGTGGCGGTGGAAGTGATCCCAAGTAGAAACGCACCTCCGGGGCGTCCCTGCCTGATGATGGCCGCTTACGCCGCCGCTGACCCGGCGGCGGGAAAATCAATGCCCTGCGCAAGGGGCAGCTCGCGCGAGTAGTTGATCGTGTTCGTCTGGCGGCGCATGTAGTTTTTCCAAGCGTCGCTGCCGCTTTCGCGACCGCCACCGGTGGCTTTTTCGCCGCCGAATGCGCCGCCGATTTCCGCGCCGCTCGTGCCGGCGTTGACGTTCGCCAGGCCGCAGTCGCTGCCCACGGCACTGGTGAACTCTTCGGCCTCGCGAAAATCGTTCGTGAAGATCGCGCTGCTCAGGCCCTGTGGGACGGCGTTGTGCAGCGCGATGGCTTCGCGGAAGTCGTCGTAAGCCAGCAGATACATGAGTGGGGCGAAGGTTTCCTCACGGAGATTCTCGGCCTGCGGCGGCATCCGCACCATCGTGGGTCGGACGTAGCACGCGCCGAGTTCCGGCAGCGGACCGCCTTCGACGAGCACCTCGCCGCCTTCCGCTATGGCGTGATCGACGGCTTTCGTCATGGCTTTCACCGCGTCCTCGTCGATCACCGGACCCATGATCGTGTCGGCTTCGAGCGGGTTGCCGATGCGCAATGACGAGTAGGCGCAACGCAATTTTTCTTCGAGCTGCGGCGCGATCGAGCGATGCGCGATGACACGCCGGGTCGAGGTGCAGCGCTGGCCGGCGGTGCCGACGGCGCCGAAGAAAATCGCGCGCGCCGCCATGTCGAGATCGGCGCTCGGCGTGACGATGACGCCGCCGTTGCCGCCGAGTTCGAGCAGCGTGCGGCCGAGCCGGCGATGGACGCGCTCGGCGACCCGCTGGCCCATGCGGCAGGAGCCAGTAGCGGAGACGAGCGGAATGCGCGGGTCGTCCGCGAGGCGCTGTCCCACGTCCGGACCGCCGACGAGCAACGTGAAGATCGCCGGATCGGCACCGGTGTCGCGGCAAACCTTCTCCGCGATGCGCGTGACGGCGAGCGCGGTGAGCGGCGTTTTCTCCGAGGGCTTCCAGATCGTCACGTCGCCGCAAACCGCCGCCAGCGCCGCGTTCCACGCCCAGACAGCGACCGGGAAATTGAACGCGCTGATGACAACAATCGGACCGAGCGGGTGCCACTGTTCCATCAACCGGTGACCGGGCCGCTCGGAAGCGATGGTCAGGCCGTGGAGTTGACGCGACAGACCCACGGCGAGGTCGCAAATGTCGATCATTTCCTGCACCTCGCCGCGACCTTCGGCGATGATCTTGCCGGTCTCGATGGTGACGAGACGCGCGAGATTTTCTTTTTCTTCGCGCAACGCCAGGCCGAGCCGGCGAACGGTTTCGCCGCGCACCGGCGCGGGCACCGTGCGCCATTTCGCGAAGGCGGAAACAGCCCGTTCGAGTGTGACGTCGTAGTCGTCCGGCGAGGCGGTTTTCACCCGTGCAAGCAGGCGGCCGTCGATGGGGCTGTGACTTTCGAGGATCGGCCCGGCACCGCGCCAATCGCCGCAAAAAACGCCGGGATTGTCGGCGCCGTCTTTGATGCCGAGGCTGTCGGGGAGAGTCGTGGATGGGTTCATCGTTGTAGCCGGGATCGCTGATCCCGGTCGCGTGCGGACAGAAAATTCTTTTGCGGTTCGATGCCGGGATCAACGATCCCGGCTACAACTTCGCTGCGACCTCGCGCAGCGTTTTCATCGCCTCTTCGACGATGGCCTCGCTGATGTCGAGCGCCGGCCGCATGCGGATTGAGTGGTCGCCGCACTTCAGTGCCAGCACGCCGGCTTCGTAAAGCCCGCTGTGCAGCCGGTCGCGCGTCTCTTTGTCGGGCAAGTCGAATGCCAGCATTAAGCCGCGGCCGCGCGGTGCGGTGACGCGCGGATTTTCGCGCGCGAGCGCTTCGAGTTCGCCGAGGAACCTTGCGCCGACTTTCGCGGCGTTTTCCACGAGCCGTTCCTCTTCGATGATGCGCAGATACTGTGTGGAGCGCACCATGTCGGTGAGGTTGCCGCCCCAGGTCGAATTGATGCGGCTCGGCAGGCGGAAGCAGTTGTCCGGCACTTCGTCGAGGCGCGGCCCGGCGAGCACACCGCAAATCTGCGCTTTTTTGCCGAACGACATGAGGTCGGGCAGCACGTCGAAATGCTGAGACGCCCACATTTTGCCCGTGATGCCCATGCCGCACTGCACCTCGTCGAAGATGAGGAGCACATCGGTTTCGTCGCAAACCCGGCGCAGCGTGTGCAGCCATTCGCCGCGGAAATGATTGTCGCCGCCTTCCCCCTGGATGGGTTCGATAATGATCGCGGCGATGTCGTGTTCGCGCTCGGCGAGCACGCGCCGGATTTCCGCTTCGACGCGCGCCTCGGCCTCGGCGGCGGCCCGTTCGCGCTCGGCCGGCGGCAGGCGGAAATCGAGCGCTGGCGTTTCGACCCGCGGCCAGGGGAATTTGGCGAAGAGGTCGGTCTTGCGCGGGTCGGTATTCGTCAGGCTCAGGCAATAGCCGCTGCGGCCGTGGAAGGCGTGGCGGAAATGGAGAATCTCGGTGCCGCGCTCGCCGCGGCCAGCCGCGAGATTTTTGCGCACCTTCCAATCCATCGCGGTCTTCACCGCGTTTTCCACCGCCAGCGAACCGCCATCGACGAAGAAGAAACGTTCGAGCGGCGGAATGCCGACCACGCGCGCGAAGGTCTCGACGAAGCGCGCGTAAGCCGGTGTGTAAACGTCCGAGTTGGCGACCTTGGTGCGCGCGGCGAGAAGGAGCTCTTCCTGCACGTCGGGCGCGTCGAACGCGGGATGATTGAACCCGACCGGCATGGAGGCGAAAAACGCGTAGAGATCGATGAGTTCGCGCTCGCTGACGGCGTCAAAGAGCCGGCAGCCGCGGCTGCGTTCGAGATCGAGCACGATGCCAAAACCGTCGAGCAAAACGTGGCGCGACAGGCTGGCGAGAACAGGGTGTTGGTCGAGGCGGCGCGTGATCGGAGCAGCAGGGGAGACTGACCCACGCGCGGCAGCGGCCGGCGCGGTTGCGGACTCCGACCGCGCAGGGGAGGCGGTCGTCATGGGCGGAGGCTAATCGTTTGGCAGTGAACGGTCAAACCGCGGCGACAAAGTGAAGGAAATCTCGCGCTGAGGCGCAGAGACGCAGGGGAAAACGCGGCGGAGTTTTCCGAC
>CAXTRS010000195.1:0-2787 GCA_964246635.1 uncultured Chthoniobacterales bacterium | reverse complement strand
GCCGGAGACCGCCCTGTTTTCCGCGTCTGAAAATTTTGTTAATTCTGTAAATTCTGTCTAAAAATCCTCTCTGCGCCTCTGCGCGAGATTTTCACAGCGCCGCGGCGCGGCCGCGCAGACGCTGGCCGAAATAGTAGAGCAAGGTTTCCACCGCATTTCGAATGGCGCGTTTGGACACCGAGGCACTCGGTGCCTGGTAGTGAATGGGCAGTTCGACGCTGCGCCGTCGGCGCAGGAGGTAGCGCACTTCGGTCTGATAAAAATGCGCGCGGCTCCGCAGCGGATAAGCGAGTAACGCGCCGATCACCTCGCGTCGAAACGCCTCGAAGCCGCTGGTCATGTCATAAAGCCGGCTGCCCAAAAGCGTATTGCTCAAGACCGTGCCGGCGCGGGAGAGCGTGCGGCGAAACCAAGGGCTTTCGGCCATCGATCCGCCAGGGCAAAACCGGCTGCCGAAGACGCATTCGTGACCATCCGCCAGCGCGCGCAGAAATCGCGGGATCGCCGCGGGATCATGGCTGAGGCCCGCGTCCATTTCGACGATGAACTCGTGGCCGGCGTCGAAGGCTGCGCGGAAGCCGCGCAGGTAGGCATCGACGACGTTTTTGTTTTCCGGCGCCCAGACGGTGATGAAGCGAGAGTCGCGCGCGCTCAATGCCTCGCAAAGCTCGCGAGTGTTGTCCTTCGAGGCCCGGTCCACGACCAGATAGGCCCTGCCGCCGCCGTTCCCGTCGAGGACCGGGCTGAGCGCGGCGACGAAGGGAGCGAAGTCCGCCGCTTCGTTGGCCATCGGGACGACCACCGCCCAATGATGGGCTAGCTGCGGGGCGTGCAACAACTCCGGTTCAAGGCTCATTTTCGGCGCGACCTCCTGACCGCGCAGCGTCGAAATCTTCCAGCCAGGCGTCGAGCAGCGGCAACTCGGCCTCGCCGACCCAGCCTCGGGCTACCAGCGTGCGATAGCAGGCTCGCAGGTTTTCCGCCAGCGTGGGAAAATCCGCGCCCGCGCGCAAGGGCAACGCGTCGAGCGCCCCGGCGATCGCGCGGTTGTGCAGGTAGCCGGGCACCTCTTCGTGGAAGTCGCGCATGAGATCGTGGGCGTTGCGATCCTGCCAGACATTCGGCTCGTGGAAGAGAACGCTCCAGCCATTGGTCCAAGCGATCTTCTGCGCGACGAACGAACGCCAGATGTCAGTCATGCGAAAGGAACAGTGCGCGGGCAAATACAGCAGCGGATAGGCTTCCGGCCACCAACAGGTGTTCTGGCTGTTGAACGGGCACCACGCATTGGGCCCGAGGATCAGACGCCGGTCGGTGCGGAAGTTTTGCGGCAATGGGAAGAGCAGGCGGTAGAGCGCATCGACGTCCGGGTTTTCGTCGGCCAGGCCTTGTTGAATCGGGCAATCGGCGAGCTCGGTGGGCAAGGCGTCGTAGGCGACCGGCAGCGGAGAACGAATCGCATCCAGCGGCAGTCCGCGCGGCCAGATGGGCGCATCAGAAAAGTAGCCGTAGGCGTTGACCCACGCGGGAGTCGATGGCGCGAACCGCGCGGCGCGCACGCCAGCGCTGCTTTCGCGGTGGAACCAAGCGGGCCGCGGGACGTTGTCGTCGTCAGTCTCGAGCAGGAACTGCGCGCCGCGGCCGATGGCCAGGAGGTAGCCGATGTTCTTGCGCGCGTAGTGCCGCGTGGGGCAAAGCGCGGCAAAACTCCCGCCGGTTTTGCGCTGGCGCTCGACGCTGTAAAAATCCGCGCCGTCGAGCTCGAAATCCGCCGGACTTTTCGTGTCGCCGATCACCAGAAAATCCCAGCCGGCCGCCGCGGCGCCGCGAGCGATTTCGCGCAACACCGTGTTGGGTGCGTTGATGGTGGTGACGACGACGGCGGGGCGCGGCATGTCGCGGGGAGGGGAACGCGACGGCACGGCTCGCGAACGGCGGGGGTCTTAACCGAGCGTCGCGCCCGTGTCAATGCGAGCGCCCGCCCCTTTGCCCTTGCGAAACGGGGGCGGAAGGTGGGACATTCGGCGTTCAGATGAACCCGCGGGAACTGCTCGAAAAACACTTCGGTTTCCGGGAATTTCTCGACGCGCAGGAAGAAGTCGTCGGCGCGATTCTCGACGGTGAAGACGCGCTCGTGGTCATGCCGACCGGCGGCGGCAAGTCGCTCTGCTACCAGCTCCCGGCGCTGATGCTCGAAGGGGTCACCGTCGTGGTGTCGCCGCTCATCGCCTTGATGAAAGACCAGGTCGATGCGCTCGCGCGGCGCGGCATCGCGGCGACGCTCATCAATTCGTCGCTTGCGCCGGCCGAGCAAGCGGCGCGCATCCGGCGGCTGGCGGACGGCGCGTTCAAGCTCGTCTATATCGCGCCGGAGCGCTTCCGCCACCGCGCGTTTCTCGAGGCGCTCGGCCAGGCGACGATCTCGCTTTTTGCCATCGACGAAGCGCACTGCATTTCGCAGTGGGGCCACGATTTTCGGCCCGATTATTTCCGGCTCGGCGACGTGTTGGAAAAACTCGGCCGGCCGCAGGTAGCCGCGTTTACCGCGACGGCGACGCCGGAAGTGCGCGCCGACATTTTGCAGCAGCTCAAGATGCGCGAGCCGCGCGAATTCGTCGCCGGTTTCGCGCGACCGAACCTGCGCCTGGCCGTTCACCAGGTCGCCAGCGAGAGCGAAAAATATGAGCGCCTGCGCGCGCTGGTCCGCGAGCACAAGACCGGCATTGTCTATTGCGCGACCCGCAAACGGGTCGATGCCCATGCCGAAGGCGTTCGTCGCGCACTTCG
>CAXTRS010000194.1:0-9163 GCA_964246635.1 uncultured Chthoniobacterales bacterium | reverse complement strand
CATCCCCGCGATCCAGTCGTGCTCGCGGCGTCGGCGGATCTGAAAATCACCTCCGAGCTGGCGGAATTTTTCTGCCGCCGCGCGCTGGCGCTGGCGCCGGGGAACGCCGAAGTCCAGTTCCGGGTCGGCCGCGCGCGGGCGGATGACGATCAGCTCGAAGCCGCGCTGGCCGCATTCGACGCCGCCACGCGGCTCGATCCCAAACAGGGTCGCTACTGCAAAGCCAAAGCCGATGCGCTTTGGGCGCTCGGCCGGCAGGACGAGGCGCTCCGTGCTTCGGACGATGCCGTGCGGCTCGATCCGAACGATTTCGAGTCCCGGCGATCCCGCGGTTTTTTTCACGCTCAGCGCGGCGCACAGGCCGCCGCTATCGCCGACCTCGAAAGCGCGCTGCACGGGGCGCCCGCTGATAAAGTGACGCAGCGGCTTTACGGCTGGTCGCTCCTGCTCTTCAACGATCTCGAAGGCGCGTTCGCGCACTTCCGGGCGGCGGAGGATTATGGCTTCACCGGCCGTGCGGCTTGTTATTGGGTCAAGGGCGACAAGGCGAAAGCGATCGAGAGTTATCGCGACTTGATCAAGGTAAACTCCGGCTATCTCAAGGAATCGACGATCATGCGCCAGCGTCTGCCCGCGCGCTTGACGGAGACCATCCTCGCCGTGCGCGCCGCCACGCTCGCCGCGCATCCCGAAATCGCCGTGGCCGCGAGCGGGTCGTAGTGAGGCGCAGTCTAAGGCAGGGACGCACCTCCGGAGCGTCCGTAGATTTCAGTCTGCGGAAAACGGCTGTCGAGCGCAGGCGAAAAATCACGAACGCCCCGGGGGATGCGTCCCTACCTGACTGATGCGACGCCGCTGCCGCTATCTGCGCGCGGCCGGAAATAATCGAGCTGGATGGGATCGGAACGGATGACGCCGTTTTCGCCGTAGATCAATTTGAGCCGGAAGCGGTGACTGGACGTGCGCGGTGCGGAGAGCGCGATCTGAAAACGGTCCGGCTCGCCGGCTTTGAGGTATTGGGAAAGCTCGGAGCGCACTTCGTAGTTGTCGCCGCTTTCACGCAAGGCGGCTGCCGCCGCTGGCGTTGCTGGAGGGGAGTTGGTGGCCGTTGTGCGCGTGGCGGCGGACGAGCGACGACCCGACGCTGGGTTTGTCGCGGGCGCGGCCACGAGCGGCACTTCGGTCTGGAAACGCAGGCTGCCTTCCGCGCGCTTGCCGTCGGCGTCGAGCCAGCGGTAATGGATTTCGCCGAAACAGGCGGCCTTCGGTTGGCCGTCGAGTTCGCGCACCGCGGCGATGACGCTTTCCAGCGGCACGTCGAGCTTGCGTTCGAGCGCGCCGAGTTCGCGGGTGATCGGATAATTGTCGAAAAACGCCACCGTGCCGACGCGCGCGAGGTGGCAGCGCAGCGTGGCCGATTCCAGCGTGCTCCAGCCTTCGTTGACGACGCGCAGCGCACGCGCCAATCCCGGGTCGGCATCGAGCACGAGCAGCGGCGAAATATCAACGGTGCTGTGCTCGACTTCGAGCACGGCTTCGGTGAGAAAAATCGTTTTCGCGGTGTTGTTGACCATCTTCAGGTCGAGCAACACGTCGGTGGCAACGACGAAGTGCGACGCGCCGCCATACCGGGCGCGCAGCGGGCGCACCGGCGCGCCGGCGCGGAGGGTGTCGAGATAATCGCTGACCGCGCTGATGCGCAAAGTCCCGTCGCCCGCGCGCTCGAGCGTGTAGCGGATCACCGCCGGCGGCGTGCCTTGAAAATAGTCTTTGATCGGACTCTCGCCGGGACTGAGCACGCCGATGTCGAGCGACACCGTGCCGGTGTCTGCGGGCGCCGGCGCCGGGGCGACGACCGGCGGAGTGCTAACCCTGCTCTGAGTCGTCGAAGAAGGCGGCGGCCGAAACATGAAGAACGCAGCGAGCGCAATCGCCGCCGCGCCGCCGGCGCCCGCGAGCGCGAAGAGTTGTCGCCGGCGACGCCCTTGCGCGGCGGCCGCGGCGAGCGCGTCTCTTCCCGATGGCTTGCCCTCGCCTGTCCAGGCGCTGCCGGCCATGAGTCCGCGCACCGCGCCGGCGAGCTTGGCGATGTGCTGCTCCATGTCCGGCGACATGGCGTCGAGCCAATGGCAGGAGGCCAGGAAGAACTCCATGCCCTTCGCCATCGGCACGTCTTCGAGCCGGAACGGGATGATCGGCTTGCCGCGATTCATCGCCCGTTCGGCCTCGCGCAGCACGGCGGGCGAGACGTTCGAGGCGGCGGAATAAATCAGCACTACGACGCGGCAGCCTTCGAGCGCATCGACGATGGACTCGCCGTAGTTGCTGCCCGGCAACACGTCGCGGGGGGCAATCCAGCAGCGGATTTTCTCCGCTTCCAAGCCCGCGCAAACTGCGTCGGCGACGGTTTTGTTGCGCGAGGAGTAGCTGAGAAAAACGTCGTGCGACATCGGGGGCGGACGGACGACGGACCGGCGAGAATTTCGCGCTTACTGCTTGCGCTCCGCAGGCGGCGGGCTGGCGGCATCGGGCGCTTCTTCTTCGTCGCCCGGCCCTTTTTGCAGATCCGCCGCCGCGTGCCGCGGCAGCAATCCGGCGAGCGCGATCGGCCCGGACTCGACGTAGCTGCCGTCGGTCGCGCGCAGTCGCACGCGCAGGCGATGACGCGAGCTGGCAGGCAGGCCGAGGCGCAGCAGAAAATGATCGACGTCGCCTTTGCGCACCGGCTGGGAAATCGGCACGGCCAGCGTGTAGTTTTCGCCTTCGGTGCGCAGCATCGTTTCGTAGCGGCCGGTCACTGGTCCCGGCGCGCCGAGACCATCGGGCGGCACGAGCAGCACGTCGGCCTGGAAGCCCAGCGTTTTTGTTTGCGCTTTGCCGGCGGCGTCGTTCCACGTGTAGGTCAGACTGCCGATCACCCGGCCGACGCCGTCGGTGAACGGCCCCAGCTTTTTGCTGCCGGCCGCGGTCAGCTCCGTGTAGAGCTTCGTGTTGGCCGCTTCCAACTGGCGATGCTCCACGGAGTCTTCGTTGCCGCTCAGCGAAAGTTGGAGCTTCTTCTTTTCCTGCACGACGTATTGCCGCGCTTTTTCGACGTGTTTTGCCGGAATGCCGGCACTGATCGCGGCGTCGCCGACATCCACGTCGAGGTCTTCGGTAAAGCGGCCGAACGTTTTCTCGAACGCCGGTGTCTTTGGCGCTTGGGCTGGCGCGGCGGATTTCCCCTTGCCCTTCGGCACGAGATGAAACTTCACCGTGCACGATTCGATCGGCCCCCACCCTTCATTGACCAGGCGGAAAAAGAGCACCTGATCGTAGCCGCTGAAGATGAGCGGCAGCGGCGTCGTGTCGGGCTGGCTGGACTCGACCTGCACGAGCATTTCGCTGAAAAAAACGGCTTTCGCGCTGTTGTTGACCAGCTTCACGTCGAGGCTCGGAAAGCCGACGGAAAATTCCGGCGAAAACGTAATCGGCTCGATGGGTCCGCCTTTTTCGACGAGCGCCAGATAATCCCGGTTCTTGCTGGCGCCCGCGCTCTTGCGCTCGCCGGCTTCCGGGATCAGGAGCCGGGGCTGGATGCGCAACCCTTCCTTGTCGCGGTCGGCCACGTAATCGATGACCGGGAAGGAATCGCCGTCCTCGTCTTTAAGCTGTTTCTGAAAATCCCTTTGCGCCTCAGCGCTCAGGCCCACGGTCAGTGTCAACCCTTCGATGGGCCGCCCCGCTGGCGCCTGGCCGCGCGCTGCGGGAAGAAGCGGCAACAGGGAGACCGCCGTGCAAAGGAGCCAGATTCGGGTCACAGCATTACGGCGCGCACGCATCGTCATGGCCAGACGACTACTCGAAAGCCGGCGGGGCGCAAAGCCTTCTGTGCGCGTGGCGATTTGGAGCCGACGGCGACTCCGAAACGAAAGCGTCCGGCTACGCGGCGACTGTCGCCGGCCGCGACGACAGACGCCGTCGCAAAAGGTAAAACGGAAAGACGCCCGACTTTTTCGGCAGCGCCTTTTGGCCGACGTAATCGGAAACGAAATCGCGCGCGGCGCCTTCGATCTCCGCCAGCGCCGCGAACGCCTGGCTGACATAAATCTGGCCTTCCTCGGTGATCGGCTCGATGCGCGCGGTGCGGCTGACGTGGAAGCCGGTGAACGTCTGCTGCGCGATCACCGGGTCGATGCACGCAAACACCGGCCCGGCGTGCAGCCCGATGCGGATGCGCAATCCTTTGGGCAACCCCAGTTCGGTCCAGGGCGTGGCGTCGATGAAGTCGCGCAGGTCCAGCGCGAAGCGGCCTGCGGCGGCGACGGTGTCGAAGACAAAATAGAAGGCGTCGCCCCAAGTGTTTTTGAGGATCGGCGCGTCGGGATGCACGGCGATAAGCTCGGCGGTCTTGCCGAGGAAATGCGTCACGAAGGCCGGGATGGTGTCGTCCGTCAGCTTGCTGTAGCCGGCGATGTCGGCGAAGAGCATCGCCTTGATGACTTGCGGAAAAACCTCGGCTGTCGGTTGAGGCTGAGGCGCTGGCAGCGGTGAGTTTTCCGCGCGCGGCGCCGCGGTGGTTGCTGGTGCGGGCGGCGTGATAACGGCGGCTTCGGCGCCGAGCGCGCGCCACAGGTTCACGAACGACGCCGCGCCACCTTCCCCATCGCCGGGCCGGCCGTCCCAGACGGCGAGCGGCACCACGCGGGTGTCGAGCGTGCGCGCCTTGATACGCGCCAGGCCGCCGATCATGCGGTTGCCGAACTCGAAGGCCGTCGCGTTGTCCGCGGATGCCTCCTTGCCCAGCGTGACGACCGACGAGGCGTTGCGCAACGCCTCGTCAAAACGACGCCCCCAATCCTCCGCGTCCGGTCCACGCTCCACGCTGGTTTTGCGAAACACTTCTTCCGCAAGCGGCAGGACGATGTGGACCTCGGCGTCCCGCGCGAGCATGGCTTCGATAAAGAGAATGTCCGCCCCGCACGCCGCCGCGCAGTAGCCGAAGCCGGCATTCAACTTTTCCAGTTGTGCATCGATCTCCGCGCGCACGGTGGCCTCGGCTTCGCGCGGAAAGCGCGGTGCCGCGCGATCCGGCGCGTCGATCATGTGACCGGAAAACGCGATCACGTGAGGCACGCCGAAGTGCGGATCCATTTTCATGCGCTCCGACGCGCCGAACAGATGCTCGCACAGGAGCCGCGCCTGGCGGCGGGTGGAGCTCAGGTCGGCGTGACGCCCGCGGCCGAGCTGGCCGGCGCGGCCGTAGTGCAGCGCCGCTTTTTCCGTGTCGCCGGAGATGAGCGCCGCCTCGCCGCGGGTTGCTTCGGTCCAATAATCTTCGGAGCCGCACTCGCCGGTTTCGCACAGCGCGAGGACTTCGCGGGCGAGCCGGCGCGCGGTGTCCGTTTCGCCGAGAAGCAGGCCCATCGCGGCGGCGTTGATGCCGGCGTAATACCCGCGGTTGAGCCCGTAGGCTTCGTGATACAACTCGAAGCAGCGACGCAGCTCGGCCCGTTTTTCCTCCGGGTCATCGGCGAGCTGCCAGAGGTCTTTGTGCGTGCGCGCGAGGAGGCCGAGCGTTTCCTCGTCGCGGTGGCCGCTCGATTGGAGTTGGCGCAGGACGGCGTTCGCTTTTTGCGGCGAGCCGCTGCGCGCGAGCGCGAGCGCCTGGAGCTGAAGCAGGCGCAGGTCGGCGGGGTCGAGCCGCAGCCCTTCGGAAACGATGTCGTAGGCGAGAAACGTCTCGCCCGCCGCGAGCGCCTGTCCGCCGAGCCGGCGGTAATCGCCGAGCGTCAGCGGCGGCGCGGAGGCTTCGGCCACGGCGGCGCCGCCGCGCAACGCCAGATACTGGCGCAACTCGCCGGCGAGGCCAGTGGTAGTTCCTGCTGCGGTGGACATCGTTGGTGCGGTATGTCGCGTTAGATGAAAAATGTTCCGCGTTTGAGTAAGCCCCGGCAGGGGCGACAGAACTCTAGCCCACAGATGGAGCCGTGGGAACGGACACAAAAATGTTTAAGCCCCGGCAGGGGCGTAAGAACCATGGCGTCGCCCAAGAACTAATCCGCGCGATTGTTCTTCCGCCCCTGCCGGGGCTGGGTTCTTGATTCTACCAAAACCCACGTCTCCATCCGTGGGCTAGGGCTCTTGCGCCCCTGCCGGGGCTGCACGCAAAACGGCGCAGGAAAGACGTTCAGTCCATCCTGCGCCGGGTGTTGCGTGCGCGCGGGCGCCAACTGCGACTTTTTTGGATCGGCCAGCCAGCGACGCCGGGCTTCCCTGGTCTTACTTGTAGAAGAGACCGCCGCAGTTCGAGCAGCGATACATCCGATACTGATTTGTGTCTTCGATGATGAAACACGCGGCGCCGCAGTTCGGATCGATGACGAGGTTTTGCCGCAGCGCGCGGCCGCCCACTTCGTCGCCGCCCGAGGCTTCTTGCATCGTCTTGGCGGTCTCGCCGACGCTGCTGGTGTCGGCGCCGGGTTCCACTTTGCGGCCAACCGTCGCTTTGATTTCTTCTGCCATATAGTTAGTGAGGTGACTGAGTTTGTTGGGTTTGGTTTTAGCGGCCGGCGGCTCGTGCCGTTTTGAACCGGCGCGAGCGCGCCGACCGTTGAGGGTTGAACGTTTGACCTTGCCGGTTTTGCAATTCGCCGACGAGCTTTTTCGCGCGCGAATTTTTGGCCGGCTGGCTCCTTATTTGAAGAACGTGCCGCCGCAGCGAAAGCAACTGTAGTAGTTGTAATGCCGGGAGCTTTCGATGATGTGGTTACGACCGTGGCAGTAGGGACAGATCACGATGTTGTGATAACGATAACGGCCGCCGACTTCCTCCTCCGCGCCGCTCGCGGGCGCCTCTTCGGTCTTGCCGATTTCTTCGGGTTTCACTTGGCCTTCCGCTTTTTTTCCGACCGGTGCTTCTTCTGCTGGCATAACGGGGGTTCTTTCTCTTTTTTGGGTTTGGGTTGTGTTGACCCACCGGCGTCCGACGGCACGCACTCACTCGGTGAGTTCGTCTGGAATAAACGCTCGGCTCGGAAGGTTTTACAATCAGATAGCCATCGGTGTTGCGCCCGCCATTGTCGGCAGCGGCTGCGACGTGTCACCAGTGGCTGTCCCTGCATCCGATGGAGCTTCAGCTTCCTGATGGAGATGGTGCAGCAAGCCGTCGGCGGCGAGCAGCTCGGGGCCGCTGCCCTGCTCGGCAACGCGCCCTTGGTCGAGCACGATAAAGTGGTCGCAGAAGCGCAGCAGCCAATGGATGTCGTGATCGATCACCATCACCGTTTTGCCCTGGCAGGCCTCGCGCAACATGGGCAGGAGCTGGAACTTTTCGATGTTGTCCATGCCCGCGGTCGGCTCGTCGAGAAACAGGAACGTCGGGTCGCGCATCAGGCAGCGGGTGAGCGCGAGCAGCTTTTTCTGTCCGCCGGAAAGCTTGCGGCCGCCGGCGAAATCGACGTTCAACGGATCGGAGCCCAGCCGCTGGACGAGAATGTCCCACATGCCGGTGCGCCGGCAGATGGCGACCAGTTCTTCGTCGGTTGCGTCGGGCTTCGCGAGGCGCAGGTTTTCACGCAGGGTGTCGTGAAAAAACGCGGGGAACTGCGACATGATCGTGGCGTGCCGGCGCAGGCTGGCCAGGGTGAAATCCGTCGTGGGCCGGCCGCCGAGCAGGATCTGACCCTCTCCTGCATCGTAGAAGCGCAACGCCAGCCGGAAGAACGTGGTCTTGCCCTGGCCCATGCGCGCGACGAGGCCGGTGACTTTTCCCGGCGGCACGGAAAACGTCAGCCCGCGGAAAACCGGCGGCAGTTCCGGCCGGTAGGCGAAGACGACGTCGCGCGATTCCAAGGTCGGCTCGACAGTCGGAATTTCCAGCGCGCCGGGTTTGTCCATCGTCGGGTTGGGCGCGTCGATCAGGCTCAGCGTGGCGTCGATGCTCGGCCAGGAGGTGCGCGCCATGATGAGAAAACTCGCCAGCGCCTGCACCGGGCTCATAAACATCGGCGCCAAGAGCGCGACGGAGACGACGGCGCCCACGTTGGCCGACCCGCGGCTGCTCAAGGCGAGGTAAAGCGCGAAGCCCAGAAACGCCGCCTCGGCGATGAGCGTCGGCAGGTTGTTGAGCGCGTTGATCGTTTCCACCGTGCCGCTCTGGCGCATGCGCGCCTCGCTGATGCGGCGCACCGCCTCGGCGTGTTTGCCGATGAAGACCGGCTCGGCGCGCAACGCCTGGATTTCCTCCGGCGACTGGAGCACGCCAGTCACCAACCCAGACAGCGCCAGCATGCGGTCGCGCAAGCCGGTGGAAGAACTCTGCAATTGCCCGCCGAGCCGGGTGACGAGAAACGGCGAGAGCAACGCCGCGCCCAGCAGCAGGAGCCGATACGCCAGCGGGATGCCCGGCCCCTCGCCGACCTCCGAGAAACTAAACAGCAGCAAGCCCGCGGTGCCGATGAGCAGGAGGAGCTGCAGCACCGGCTCGAGCATGATCGTGCGCAGGGTGATCTCGGCTTCGATGGTCAATTGGTTGACCGTCATCGTCAGCTCGCCGGGCTGGTTCTTGTTAAAAAAATCCGGCGATTGCCGGATGATTTTCTCGAAGATTTTGCGCTGGAGATACGACGTCATCAGCCAGTCCATCTTCACGCACGCGAGCTTCATCGCGATGCCGACGACGATCGTGAGCACAGTCACCGTCAGCCAATAGACGAACGTGCGCTTCGCCTCCGTGCGAGCCAGTTCCGGGTTGGGTTGGTCTTTCGTGGCGTTGGCTTGGGCGACGACCTGCGGGTTCTCCGCCTTGCCGGCGAGCGCCGGGATTTGCGTGGTGAGCTGGCCGAAGAGGACCGCGGTGAGCCGTGGCGCCGCGCCGTTGGCCAGGTAGAGCACCGCGTAGAGCAGCACGATCCATTTCGCGGCGCTGACGAGCCACCAGCCGCCGCGGAAAATTCTTCCCCAACTCAGCGGGGTCATTTCCGGCATGCCCATGGCGCCGCCTGCGACCGCCGCGCCGGCTCCGGGTTTTGCTGCTCCCGGCGGAGGTCCTGCCGGTGCGGGCATCGCTCCACCGGCGGCGGAGGGAGACGAGGCGTCGGCCGGGGCGGGGGCGGGAGTTCCCGGCGCTGGGCCGGCGGATTTTTCGTTCATGAATTGGGGGGAGGAAGAAGAAGGAAATTTG
>CAXTRS010000193.1:0-9179 GCA_964246635.1 uncultured Chthoniobacterales bacterium | reverse complement strand
CATTTCGCCGGGGGCAATCGGGGTCAGTCTAAGAATCGCACTCTTTCCCAGCTCTTTTCTGTTCTCCAGAAACAGCGAGAGTCTAAGGCTAACTCCAGCTTGCCTTAAATTTTACCCTGCGCTTTGGGTTGACGCTACCATGTTTGTCGGCTGCTACACCGAACCCTGCTTAACCCGTTGCTTGCGAGTCCAGCGATAAGCCCCATAAGCCACTCCAAGGAACAGTAGAGCGGTTGGCGACGGCTCCGGGACCACGGCGTATTGAAAATTTCCGCCAAAGTATCCGTTGGTGCTGAACCCCACGGTCGCCGGAAACTCCAACTGGTTGCCAAGGGCATAACGACGCGAGTCATACGTGATCTCCGCTCCAGTGGCCAAGCCTTGCACATCGAGAGCAACAGGGTCGTTGCCGGGACTGCCAACTGAGCCCACAGGAATCAGCAGGCCGCCCACGTAGTAGGTGCCAACATCGAGAAGAAGCGGAGCAAGGCCGCTGTAGCGAAATCCACTCACGAGCGAGGCGCCTGTTCCGGCGGGGACGGTGACGGTTGCAAGCAATCTCTGGTCTGCGCTCCAGAGTCCCACCTCGTGCGATGAACCCAGCCCATTGGCGTTTGCATCATAGTAGCCGAGAGCCGTGACCAGAATCGGCGAGGTAACGAGGAAGGACCAACCGACTGTGCAGGCGTCGGTCTGATAGGCATCGATCCCGCTCGAAAAGGTCAGCGCCGGCGCTGCGTGGGTCGTAGGGCGTGCGGGGAGGGAGAGCAGCAGTGCCAGAGCGAACGCTGTGCGGAAGGATAATTCAAGGCTCGGGCGATGTTGTTTCTGTGGCAGTGCGGCAGGCATTCGCATTGGGTTAGCAGAAATCACACCTCGCCATGCCGGCAGGCGTCAACAAACAACCAAAGGTGGTGAGCTGGCGAGAAAGCGAACGGAAGGTGTTGGTTTGAGAAAGGTGTCCCGAGTCAGCTCTGGAGTCGCGCTGTGCCGCGCCCCCCTTCAGAGGGTGGCAGCGAGCGCATCACTGAGGCAAAAGAGCGAGATTCTGGAGATAGCCCCTTTCTCTCGGCAGGCATGCGGGCTGTCCCTGTCGAAAGCAAAGCGCGCGCGACGGGGAGAGCGGAACTCACGGATCGAAGCGATAACCTTCGCCGCGCACGGTGACGATGAACCGCGGCGCCTGCGGCTGGTCTTCGAGCTTGCCGCGCAGCCAGGCGATGTGCACATCGACGGTGCGCGGCGTGATGAACGGCTGGTCTTTCCAGACCTGCCGCAGAATGCTCTCGCGCGACAGCGCCTGCCCGCGATGGTTGATGAGCAAGCGCAGGAGTTCCGCTTCTTTCGCCGCGAGGCGCACCGGCGTGGCTTCTTTGAAAAATTCACCGCGCGCGAAATCGGCCGTCACGTCGCCGAAGCGGTATTGCGCCACCGGCGTCAGCCCGGCACCATGCACCCGCCGCAAGAGCGCCGCGATGCGCGCGAGCAGCTCGTCGGAGTCGAACGGCTTGATGAGATAATCGTCCGCGCCGAGCCGCAATCCCTCGACCCGGCGGGGCAGCTGGCCGCGCGCGGTGAGCAACAAATTCCCGCCGTCGAAGCCGCGCTCGCGCACGGCGCGGCAAATCTCGAAGCCGCTCACGCCGCCGGGCAGCATGACATCGAGGATCAGCAGGTCGAAGGCGTTTTCCGTCGCGAGACGCAGCCCGGTTTTGCCGTCGGCCGCGCTCTCGACCGCGTAGCCTTGCGCGGTCAACAAATCGTCGATGATGAGCGCCACCCCAGGCTCGTCTTCCACCAGGAGAAGGCGGGGAATCATCGCGTTGATAAATGCGCGGTTTCCTCTGCCCCCAGGAAGGGCAGGCGCACGGTGAACGTCGCGCCCTCGTCGCGGCGGCTGCGCACCGACACGCTGCCGCCGTGCGCCTCGACGATTTCGCGCACCAGGCTCAAGCCCAAACCGCTGCCGCGCGTCTCCTGCTCCCGCGCCGCGGCGCCGCGATAAAACGGCTGAAAAATCTTCGCCTGCTCTTCCCTGGGGATGCCGGGCCCGCGGTCCGCGATCTCGACTTCGAGCGCCGGCACGGCGGCGGTGCCGTTGACGCACTTCGCTGTCAGGCGGATCGCGCAGCAGCCGTCGCGGCCGCCGCCGTGTTTGGCCGCGTTGGTGAGCAGATTTTGGAACGCGCGGCGCAACGCGGCGGCGTCGCCGTTCACCGCCGGCAGGTCGGCGGGGATGTCGGCGTTCACCTCGCAGCGACCTGCGCTGGTGTCGGGCGTCGTGGCGGCGATGGCGGCGCGCAAAATTTCCGCCAGCGCCACCGGCGCGTATGGCCCGGACGCGGCCTGCTTTTTCTCTGCCGCCGCGAGTTCGAGCACCTGCTCGATCATGCCGGTCAGCCCGTCGGCGTGCTGCACGATGAGCCGCGCGTATTGCTCGACGCGGGCCGGCGCGCGCACGACGCCGCGGGCGAGGTTGTGCGCCGCACCGCGGATCACGGTCAGCGGCGGGCGCCGCGCGGGCCAGCCGCGGCCCCCGACCCGCACCGCCGCCCCCGCCCGCCCGCGCGCGCGGGGGGTGCGGCCCACGAGCGCGACGCCGCTCGCCAGCACCAGCCCAATCAAGACGCAGGCCAGCACGAGGTTGCGCCGGCGCGAGGCGGAGACCGCGGCTTCGAGCACGCCCGGCGGGTGCCACGCCGTGAGCACCCAGCGGGCGCTGACCTCCCGCGCGCGGCGGTCCGATTCCGCGCGGCCTTGCTGGTTAAACGAGAGTGAAACCACGCTCGCGCCGCGTTCGGGCTCGCGGCCGCCGGTGGCGAACAGCACCTCCGGCTGCGGTTGCCGCGTCCGGACGATGACGTCGTGCAACGCCGGCGCTTCCTCGGCGTTCAAATACGTCCGCACCAAGTCCGGCAGCCAAGTGGTGCGCGCGTAGTCGAGGTCGAGCTCCAGGATCATCCATTCGCTTTCGCTCTCCGGCCCGCCGGTCTGCCGGGGGTCACCGAAGATCGGAAACTCGATGAGCGCGCCGGTCGGGTTTGCAAACGGCGGCGAGCCGCGGGGCGCGGTTTTGCGCGAGAGATTGTCGCGCAGCGCGGTCCAGGAGACCGGCCACTCGGCGGGCAGGAGACGCTGGGATTTCTCGTCGAGCCAATACAATCTCGGCTCGCCCCCGCCGCCCTCCGGCACCGCCACCGCCAGCCGGCGGAAAATCGGCCGCGGCTTGCCAGAGAGCCAGGCGCGCAGCCGCTCGAGGTGCGCCTCTTCGCGGCCGCGCGATGGCAATTCCTCACCCCGCGGCACGAGTGCGTTGCAGCTCTCGGCCAGCTCCGCATCGAACGCGCGCGCCAGTTGTTGCGCTCCGTCGCCCAGCCCCGCGCGCATCCGCGCCGCCGCGGCGCGGCCCAACTCGCCCGTCCAGTGGTATTGCAACGCCGCGAGCAGGACGCACAACCCCGCCAGCAAGGCGAGAAAACCCGCTTCCACGGCGGTTTGTTGCGGGCGTCGGTGCATGATGAATCACGCACTCCGGTGTGCGGGTCTCGAAGGATAGTTGCCGTTCTGAAGCAGGGTCAATCGGAGCGGCCGTTTCTTAACACTCCTTAACATGACGCTGGGGGCGAAACGGATCTTATGTGAGCGCGCGCCCGAGCCGTTGTTTGCGCCCGGCTGCATCTGTCCCTTTAAAACCGCGATTCCATGAAGCTCCGTTGCCGTTCGCTCATCCGAGCCGTGCTTTCCGTTTGCGCCGCGCTGCTCGTCGCGGTCTCCGCCCGCGCCGACACCGCCAGCGTGGTGAACGCGGCCAATGCCTTCAAAAGCACGCTCTCCAACTCCCAGATCAGCGCCTTGGAAATCAGTCTCACCCTGTCCAACGCCGAGGTCTGGTCGAACCTGCCCGGCCCCGCCCGGAATGGGCTGAAGCTGGGCAATCTCTCGAGCACGCAGCTCAACGCCGCGCTCGCCGTGATGCAGACTGCCCTCAGCGCCAGCGGCTACACGTTGTTCAGCGAAATTCGCGCGGCGGACGACCTGCTCGGCGCCTCGCAAGGCGGCTATGGCTCGGCGAATTATTATATCGCCTTCCTAGGAACGCCCTCGACCACTTCGCCGTGGATGCTGCAGGTCGGCGGACACCATCTGGCTTTCAACATCACCTATAACGGTCCCCAAATCAGTGCGACACCCGAGTTCGACGGCGTGGAGCCGCCGAACTGGACCGCCAACGGCGTGGCGCACGCGCCGCTCGAGGCGCAGCGCGCCGCGGTGCAAAATCTGGCTCAGGCAATCCAGGCGGATAGCAACGTAGCGTCAGCGGCGAAGCTAAGCGGCACGTTCACGGATGTCGTTCATGGACCGAACGGCACTGGCGGTTACGACCGGAACTTTCCGCAGGCTTATCCGACCAGCGGGCGCGGCGCCCTTTATACGGCGTTGACCGACACCGAAAAGAACTACGTCAAAGCCGTCATCGAAGCGTGGGTAAATACCCAAGCCTCCGACATCGCTGCCAAGCTGCTGGCAGACTACGAGAGCGACGCGGCCTTGAACGCAACCTATGTCGGCTACGGTGTGGGCACGAGCGGCACGGCCAGTTTTCCGGCGAATCCTTCCGGCACCTCGACCCAGCGTTCCTACTTGCGCGTCGATGGGCCGCGGGTCTGGATAGAGTTCATCGTCCAGCAGGGTGTCGTTTATTCGTCACAGGTCCATTACCACACGCTCTGGCGCGACAAGATCGCGGACTACGGCGCGGAGTTTGGCGCTGCCGATAGCTCCACCTCGCCGACGATCACCAGCCAGCCAGCTTCGGTTTCGGTCGCCTCCGGCGGCAGCGCGATCTTCTCGGTGACCGCGGCCGGCACCGGCACGCTGACCTACCAATGGTATAAGGACGGCACCGCTGTCTCCGGCGCGACGAGCGCCTCCTACACGGTTTCCTCCGCCACTGCGGCGAACGCCGGCTCCTACTACGTGAAAGTCACCAGTCCCTATGGTGTTGTCACCAGCTCGGCCGCGACTCTCACCGTGGACGGGAACGGCGGGACCAGCCACCCGGCGTTCTTCACCGGCGAGGCTGCGCTGAGCAACGACGTTTACTACCTGGCGTTTTCGAACGGAAATATCTTCGGCTACTATACCTACGCCTACTTCCCGTATCTCTACCACTTCGACGCTGGCTTCCTCTACTTCATCGACGGCGGCAACAGCACGGCCTATCTCTACGACTTCACCAGCAACAGTTGGTGGTTTACCAGCCCGTCGCTCTGGCCTTACCTCTACGACTTCAATCTGAACCACTGGCTCTACTATTTCCCCGACACCGCGAATCCGGGCCGCTATACGCGCAGTCCCCGATATTTCTACGACTTCGGGGCAGCGAGTGTCATCATCCGTTAACCAGCCGTTGTTCTTATGTCGCCGTCCCCCCTCACATCCCCGCAGCCAGCCAATCAGTCTGCCATCGGCCGCCGGCGGCGCGTCAGGGCGGGTTTCCCCATCGTCGCCACCGCTGCGGCCGCCGCGGCATGGTGGCTGGCTCCGGTGCCAGCCAAGGCAGACTCCGCGAACACCGCGGCGGTGACCGCCGCGGCGAACGCCTTCATGGCGCCGCTCTCCTCGACTCAGAAAACGCCGATTGATGCCGCCAGCGGCACGACACTGAATACTTCCTGCCTCTATAACTTCACGCTCGCCAACGTGGAAGTCTGGTCGAACCTCCCGGTGAGCACCACCTACAGCGGCACCACCCGCAACGGACTGATCTTCTCCGGGCTGAGCGCGACCAATCAAACCAACGCGCTCGCCGTCGCCTCCACCGCGCTTTCAACCACCGGCAAAAAGCTGCTCGACGACGTGCGCGCGGCCGACCGCTACATCTCCGGCGAGGTGCCCAATGCCAAAGGCACCACGAGCAGCATGTGGAGCTACAACAAATACTTCATCGCGTTTGTCGGCGCACCCTCCACCTCTGCACCCTGGACCTTCCAGTTTGGCGGTCACCATCTGGCCTATAACATCACCTACAACGGAGACTACACGAGCGGCACCCCGATCTTCGCCGGCAACGAGCCGAACTCCTGGACGGATTCCACTGGCACCTACGCGCCGCTCGGGGCCGAACGATCCATCCTGGAAAGCCTGCGCCCCACGCTGACGACTTCCGCGCTGCTTTCCGGCACCTTTTCCGACGTGGTCTTCGGCGCCAATGGGACGGGTCCCGGCTCTACCTCCAATCATGATACCAATCAGCCGAAATCCTATCCGACCACTGGCCGCGGCCAGCTCTACAGCGCCTTGACGTCCACCCAGCAAGCCTACGTGCGCAGCTACCTCGAAGCCTGGGTCAACTACCTCGCGCCGTCGATCGCCGCCGAACTGCTCGCCATCTACGAAAGTCCGCAAGCCCTGGCGGAAACCTACGTCGGCTACGCTGGCTCGAACACGCTGATGCGCGCCAGCAACAACTACTTCCGGGTCGATGGCCCGCGGCTGTGGATCGAGTTCAGCGTGCAGGGCGGCGTTTACGACATGAGCAGCTACCACGATCACGGCCTCGTGCGCGACAAGCTGGCGGACTACGGCGCGGCTTATGGCTCGACGACGATCTCGACGACCGTGCGGCCGCCAACCATCAGCGCGCAGCCGGCGACTCAAACTGCCACCATCAGCAGCAGCGCGACGCTCTCTGTTACCGCCGCCTCTGCCGGCACCGGCACAGCGACGCTGAGCTATCAATGGTTCAAGGACGGCGTCGCAATTTCCGGGGCAACGGCTTCCTCTTATACCATTGCCTCGGCCGCCTCCAGCGACGCGGGTGCTTACTCCGTCTGGGTCATCAGCACGGGTGGATTGACGAAGAGCGCGACCGCGATCCTCACGGTGGATGATCCTTACGCCGACTTCCTCGCGACTTATCAGCTCACCGGCGCCGCAGCGACGGATGACTCCGACGGCGACGGGATCTCCCTGCTCCTTGAGTTCGTCCTCGGCGGGAATCCCACGGTCGCGAGCACGAGCATTCTGCCCGCGGCAACGGTGGATGCGAATGGAGCCTTGGTCCTTACCTTCCACGTGACGGCGAATTTGGGCAACGTGACTTGGGCGGTTGAATACTCTTCCGATCTCGCCGGTAGCTGGACTACCGCGGTGAACGGCCAGAACGGGGTGACCATCACGAGCGCGCCCGGTGACACCGGCTATTACATCATTACCGCGACGATTCCCAATACCTCGGGCGCCAGCGAGTTTGCCCGGCTCCGTGTGACGAAGCCATAGAAAGCAAAGGTCCCGAGTCGTTGGAAAATGAGCGCGCTGCTTCTTCGTCGCCAAACCTTCTGGCTCCTCCGGAGCTGGTGGATTGTCGTGGGTTGCCTGGTCTTATCGACCGCGCGCACGCTGGCGCATCCATCGCCGAACACCGCGGTGTTGCTCGACTTTCACCGCGACGGCGTGACGGCCGAGCTGGTGATGCCGCTGGTTGAACTCGAACTTGGCTTCGGCCAGCCGCTGGCTGCCGCGCCGGCTGAGGTGCTCCCGCAACACGCGGCGGCGATGAAGGCTTACCTCAAGGCACACGTGCATCCGGTGGCGCCGGACGGTCGGCCGTGGAGCGTCGAAGTGCTCGACGATCTGGCGGTGCGGCTGGACGAGCAGCCGGTCGATTTGGTCGCGCACGTCTGGCTGCGTCCGCCGGACGGCGCGCCGCTGCGGAAGTTCACGTTGAACTATGACGTCATTGCGCACGAGGTGAACAACCACCGCGCGTTCGTATTCGTTCGCAACGACTGGAACAACGCGCGCTTTGCCACCCAGCAGCCTGAAGCTATCGGGATGATCCAGTTTCTGACAAAATCGGTGGCCGTGGATCGCACAGCTGGCAGCGCGTGGCAGGGTTTCCGGTCGGTGTTGCATCTCGGCAGCGAACACATCGCCGAGGGCACCGATCATTTGCTCTTTCTGCTCGTGCTGTTGCTGCCCGCACCGCTGCTCGCGGTGAATGGCCGGTGGGATCATTTTCGCGGCTGGAAGCGCAGCCTCATCCAGTTGTTCAAGATCGTCACGGCGTTCACGATCGGGCATTCGATCACGCTCGCCGTCGGCGCGCTTGGCTGGGTGCGGCTGCCCGCGCAACCGGTCGAGATTCTCATCGCGGTTTCCATTCTCGTTTCAGCGCTGCACGCGATCCGTCCGCTTTTTCCCGGACGCGAACCGTGGATCGCCGCTGGCTTCGGCTTGGTGCACGGTCTGGCGTTCGCTGGAGCCATCGCCGGGTTTGGTTTTTCGCCTTGGTATATGGCGCTGAGTATTCTCGGATTTAACGTCGGCATCGAGCTGATGCAGCTCGTCGTCGTGGCCCTCACGATTCCCTGGCTGTTGTTGCTGAGCCGCACCCGCTTTTATACGCTGGCGCGACTGGCGGGCGCGGCGTTCGGCGGCATCGCCGCGCTGACGTGGCTCGGCGAGCGCGCCTTCTCTTGGCCGAACCCGCTGGATGCGCTCGTCGCCGCGCTCGCGCAACATGCGCTCTGGTTCGTGGCCGCGTTGGCGGCTGCGGCGCTGCTGGCGACTTGGTGGCAGCAGTCCCGCGCGGCAGTGGAAGAGTGACGTAACTGCGCTTTTTCATCCTGTAATGTGTCGTTTTGCACACTATCTTCCGTGGCGAGTTTCCGCCGCTCAACAGCGGCTCTGTCTGGCATCGTCACGTCGGCTTCACTTCTCGCAAGCACTCCCCAGCATTACCTAAATGTATCTCCGACTGTTCGCTCTGATCGCTCTCCTGCTCCCGACGCTAGCTCGCGCTGCGACGACGAATGTCACCGTTGGGGGCTCGGGGAACTCCTTCTCTCCCAAGACGGTCAGCATCACGGCCGGCGACACGGTCAAATGGACTTGGGCGGCCAACAATCACAGCGCAACGTCTGGAAATCCCAATACTCCCAACGGGATATTCGATTCCGGGATAAAAAACAACGGCTCGACGTATTCCTTCACTTTCGCGACGGCCGGCACTTATGCCTACTACTGCCGGGTGCATGGAGCGATGATGACGGGCACCATCACTGTAACAGCTGCCACGCCTACCCCGACTCCCACGCCGACGCCGACACCTACCCCAACGCCGACACCTACCCCGACGCCGACGCCGACGCCCACGCCTTCGACGACCCAGAGCC
>CAXTRS010000192.1:0-9245 GCA_964246635.1 uncultured Chthoniobacterales bacterium | reverse complement strand
GCACCGCGCGCATGGCGGCCACGGCGGCGGCGGGGTTCCCGGCGCGGCCGCTCGCCAGCAGCCAGGCGCCGATGACCGCGGCGCTGCGGGAGTAGCCGATCTTGCAGTGGACATAGACGGTGCCGTCGGCGCGAGCGTGTTCATCTAGAAATGCGACGGCCTCCTGGAGCTGGGCAGGCGTCGGCGCGGTGAGGTCGAGGATGGGCAGATTGCGATACGCCAGAGACAAAAAAGGCGCGGATTCGGAGAATTCCGCGGTGAGATCGAGCACCGCCGTCACGTGTTCTTCCGCGACGGCGCGGGCCGCTTCGGCGGCGTTGAGCTGGCGGCCGATGAGCACCCGCTCGGCCGCCCGATCCCAGGCGAGACATTGGCGGCGGTAGTGCCAATGCGAGAGATGCTGCCCGACCAATGCGGGGGCAAAGAACCCTTGGCTAAGCAGCGGGATTTTGCCGTTGGCTTTCCGATAAATCCCCGGTCCGAGCCGGAAATAGCCGGCGGCTGCCAACCCGAGGGCGGTCGCGGGCCAGAGCAGCAGCAGACTCCACCAGGACTGGAATGCGGCGAGGCTGCCGATCGCCGCCAACGCACTGGCGAGCGCGTAGTAGCTGCCGATTCGGCGGTTGGAACAAGCTGCCGGCTGCTCGTCGTGGCTCGAGGATGCGCCCATGTTGGGAACATTCACTTTACCGTGGCCCGCTCCGCTTCGACAATGATTCCGCGATGCCACGAATTTCCCAGCTCGTTGTCTATCCCGTGAAAGGTTGCCGCGGGATTTCGCTGTCGGAGTCGGCGGTCGGCATGCGCGGGCTGACGCACGATCGCGCGTTCATGGTCATTGACGAAACCACCGGCTTTTTAACGCAACGCAACGCGCCGCGGCTGGCGCTGGTCGAGACGACACTAAGCGACAACAACGCGTTGCTCCTGCGCGCACCCGGCAACGGGCAATGCGAGGTGCCGCTGCATCACCCAGAGCGAACCGACGGCGCCGCCGCGCGTTCGGTGGTCGTCTGGCGCGACACCGTCGCGGCGGAGGACGCGGGCGACGGAGCGGCGGCATGGTTCAGCGAGGTGCTCGGGCGGCGCTGCCGATTGATGCGCGCGGGTGCCGCGTTCCGCCGGCCGGTGCCGCGCGAGCGAATTCCGGCGGAGCACCAAGCGGCGCTGCCGGCGACAGACGTGTCATTTGTCGATGCGTTCCCGGTCCTCGTGATTTCCGAAGCGTCGCTCGCCGAGCTGAATCGCCGGCTGGACGACGCGCTGCCGATGGATCGGTTCCGACCCAATGTCGTTCTAGCCGGCTGCGAGGCTCCGCACGCGGAGGATACCTGGAAAATTTTCCGCGCCGGCGGGGTCACGTTTCGTCACGCCGGGCCTTGCGTGCGCTGCATCGTGCCGACGATCAATCAGGCCACCGGCATCGCGGAGGGCAAGGAGCCGCTGCGCACGTTGGCGCTCTACCGGCGCGCGGCCGACGGCCAGGGCGTGGTCTTCGGCCAAAACGTTTTCGCGGAAAGCGGCGGGCGGCTGCGCGTCGGGGACGAGCTCACGGTGGGCGTAACCGATTGACCCGCGTCGGCTGCGAATGGCATGGGCGCGCGGAGCCTGCTATGTAGAGACTGCACGATGAAACCTCAAGATCACGACGACGACTCGACGATGGCGGTTTTCCTGGATTTGGAAAACATCGCCCTCGGCGCCCGCGACGCCCGCTACCCGGAATTCAGCATCCAAAAAGTCCTCGAACGCCTCTTGCTCAAAGGCCACATCGTCGTGAAGAAGGCGTATTGCGACTTTGATCGTTACAAGGATTTCAAACGCGGTCTGCACGAGGCGGCGTTCGAGTTGATCGAGATCCCGCACGTGCGGCAGTCGGGCAAAAACTCGGCCGACATCCGCATGGTCGTCGATGCGCTCGATCTTTGCTACACAAAGGGGCACGTTGATACGTTTGTCATCATCAGCGGCGACTCGGATTTTTCGCCCTTGGTCAGCAAGCTGCGCGAGAACGCGAAGACGGTGATCGGCGTCGGAGTGAAAAACTCGACCTCGGATTTGTTCATCAACAACTGCGACGAGTTCATTTATTACGACGACCTCGTGCGCGCGGAACCTTCCCGCGCGCGGCGGCGGGTTCGCGCGCCCGCGGCGGCGCCGGCGGCCGCTCCGAAAGCCCCGACCATTGGCGCCCAGGAGAAAGACGCCAGCGCGTTGCCGCAAGGCCCTTCGCTGGAGAAAGCGCTCGATGAAGTGTTGGAAACGCTCGAAGCCCTGACCCAGGAACGAGAGGCAGATGAAGCCATCTGGGGGTCGATGGTCAAGCAGGCGATCAAGCGGCGGAATCCCGGTTTCAACGAGCGCGCGCACGGGTTTCGTTCGTTCAACGACCTGTTGCTCGAAGCACAAAAGCGTGGCCTGCTGAAGCTCGCGCCGGACGAAAAATCCGGCGGCTACACGATCCATGCGGTGGAGTGAAGTCGCACGGCGTTTTGCTGTAGCGGGGGGGGGGGGGGGGGGCGGGGGGCGGGCGGGCGGGGGGGGGGGGGGCGCGGGGGGGCAGGCCGCTACAGATGCCCGTCGTCCCTTCCGCGTTCCGGCCGCCTCGCTTTCTGCGCAACGGACACGTGCAAACGATCCTGCCGCGGCTGCTGCACCGACGGCTCGGAATCACCTATCGACGAGAGCGACTCGAATTGGAGGATGGCGATTTTCTCGATCTCGATTGGAGCCGGGCAGGAAGCGGCAACGCCGAACGTTTAGTTATTCTCTCACACGGTCTCGAAGCGAATGCGGAAGCGGATTACATCCGCGGCACCGTCGCGGCGTTGAATGCAGCTGGTTGGGACGCGCTGGCGTGGACGTTTCGCGGTTGCGGCGCGGAAGGAAATCGCTTGCCGCGTTTTTATCACAGCGGCGAGACCGGCGACCTCGGAACGGTCGTTCGCCACGCGGCGGCATCGGGGAGTTATTCTGCGATCGCGCTGGTCGGCTTCAGCCTCGGCGGCAACGTGACGCTGAAGTATCTCGGCGAAAGCGAGCCGCATCCCGCGGTCGTCGCGGCCGCAGCGGTGTCGGCGCCGATCGACCTGGCGTCGAGCGCGCGCGCGTTGGATCAACGTCGGGGAAACCGCGTTTACCTGCGGCGATTCCTGCGGTCGCTCGTTCAAAAAGTGGAAACGAAGTCGCGGAAATTTTCGGGGCAATTCGATGTGAACGGCCTCGACGCGGTGCGCACGTTTCAAGAGTTCGACGACCGCTACACGGCGCCGCTCCACGGGTTTCGCGACGCCGCCGACTACTGGCAGCAATCGAGCGCGCGGCAGTTCCTCCTCGCCATCAGCGTGCCGACGCTGCTGCTGAACGCGCGCGACGATCCGTTTCTCGCGGAAGCGTCGTTCCCCTTCGCCGAAGCCGAGACCAACCCGTGTCTGTTTTTCGAGGCGCCCGAGTTCGGCGGGCACGTCGCCTTTCTCGACTTCGCGGTGCGCGGAAAGCCGATTTGGTCGGAGCGGCGAGTGGTGGAATTCTTCGCGGCCGCGGCGGCGACGACGAAAAACCTCAGCGCACCTTGAGCAGTTCGACCTCGAAGATCAGCGTTTCGTCCGGGCCAATCGCGCCACCGGCGCCGCGGCGGCCGTAGGCGAGATTCGACGGAATGAAGAAGCGATATTTCGCGCCTTCCTGCATCAACTGCACGCCTTCGGTCCAGCCGGCGATGACTTGGTTGAGCGGAAATTCGATGGGTGCGTTACGTCGATACGAGCTGTCGAATTCCGTGCCGTCCAGCAGCGTGCCGCGGTAGTGGACGAGGACGGTGTCCGTCGCTTTGGGATTCCGGCCGGTGCCGGGCGTGAGCACCGTGTATTGCAGACCGCTCGCGGTGGACTGCACGCCTTCCTTGCCGGCGTTGTCACGCAGAAACGCTTCGCCTTTTTCGAGAGAAGATTGAGCCATGAAGACGAATCGGAACTGAACGCGCAGGTGAACGGGGCCGCCGCGTGTTTAGTTGCCGTAAAGGAAATTCGGCAGCCACAGCGTCATGCCCGGCCAGACATACATGATCGCCAGGCAGAGGAGCACGATAATCATGTAGGGCATCATGCCGGCGAAGATCTGGTTGAGCGTGACGTGCGGCGGCGACACTCCTTTGAGGTAGAACGCCGACATCGCCACCGGTGGCGACAGGAAGGCGGCCTGCAAATTCACGGCGACCATCGTGCCGAAGAGCAGCGGATCCACGTGGAAGTGATCGAGCAGCGGCAGGAAAATCGGGATGAAGATGACGATGATCTCCGTCCACTCCAGCGGCCAGCCGAGGATGAAAATGATGACCTGCGCCAGCAGCATGAATTGCAACGGCGTCATGTTCAGCGAAACAACCCAGCGCTCGATGATCCCCTGCCCGCCATGCAACGCGAAGACCGCGGAGAACAAGCCTGATCCAAGAAACAGCCAGCAAACCATCGCCGTCGTTTTTGCGGTGAGAAACGTGGCCTGCTTGAGGATCGCGGACATCGCGCGGGTACCCATCAGATCGGAGAAGAACGCGAACGCGGTGCCGCCAAACGTCGCGCCGAGCGTGATGGCGACGATGCACCCTTCCAGATCGGGATGCACCAGGCTGAGCGCGGCGCCGACCACCGCGCCCACGAGCGATCCCCACAACGCGAGACGCCGGTGTTTCGCGATCGCCACGAGATAAAGCGAGCCGAGCGCGCCGACGGCGGCGGATTCCGTGGCCGTCGTGATGCCAAGCAGAATGACGACGAGCACGACCACGGTGAGCACGCCCAGCGGCACCGTGGAGACCTGGAGCATTTTGAGAATCTCAAACCCTTCGCCGTCCATGCGCCAGTAGTAGAAGCCGAGCGCCAGTGCGCTCAGGGCGGCGCAAATCCAAAACCACATCCGAAAACCCTCGGGCACGTGCCCGGAGGTGGCTTTGTAGCCGGAGTCGGCCAGGCCGAGTGCTTGCGGAGCGCCGGGCGCTGTGGTCACGGTTTCCACGGCAGTGGAGCCGCCGGCGCCCAGCTCCTCCGGCGGCGCATCGTCGCTCACCGGGGTGGCGGCGCCTGGTTCAATCGTGGGTCGGAGCGCGCTGCTCACGGCGGCGGCGGGCGGCGTGCCGGCGTCCCCCACGCTGTAGATCGTGACATACCACCACGCCGTTGCGAAGGTGGCAATCGTCAGCACGAGCGGCACCGACGCAGCGGAAAGGTTTTTCAACAGCACGAACGCCGTGACGGGTTGGCCGTTGTCGAGACGCGTGGCGGGCCGGCGGCTCGGTTGAAAAAGCGCGCCGAGCATGCGGAGGAGAATGCCGCGCGAACCGCCGCCAAGCTCGCGCACCCAAAGCGGCACGGGGAGGCTGTATTTATCCTTCGGCAGCGCCGGTGCGATCTTCGGATTTATCAGCGCCCAGGCGACGATATAGATGAGATAGAGCAGCGTGAGGAAAAAGCCGGGCAGCATCGCCGCCGCGTAAAGCTTCACCACCGACTGACCCGCGATGGCCGCATAAACGATAATCATCACCGACGGCGGAATGAGAATGCCCAGCGTGCCGCCCGCCGTGATGACGCCCGACGCCAGCCGCACGTCGTAGCCCGCCGACAACATCGGCCGCATCGCAATGACGCCCATGAGCACGACAACCGCGCCGACGATGCCCGACGCAATGCCCCAGAACGCGCACACAAGCAGCGTCGTCACCGCCAGCGACGCCGGCAGCCGGCGAAACGCGAGCTGCACCGAATAAAACATTTTGTCCACGAGCGCCGCGCGTTCGATCACGTAGCCCATGAAGACGAAGAGCGGGATCGAGAGCAGCGTGTCGTTGGTCATCACGCCGTAGGTCCGCTGGACCATGAGGTCGAAGATGTGGTTGGCATACCACGGCGCGCCCGGGTCGTAGAACGCGACGAAGCCGAACATCATGCCCATGCCCATGAGCGTGAAGGCCGTGGGAAAGCCCATCATGATCGCGATCACGATGAGGCCGAGCATGGTCAGACCGAGGACTGGGCTGCTCATCGTCCGGTCTCCTCCCCTTCGGTGGTGCTCGTGCGCTGGCGCGCGGCTTCGTCGATGTCGCGCGCTTTTTCCATCGCCATCTGGCGCGACTCCTCATCGACGTATTTGCTGCCCGCGAGCTGTTCGCCGACGACGTCGATTTCCTCGACGTCCTTGAGCCGCGGCGGCCATTCGCCGGTTTTCAGGCAGATGAAACAGCGCACGATTTCCGCGAGGCCCTGGATCATCACCAGCAGACCCGCGAGCGGAATAACCGTTTTGAAATGATAAATCGGCGGGCCTTCGGAGGTGACGGTCGAGTGCTCGTTGATGCGCCAGGAATCCTGCGCGTAGCCGTAGCCGGCGTAAAACAGCGCGACGATGCCGGGAATGAAAAACAGGAAGTAAAGCGCGAGGTCGAGCGCCGCTTGCAGGCGCGGGCGCATCGAGCCGTAAAGGAAATCGCCGCGCACGTGCCCGTTTTGCGCGAGCGTGTAGGCGCCGCCCATCATGAAGAGCGTGCCGTAAAGCATGTTGGTGAAGTCAAAGATCCAGGCGGTCGGCGCGTTGAGGATGTAGCGCTTGAAGACCTCCACGCAGACCACGAGCATCAGGGCGACGATGAGCCAGGAAAAGACCTTGCCGGCCCACGCGGAGATGCGGTCGATGAAGAGGAGAAAGGGTTGCATGCGGAGGTGAATGTTGCCCAAAGCTGTAGCGGCGGTCTCTGACCGCCTTTTGGACATGGCCATCGCGTTGAACAGGGGCGGTCAGAGACCGCCGCTACAGGGGAACGAAAATGACTGCCGCCGCCCCGTTTTTGAAGCAGGGCGGCGGCGGTATTTTCCGATTGGTAACTTAGCCCTTCTTCGGCGCGGACTTCGACGCGTCTGGCGCGGGGGCGTCAGCGCCTTTCTTGCCGAAGTAATGGTTGAACGCCATGCGCCGGTTCGCGTAGGTGTCCTGCTCCCAACGCACCGCGCGCTCGGCGAACGCTTTTTGCGATTCGACGATTTCCTTGAACAACGCGTTCTCGGCCGACTTTTTCTCGACCACCTGGTCATAGACTTCGAGTTGCTTTTGCAACACGGCGTCCGGCGTTTTGTAGAACTTCACGCCCTGTTTGCTCTGCATCTCGGCGTAGTCCTTCGAGTAGCGATCCACGGCTTTCCACGACATGTCCGCCGAAGCGGCTTCCACCGCGTAATTGATCGTCGCGCGCATGCGCTCCGGCAGCGCGTCGTATTTTTCCTTGTTGAAGAGAATTTCGAACTGCTCGGCGTTCTGGTGGTAGCTCTGGAGCATGCAGACCTTGGACACGTCTGGGAAACCCAGCGCGCGGTCGGACGACGCGTTGTTGAACTCGGCCGCATCGAGCAGCCCGCGATCCAGCGCGGCGACGATCTCGCCGCCGGGCACCGCGTTGACCGCCGCGCCCATGCCGGTGAACACATCAATCGACAAGCCCACCGTGCGATATTTCATCCCTTTGAAATCGTCCGCTTTCGTGATCGGTTTCTTGAACCAGCCCAGCGGCTGCGTCGGCATCGGGCCATAGACGAAGGAGACGACGTTGGCGTTGATCGATTTGTAGAGCTTTTCGAGCAAATCTTTGCCGCCGCCGTATTTGTGCCAGGAGAGCAGCATGTTGGCATCCATCCCGTAGGCGGGTCCGGAGCCCCAGAGCGCCAGCGCGTTTTGTTTGCCGTAGTGATATGCGACCACGCCGTGGCCGCCGTCGAGCGTGCCCTTCGACACCGCGTCGAGCAATCCGAACGCGGGCACGACCGCGCCGGCCGGCAGCACTTCGATCTTGAGCTCGCCGCCGGTCATCTCGTTGACCTTCTTGGCGAAGTCGAGCGCGTATTCGTGGAAAATATCTTTCGTCGGCCAGGTCGATTGAAAGCGCATGTTGATCGGCTCGGCGGCGCGGGAAACATGCGGTAACGCGACCGTGCCGGCGACGGCAGCCGCGCCGGTCGTGGCCGCGGCACGGGTGAGGAAGGCGCGACGGGAGACCGGCGCGGGAGGGGCAGGATGATTTTCGGGGTGTTCATGCAATTGGGGACTGAGGACAAGTGCCGGTCCGAAGCCTCCGTTTCGGGGAGTCGCGAAGGCGGGGGACGACCTCGGCGAAAAGAATTTGTATGCAATTTCGGCTGGCGCGGGCAAGCAAAATTGGCGCGCGCGCTTCGCTGGTTCTGAGAGCCGCTCCGGTCTGGGGTCAGACGATCAGATTCAGATCGCCGAACTCGTGCCAGAGATACCGCAGCCGCACCGCCTCCTCGTAGGCAACGCGGATGAGGTCCGCGGGCAGAAACGCGCTCAGCAAATCGAGATGGCTCGCCTCGGGTTCGTGCAAGCCGGTGAGCAGGCCATCGACCGCGCGCAGGCGATGCCCCGCGGTAACCCGCAGCCGCGTGTAACGATGACCCGCCGCCACCGACCCCGCGCCGGCCTCGGCCGCGGCTTCCAGCGCCCGCACCACCGTGGTCCCAACGGCGAGGACGCGGCCGCCCCGCTCGCGGGTCTGTCGCACAGCGTCGGCCGTCGATTCACTCAGAAAATATTCTTCCTCCGAGGCCAGGTGCTGCCGGTCCAGCTCGTCGTCCATGTAGGAGCTCAGGCCGGTGTGCAGGCTCAGATACGCGATGGCGATGCCGCGCCGGCGCAGCTCGAAGAGCAGTTTCCAGGTAAACGCCCGGCCGGCGCTCGGCATCTCCGCGGAGCCAGGTTCCTTCGCATAGACGGTCTGGTAATAATCGAGGTCCCACGGCGCGGAGACGTATTCATAACGGATCGGCTGGCCGAGCTGATAGATGAGATCGATCAGCTCCGTGCCGCGTTTCGAGAAACGCATTTTCCACAGCCGCGGAATGCGTTCGTCGCGCGCTTCGACGGTGCCGCTGAGTCCCGCGCCGAAGTCAATCGCCATGCCGGCGCGCAGCCCGCACGCAAACGGGTCGCCGCCCTGGCAAAGCAGCAGCACGAGCCAGGCATCGTCGGGAAGGTGCTGCGCCAGCCGCGCCTCGATGCACGGCCCGTGCAGCGCGCCGCAGCCCTGTAGGGAAGCCGGCAGCGTGCGGCTGGAATTGAAGACGAGGAGATCGCCGCGGCGCAGAAACTCACCAAGCCGGTCGAAGCGCGCATGCGTCGTCTGCCCGCTGACCCGGTCAAGGATCAGCAGCCGCACCTGGTCACGCGTCAAGCCGCGGCGCTCTGGCGGCTCT
>CAXTRS010000191.1:401-9249 GCA_964246635.1 uncultured Chthoniobacterales bacterium | reverse complement strand
ATTTACTTTTTAGCCCTTAGCCTTTAGCCCTTCTTCCCATGAAGCTCCTGTTTGTCACTGCCGACCCCGCGCCGTTGTTTCCTGCGGACAACAACACGCTCACCGCGGGCCGTCACGCCGCGCGCCTGCCCGCGCTGCCGGCGGAACTCCAGCGCGCCGGACACGAGGTGAGCGTGGTCGCGCCGTTCAGCGCGGCGCTCGCCGCGGCGGCTGACGCGGAAGGAAAAGCGGCGGTGAAAACGAAATCGACCGGCGTGACGGTGGCCGCGACGCTGGGCGATAATCCGCGGATCGCGGTGGAAGTCCTCGAGGCGCGGTCGCCGTTTGGGTTGCAGGTGTTTTTGTTCAAACAGGCGGACCATTTCGAGAAGGATGCGAGCCGTCCGCCGATCGCGGACGACGATCTCGCGGCGGGCGCGCTGTTCGCCAAACTCGTCGTCGAACTCGCCCGCCGCTTGAACCCGGCGCCGGACATCGTGCAGGCCCAGGATTGGCCGGGCGCGCTGGCGCTCACTTATCTGCGCTCCGGCCAGTTGCCGTTCGCCAGCGTGTTGACGCTCGATGACCGGAGCCTGGCGGCACAGGGCAACTTCGGCGTCGAGCAGTTCGGGCTGCTCAATCTCGGCTGGGAATGGTTCACGCCGACCAAGCTCGAATTTTTCGGGCGCATGAACGCGCTCAAAGGCGGCATCCTCGCCGCGGACGCCGTGGTCGCGGACGGCGCGGGCGACCGGCTCGCGTTGCAAACCGCGGCGCACGGCGGCGGCCTCGACATGATCTTCCGCGAGCACGCCAACCGTCTGCACGGCATTCCGGACGGTCTGGACGAAACCGCCTGGAACCCCTCGACGGACAAGCTCATCCCGCGCAAATACCGGCCCGCCGCGCTCGGCGGCAAGAAGACGAGCGCGAATGTTTTTCTCGCCAGCCTGGAGTTGGCGAAAGCGCCGGTCGGTCCGGTCTTCATCCTGCGTCGTCCGCCCGGCGCGCTGCCGCCGGAGCACCTCGATCTTTTCATTCCGACGCTCGACCAAATCCTCAGCGACGACGCGCGCCTGATCGTCGCCGGTCCGACGCCCGACCCTTCCTCGCCGACGGAGATCGCGCTCGCGCTGGCGGCGAAGAAGTTCCCCGGCAAAATGGCGTTGGTGCGCGAGGAGCCGGCGGATCTCGACGCACGCTTCGAGCACAGCCTGCTCGCCGCGGCGGATTTTGAACTCGTGCTCGGGCGCGGTCGCGGCGTCGGCGCGGCGATGATTCGCGGCTTGCGCTACGGCGTGGTGCCCGTCGCGCCGAAGGGCGCCGGACTCGCGGCGATTGTCGATGATTATCGTCACGACGCCGGCGGCCACGATCACGGGCACGCGTTTTTTTTCTCTGAACCGACGACCGACGCGCTGCTCGACGCCGTCTTCGGCCGCGCGCGTCCGCTGCTCGCCGAGCACCCGGCGCGTTGGGAATCATTGCGTCAGCGCGCGATGCTGCGCGCGGCGAAGTTCAACTGGTCGCGCACGGCCGCGGAATACACGGCGCTGTATGGGCGGGTGCGCGGCGGGAAATAGGCCACTGTAGCGGCGGTCTATGACCGCCTTGTGGGATGCGGGTTGTGAGTTGCGGGTTGTGAGAAAAAGAGGGGCGGGCAGAGACCGCCGCTACAGCAGATTTCTCGAATGCTCCCCGAACTGCGCACCGAAATCCCCGGCCCGCGTTCGCGCGAGCTGGCGGCGCGATTGCGGCGAGTGGAGTCGCGCAACGTCACGTTTGTCGATGCGGAGTTTCCCGTGTTTTGGGAGCGCGCGGAGGGCGTCAACGTTTGGGACGCGGACGGCAACCGGTTTCTTGATCTGACGAGCGCATTTGCGGTCGCGGGACTCGGACATGGTGCGCCGGTGGTCCGTGCCGCGTTGTTCGAGCAGGCCGGCAAGCTCCTGCACGCGATGGGCGACGTGCATCCGACCGAGTTGAAGGTGCGGCTCTGCGAGTGGCTCGGCGAAATCACTTTCGGCCGCTGGACCGGGCAGCCGGGGAAAACGGTTCTTTGCGGCGCCGGTTTTGAAGCGGTCGAGGCGGCGTTGAAGACCGCGCTGCTGCACAGCGGCAAGCCGGGCGTGATCGCGTTTCACGGCGCGTATCATGGGCTCGGCTACGGCGCGCTGGAGGTCGGCGGGCTGCCGTTTTTCCGCGAGCCGTTTCGCGCGCAGTTGAAAGACTTCGCCGCGCTGCTGCCGTATCCGTCGTGCTACCGCTGTCCGTTTGGAGAGTGCGCGGCGTTTCGGCTGGAAGGTCGCCGTGGATTTCCGAATTGCTCGACGCGTTGTCTGGAAAAACTCGACGCCGAAATCCGCAAGACGATCCGCACCCGCGCGAACATCGGTGCGATTCTCGTTGAACCGGCGCAGGGCCGCGCGGGCGAAATTTTCCCGCCGCTCGATTTCCTGCGGCTGCTGCGGACGATCTGCGACGAAACGAAAATCCCGCTCGTCTTCGACGAAATTTACACCGGCTTCCACCGCACCGGCGCGCTGTTCGCCTGCGATCACGCCGGCGTCGCGCCGGACCTCGTCTGCCTCGGCAAGGGTCTTACCGGCGGCTTCCCGCTGTCGGCCTGCGTGGGCCGCGCGGAGATCATGGACGCTTGGCCGGCCTCGACCGGCGAGGCGCTGCACACGAGCACGTTTCTGGGCCATCCGCTTGGCTGCGCGATGGCGCTGGCGGCATTGGCAGAACACGCGAAACCGGAAAGGGCGGCGGCCGTCGCGCAGACGGGTGAGAGGTTCAAAACGGCGTTGCGCGAACTGCAAAAAATTTCCCCGCGCCGCATCGCCGACGTGCGCGGTGCCGGGCTGATGCTTGGCGTCGAGCTGGTCTCGGAAAAAGATGGCGTCACGCCCGACGGCGCGCGGGCCATCCGCATCGTGAAACGTGCGCTCCGCGACGGCTTGATCCTGCTCACCGGCGGCCCTGCCGGCAACGTGCTCTCGTTGACGCCGCCGTTTGCAATCAACGACGACGAAATCGCCTTCGCGAGCGCGCGGCTTCAGGAATACTTGGCCTTCTTGCCCGGCTCCGACTCGTAGGTCATCGAGAGTTGCTCGGCGGCGTGCGGCGCAATGACTTCGTGCAAAAATTTTTCGTAAGCCGGTTTCTTTTGCGCCAGCCGCATCTTGGCCAGCGTCTCGTAATCGACGGAAAAGAAGAAGCCCCACGCGTTGTCGGGCTCGATGCGCTTGCCGCACTGCACGCGCAGACATTCGGGAATCCGCAACAGCCGGCTGCGGCTCTGGCGCATCATCTCCTCGACGATCCGGCTCTCCGCCGCCGCGCTGGTGCCGGCCTTGAACTTGCAGAGGACAACGTGGTGGACCATTGGGGAAAGGCTAAAGGCTAAAGGCTAAAGGCTAAAGAAGAGAAAAAGGCAACCGCGCAGCAACTCTGCTTTTTAGCCTTTAGCCTTACTTCCCCCAGTCCAGCGCGCCCTTCTTCAAGGCATACACGTAGCCGACCGTCAGGATGCCGATGAAGCCCAGCATGCTCCACAAAATGAGCGTCCCTTTTTCGACGATGTATTGGGTGTAAACGACGGCCCAGGGATACATGAAGACGATCTCGATGTCGAAAAGGATAAAGAGCATCGCCACGAGATAAAACTTCACGCTGAAGCGCGGCTGCGCGTCGCCCTGCGGCAGCATGCCGCACTCGTAGGCGGAGTCTTTGATCTTCGTGCGCCGGCCGACTTTGCCGAGCACCACGCTAATGATAAGCGCCGCCGCGGCAAAACCGATGGCCACGATGGCTTGAAGCAGGATGGGCAGATATTCGCGCATGGCTGAAATCAGATTCGCTCGTGGTGCGGATTGCGGCGGGCCGGGCCGAAAAGAAAACAGGCCGGGTTTTCACGGACCCGGCCTATCCTCGATTGGGGTTTGGAGAGAGTCAATCGCGCGGCTGGCCACAGCCAGCGGGCCGTGCGCCGCGCATCAGGACGTTCGTTTCGCTGAAGCTGTTTAATTAAGCCGCGGCCACGGCAGCAGTCGCCTCGACGGCGGCTTCCGGCTTCGGCGGCAAGGCTTTGGAGAGCGAGGCGAGGCCCTTGTATTTCTTGAGCGTCTTTTTCACCATGCCGCGGGCGACGAGGTTTTGGAGCTTTTCGTAGGCGCGCAAGCGCAGCATCTCCTCGCCGCCGCTGGCGGCGTTGCGGGCGCGCAGGTTCGTATGCACCTGATCGAAGAGTTCTTTAAACTCGAAAGATTGCTTTTGAGAAAGCACGGCGACGAGCTCCTCGGTGACGAGATCAGGAAGGCGGCGGGAAAAGGCGTTTTTCTTGGAGATTGCCATAGAGGCGCGAATATATCACGGAGCCGGGAAAACCGAAGCGGTATTTTGCCCGAGGCTGTGAAACTTCGGAACAAGGCGCTGCTTTTTAGCGATTTATAACGACGGTTCTTCTGGAGAGGCCGGATGCGCCGAAAACTTGTCGCCGCTCGCGCTTTGGGCGAAGTTGGCCGCCCGCACTGCCCTTCCCGTGATCGCATTTTTGCAAGGCACCCTCGAAGAATCGCTGCCCACGCAGATCGTCGTCAACGCTGGCGGCGTCGGCTATCAGGTCCTCATTCCCCTTAGCTCTTATGACCGTCTGCCTCCGCCAGGCGAGCCGGTGAAAGTGCTGACCCACTTGCAGGTGCGCGAAGACGCCCACGTGCTCTTCGGTTTCATGACGGCGGCGGAGCGCGACTTGTTTCTCTTGTTGCTTAACAACGTCAGCGGCGTCGGCCCGAAGCTGGCGCTGGCGGTGCTCAGCGGCATGAGCGTGGCGAGCTTCAAGAATTGCGTCGTCAACAACGATGTCGCCGCGCTCTCGAAGCTGCGCGGCCTCGGCAAAAAAACGGCCGAACGCATCGTGCTCGAACTCCGCGACAAACTTGGCGTCGCCGCGACGTGGGAAGCCGCCAGCAGCGCGCACGCGCCGACGCCGGAGCAGACAGCGATCAACGACGCCGTGCTGGCGCTGATTTCGCTCGGCTACAAACAGGTCGAGGCGCACCAGGCGATCAAGAAAATCCATCGTCCCGGCGGCGGTGAGCCACCGCAGGCCGAGGAGTTGGTGCGGCAGGCGTTGAAGGTGCTGGCGTAGTGGGGAAAAGGTTCAAGCTTCAAGCCTTCAAGCTTCAAACAAGTGGAAAGCTTGAAACTCAAAGAACAGCCAGCGTGCGGCTTCCGTTTTTAAGCTTTGGTATTTGAGCTTGTTTGAAGCTTGAAGGCTTGAAGCCTGAACCTTCCCAATGAAAGACGATCTCGCCCGCGTCGAAGCCATCCGTCGCGCTTTCCCGGCCGAGGGATTGTTCGCGGAAAAGGAGTGGCTGCTCTCGCCGCGGGCGTTTGCGTTGAGCAGCGAGTTCGTCAATGAACTGGAGAAGCTCGGCTACCGGCTGCACCTCTTCCAGCGCGCCTGCAATCTCCTGTATCAACTCAGCGTCAAAGGCAAACAGCCGGCATGGATCGCGAGTTACCTCGACCAAGGCAAGCCGCCGGAACTCGTCGCGCTCTCGCGTGAAAAAATTTTTCGTGACGACATCGCCCGGGTCATTCGCCCGGATGTCATTTTGACCGATGACGGCTACACGATCGCTGAGCTCGACACCGTGCCCGGCGGCATCGGCCTGACGGCGTGGCTCAACCAAACTTACGCCGCGCTCGGCGACGACGTAGTCGGCGGCGCGGACGGCATGATCGACGGCTTCGCCGGCATCCTGCCCGGCGGCGCGGACATCATCGTCAGCGACGAATCCGCAACCTACCGGCCGGAAATGCAGTGGCTGGCGGAACAGCTCAATGCCCGCTCTGCCAGAGGCGCGAAATGGCAGGTGCTCGATGCCACTGATTCGTTCGCGGGCAAGACCGAAAACCGCAACGTCTATCGTTTCTTCGAGCACTTCGATCTCGCCAACGTGCCCGTCGCGCCGGCGCTCATGGAGGCCGCGCGCAGTGGCCAGGTGCGGGTCACTCCGCCGTTCAAGCCTTACCTGGAAGAGAAAATGTGGTTCGCGCTTTTCTGGCTGCGGCCACTGCGCGATTTCTGGCGGCGCGAGCTTGGCGAGCGACATTGGCTCAAGCTCCAGGAGTGTATTCCCTACACTTGGATTCTCGACCCCGCGCCGCTGCCGCACCACGCCGTCGTTCCGGGATTGGAAATCAACGACTGGCGCGAACTGGGCGACTTTTCGCAACGCGAGCGCGAGCTGATTCTAAAGATCAGCGGCTACAGCGAACTCGCCTGGGGCAGCCGCGGTGTCGATCTCGCCGCCGACCTCTCGCACGGCGCCTGGCGTGCGGCCATTGAGCGCGCCCTCGAGCGTTTCCCGCGCAACCCGATGCTCCTCCAACGCTTCCGCAAAGGCCGGCTCGTCGAGCATCCATTCCTCAATCCAGCGTCCGGCGAGATCGAAACGCTCCGCGGCCGGGTGCGCCTTTGTCCCTACTACTTCCTGCTCGAAAGCAAAGCCGAGTTGCGCGGCGTGCTCGTCACCGTGGTGCCTGCGGATAAAAAACTCATCCACGGCATGCGCGACGCCGTCATCGTGCCGGCGCGGGAGACAGTTTAACCAGGCACCGCAGCGCTTTTCCTTTCTTCTACCTCATTGGCGAGGTTCAACGCTTCACCGGATGTCTTTGCACATCCGCAGGCACAACGGCTCTCTTAAAGGCACCCAATGAACTATCCCGCTTTACTTTTCGCATTAGTGGCCGGTGCGCTCATTGCGCTCCAGTTCGGCGTCAACGCAGCGTTGCGTGGCTACCTCGGGAGCGGCAGCCCCTTTTTTGCTACTCTCATTTCGTATGCGGTCGGCACAATTGCCTCCCTGTTTTGCCTCGTCATTGCGCGGCCTGCTTTGCCGGCTTGGAGTCGCTTCCTCGCAGTGCCTTGGTGGGCATGGACTGGCGGCGCTATCGGCGTCGGCTACGTCAGCGCCAGCGTGCTGCTCGCGCCGAAGTTAGGAGCGACCGCACTCATCATTATGATCATTGCGGGCCAGATTCTTGCGTCCCTTTTCTTTGATCATTACGGCCTCATTGGCTACGCGGTGCGACCGTTCAATGTGTGGAGAGGAGCGGGCTGCGTGTTGATGCTCGCGGCGATTGTTCTCATCAAATCAAACTGAGCGAAACCGCCGCCCGCTGACACCGGTCAGGCGACGGCGCCGCATCTCGATCTATGCCAGGCACGCCCGCAGCCCGCGCTCGATGGCCGCGGCGTCGAGCTTTTTGCCGATAAAAACGAGCTGGCTGCCGCGTCCTTCGTCGGGGCGCCAGGGACGATCCCAGAAAATGTGGAAGCGGTTGTTCACGCCGTGGAAAATGGCGCGGTTCGGCTGGCCGGCGATGGCGACGAAGCCTTTGGAACGATACACTTTTTCCTGCTCGGTGAGGCGCTGGACGAACTTCTCGAATTTGCCCACGTCAAACGCGCCCTCGAAGGCGAACGAGTAGCTGACGATGTCGTGATGGTGCTTGCCCGTGGCGCGCAGTTCGTTGAGGAAATCGGGGTCGGTTTCGAGCTTCCTGTCCACCTCGAAGGCGTGGATGTCGAGCAGCTCTTTGAGCGGCACCTTCGACTGCTGCGTGCGCAGGATGCGGGTGTGCGGGTTGAGCTTGCGGATCGCCTCGCTCACCCGGCCGAGGGTGGCTTCGTCCACGAGGTCCGTTTTGTTCAACAACACGAAATCGGCCAGCGCGATCTGGTCGCGGGCGACTTCGGTTTCCTGCATTTGCGCGAAGATTTGCTCGGCGTCCACGACGGTGATGATCGCGTCGAGCTGCACGAAGCGGCCGAGCGCCGGGATGTTGACGAACGTCTGCGCGATCGGGCCGGGATCGGCGATGCCGGTGGTCTCGAGGAGGATGTAATCAAAGCCGCCGCGCTTGATGAGCCGCTGGATGGATTGCACCAAGTCTTTGCGCACCGTGCAGCAAACGCAGCCATTGGACATTTCGATGACCTCGTCGCGCTGGTTTTCGACGAGCTGGCCGTCAATGCCGATCTTGCCGATCTCGTTGACGATGACGGCGAATTTGTACTCGCTCTGCTCGCGCAAAATATGGTTGAGCAGCGTCGTCTTGCCCGCGCCGAGAAACCCAGTGAGCACGCTGACGGGGACGATGCGGTTCTGGGCGGCGGCAGGCGGCTGTTGCGGTCGGCTGGCGGTGGCTTCGATGGGGTCGGACATGGCGGTTGAAAAAACGGCGGGCGCACAACATAGCGACCGCCGGCCGCTTGCCAAGACGGAGACGCAGCCGCGAGAAACCACAAAAGGGCGCACCTCCCCGGATGGGAAGATGTGCCCTTGGAAGTCTCTGACCCGACGTGGACGCGCGCGCTGATCTCGCGCGCGTGTCTTCGCTCAGTGACCGTTCGCGCCGTTCGTCGCCGCTTTCTTCAGCAGCGGCAGCCCCGTGTTCGGATTCTCGTGGAGCTGATAGCCTTGCGGCATCGCGTCCATGACGCCGTCGCGCGGCTCGTTCGCGAAGAAATAGAGCGTTTGGATGTGCCCGCCTTTGAGCGGCTGGCGACGAGAGTGCAGAAAATAGGTCTTGCCGGACTTCTTGCTTTGGACGCTGTAAGGCATGGCGTGGGTTTCCTTCGTTCGTTCTTGGCTGGCTTGGCTGAGGTAGATTGGTGAGGTTCAGGCGCTTCGGGCTTCTGGCGACCGAAGCGTCGTCCTCGTTTTCTCAGCAGGCCGCGCGCCCACCGGGCGCGGGAAACGCAAAAAGTCCGCGGCGGGCGGACAGCGCCATCATTGTAGCGGCGGTCTCTGACCGCCCCTTGCTGCGACGCACCGAACTCCACGGGCGG
>CAXTRS010000191.1:0-391 GCA_964246635.1 uncultured Chthoniobacterales bacterium | reverse complement strand
CCCCCCCCCGGCCCCCCCCCCCCCCCCCCGCGACAGTCACACCACGCCGGCCTTCCGCAGCGTGCGGAACGCGCCGTTCTTCGCCACGGTCTTCAACGCGCGCGCCGTCAGCTTCACTTTCACAAACCGGTTCAACTCCGGCACCCAAAGGCGTTTCACTTTCAGGTTCGGCTCAAACGTGCGCGGCGTGTTCGCGGTGACGTGCTGGCCGATGCCGCCCTTTTTCTTCGCCAAACCGCGACGGTGAATGACGTGGCCGCGCCCTGCGCGCGGCAGTAGTCGACGACCAGGCCCTCGAACGCGTCGACCCGGACGTTCTCCAGACCCGCGAACGCCTCGGCGAGCAGCTCGCGGCGCTCCTCGACGGTGAACACGCCCAGCTTGGAGGGGT
>CAXTRS010000190.1:0-9295 GCA_964246635.1 uncultured Chthoniobacterales bacterium | reverse complement strand
CACAGCTTCGCCCCAGCCTGGAGCGCTACACCTTGGAGCCAGCCCGGGCAGGGGCGAACCCGGAAATTAGCCCCGGGGTTTAGCCCGGGGTAGGTATTTGTAAAGATGACCCCGCCCCGGCAGGGACGGCGGAAGCGGCTGGCAGCTGGAGGGCGCCCGCGCAGCGAACGCCACGCTTTTCCGCCGCCCCTGCCGGGGCGAGGTCGTTATGGCGAACGGTTCCGGTGGCTGAAGCCACCCGGCTAATTTCCAGCGCGCCCCTGCCGGGGCGCGGCGTCAGCGGCAGACTCAAATGAGGAACACTCTAATGGCGCCCGGAGGTCGCCATCCGCCTGCGAGCTGCCCCTTTTCATCCCGCTGCCATGCTGCTACGTTCGCGCCCGCCATGGAAACGGACCCAGATTTGTCTTCTCTGCCTCACCGCCCCCGCCTGCCCGGCACCTACGCCGCGCACTACGAACGCGAGCCGAGCGCGCGGGTCGGCCGCGCGCTGTTGATTGCGGTTATCGCGCTCGACGCCCTGAGTTGCGCGCACACCGCGGTGAATCTCCTGCTGTTCGGGGCCATGGAAGGATTGCTCATTCTCTTCACTCGCGCGATCACGTTTGCCGTCGCGTATTTCGCCTTCTGGTTTGGGTGGGCGTGGCCGCGCTGGCTGCTGGTCGTTGTCAATTTTTTCACCGGCGTCACCGTGATCCTCTGGACGCTCAATCTCGGCGGCAAAGCCTCCCTGGGCGCGGGCGTGCTTTATGGAACCGGCGCGCTGCACCTGGCAGCGGCGGCGTTTTTTGCGTTCTCGACCGATCTTCTCGCGTTCATCAGGCAGCAGCGCGAACGCCGCAGCGCCTCGGTGCTGGCGCCGGCGCTCGTGATCTTGGGCGTTTACGCTGCCGCGCTGCCAGCGACTTGGATCGGCTACGACGCCTGGCAGGGTCACATGCGGCGCAGTTCCCTCGCGGCGGCGCAAGACGACGTGCGGGCCATCGGCGCCGGCTGGAGCGCGGCCGAAGTGCTGCGGCGCGCGTCGCCCGAATTTCGCCAGCACAATCCGCCAGGAGGCAGCCTGCAATGGCACTGCGCGGACATCGCCTCGCGGGTCGGCACGCTCGTGACGCTCGATGACTCTCCGCTGAGCCAGCAATACACGCTGCACACCGATAGGATGCGCGGGACCTATGCGCGCGCCTTTTACCGCTTCGGCTTCAAAGGCGACCGGCAAAGCGGAATTTTCAGCATCGACCTTTCCAGCGATCTGGCGGGCGGGCGCTGGGAGATCGACGGCTATTCCGTGCGTTGGGAGCCTTCCGCCGAGGAGACGTCGGCTCCGCCGCAGCAGCCCGGCATCGCCGCCGCGCCTCAGCCGGTGGCGCCCCAGGTCGAGCAGGAAGCCGTGGCGTTCGCCACGGAAAGCGTGCGGGTATTTGCCCAAAATTGGGAGATCTCCGAATTGGAAAAGCGCAGCCACCAGCGCTCACTGAACGCCTGGTTGAACGAGGCGCGGCGGCGGCGCCTGCGCGACGTTTCCGCGGTGGGTCCGCTGCGCGAATTGCGCCTTCAGAAAAGTCAATGCAAGCAACTGCCGGAGTCGGCGGCAGGGGTAGTGGTCTTGCGCGCGGTCTGCACTTTCGCGGCGCAGTGCGAGCGCGGCGACTGCACCTTCGCGGTCGAGCTGAACCGGCGCGAGAACGGCCCTTGGGAAATCGTCTCCTTCGGGGCAGACCGCGTGAATCCGCGCGGCCCTTAGAGCGTTCCTCAATTTGAATCGGTCACTCATTTCCAGCTCCGGCAGGGGCGTAAGAAATTAGCCCCGGGCGCAAGCCCGGAGTGGGCGAACAATAACGACCCCAGCCCCGACGGGGGGCGTAAGAACAATGGTGTCGCCTGTGCACTGAATCCGCGCGGCTGTTATGCCCCTGCCGGGACTGGGGTCTCTCATCAATCCAAACCCACGGCTTGCGCCGTGGGCTATTTTCTTTCGCCCCTGCCGGGGCTGACTCAAATGAGCAACGCCTTAGGGACCCCGCGCTTGGCTGCCACGCACGCCGTCCTCCCGGCCTGTTCACTGCGTGGTGAAAACCACCGGCCCCGCCGGCGCCGAGGTCCCGCCTTTGGATTCGATGGACACGGCGAAAGAGTGCGCCGGCGCAATCGGTTTTTCGGGTCGGAAATTGACGCGCGCTTTGCCGTCGTTGCTGACCCGCAACAGTCCGGCGTTGATCGGCTGCGGATCGCCGGCGTTGAAGCCCCAGATCTGGTAGTCCTGATCGGGCTTGAGCGCGGGCAGGCGCTGGATTTGCAACTCGCCGGTCTGCCGTTTTTGGTCCCACAAAATCACGGCGTTGGCGGTCGCGTAATCGTCGAGCTTAGTCTTGAGCGTGACGATGGCGACTTGTGAAATCTGATTTTGATTTTGCAGCGCGGCAACCTCCTGCCGCAGGCCGGTCCACTCGCGCCCCAAACGCGCGCGGTCCCACGCCAGCAGCCCGCAACCCAGCGCCAGGCACGCGGCGATTGCCCACGGCAGAGCAACCGAACGGCGCGCGGGAAACGCCGCGATTTTTTGTTCCGCGGTCGCTGCACTCCGCCGCCCGCCGCCGTCGGCCGTCGTCGCGGCGAAAATCCGTTCCTCCAATTCCTCCGGCGGCACGCGCACGGGCGCGGCGTGTGCGAGCGCGGCAAGCGCTTCCTCCGCCTCGCGCGCAAACGCACCCAGTTCCAGATCGGCCGCGATCTCGCGCGCGAGCGCCGCGCCTTCCTCCGCCGGGGACTCGCCGAGCAGGTGGCGGATGACCGCTTCGCTTTTGGCGTCGTCGATCATTCCAGCCGCCTCCTCAGGGAATCGCGCAGCCGCAGCAGCGAGCGCCGGATTTGGGTTTTTACTGTGCCCAGCGGCACGGCGGTTTTCTGGGCGATCTGTTCGTGGGTCAGTCCCTCGAAGAATGCCATCTCCAGCAGGCGGCGATGATCCTCCGGCACGGTGCCGAGCGCCGCGCGGACTTGCTCGCGCTGGTCGTGCAGCGCGGGCGCTTCGGCGGAGCGCGTGTCCAACTCCTCGCCGGTCGCCAGCGTCTCCTCGCCCGCACGTTCGCGCAGCCGGTGGAACCGCTGGCGGCTGCGCAAGCGGTCGATCGCCTTGTGGCGCAGGATCATCACGCACCAGGCGAACGGACTGCTCAGCCGCTCGTCGAATTCGCCGGCCCGCCGCCAGATGTAAAGAAAGCCTTCCTGCAACACGTCCTGCGCTTCGACTTCGTCGCGCGTGATGCGATAGACCATGCCGTAGAGCGTCGGCGCAAAGCGCCGGTAAAGCTGCCGGAACGCGCCCTCGTCGCCGGCGGCGGTCGCGCGCAGCCAGCGGATTTCTTCAGGCGGGTCGTTTTCTGTCGGCATGACGGGCGGCAGCAGGGGGAGCCGCAGGAACGCTGAAAACAGCGGACTCCATTGTATCGTGCCACACCCGTTCCCTGCCTGTCTGTGAAGAGAAAACATCGGCCAAACCCCGCCTTCCTTTCCTGCATACGCCGCAGGCGGACAGGGAGATTGAGCGAGCGCGAAAAAAGGTGGCTCCACGTGTTGCAGCCGGGGTCGCTGACCCCGGCTCAGCTGACCGATGTTTCTTCGCCTGTGACGATGCGCGTCGCCTGCTGGTCGATCGCCCTGGCGTCCGCCCGGTAGGTCCGGCACAGATAAAATTCGTCGAGCAGGATGCGCGTCAGCGCCGCGGCCGGCAGCGCCAGCACCGTCCCGGCCACTTGGAACAGTCCGTGCGCGACGGGTGTGGGTTGTGGGATGCGGGTTGCGGGTTGCGGGTTGCGGGTTGCGAGGGGCGCGTGCCGTGCGGTTGCTTTCCTTCCTTCTGTCATCCTGAGCGGAGTGTAACGGAGCCGAAGGACCTCTTGCTGACATTCCGTTCGATGTCATCCGCGCCTGCGACGCCGCAACGAAATTATCAGTAAGAGGTCCTTCGACTGCGCTTCTGCGTCGCTCCGCTCAGGATGACAGGAAAAAAGGACGGTGTGCGCAACCCGCAACCCGCAACCCGCAACCCGCATTCACATCCGCGCCGGCACGCCGATGCCGAGCAGGTCGAGGCCGGTTTTCAGCGCGTTGGCAGTTACCCGGCAAAGGGCGAGACGCGTCGCACGCGTGACGCCTTCGCTCTTCAACACTGGGCAGGCTTCGTAGAACGCGTGAAATTCGTTGGCCAGTTCGAAGAGATAAGTCGCCAGCAAGTTCGGCCGGAAATCGTCGAGCACCGCAGGCACGGTCTCGGCGAATTGCGCGAGCTTTTTCGCCAACGCCAGTTCGGCGGGTTCGGTCAGCGCGAGCGCCGTTGCTGACCTCATGCTGGACTCCACTTCGCCGCTCGCAGCCTGCCGGCGGAAGATCGACTGAATGCGCACATACGCGTTCTGCAAATACGGCGCGGTGTTGCCGTGAAACGCCAGCATTTTGTCCCAACTGAAAACGTAATCGGTGAGCCGGTGCTGGCTCAGCTCCGCGTATTTCACCGCGCCGATGCCGATGGCTGCGGCAATGTCGGCGATCTCGATGTCGGAAAACTGTTCCGGCACCGCGCGACCTTCCGCGGCCGCGCGTTCGAGCGCCTCTTTTTGCTTTTGCAGGATGACGGCGCGCGCCCGTTCGTCGGCTTCGTCGAGCAGGTCGCGCAGCGCGATGTTGTCGCCGGAGCGGGTGCGCATCAGCTTGCGGTCTTCGCCGAGAATGGAGCCGAAGGCGATGTGCGTCGCCGGCACCGGGATGCCCATCTTGCGCCCGATGGCGTTGAGCTGCTCGAAGTGCAGCGCCTGCGGCGCGCCGACGACGTTCCACATCGCCGTGCCGCCGAGCGCGCCGGTGCGGTGTTCGAGCGTGGCGATGTCGGTCGTGGTGTAGTTAAACGCGCCGTCGCGCTTGCGGATGATCGACGGCTTGTCGAGGAGCCGCGGGTTGTCGCGGAAGAAAATGACGATCGCGCCTTCGCTCGGCTCGGCGATGCCTTTTTGAACCAGACGCTCGACGAGCGGCGCGAGTTCGGCGTTGTAAAAACTCTCGCCTAAGAACACGTCGAAATGAACGCCGAGCCGCGCGTAGATTTTGTCCAGCTCGGCGCGCGAAACATCGACGCACTGCTGCCAGATGGCGAGATTCTCCGCGTCGCCGGCCTGGAGTTTTGCGAGTTCCTCACGGCACTTCTGCGAGACAGGATATTGGCCTGGGGCAGTCTCATCGAGCATTGCCGACGCGATCAGTTCGTTTACATGCTGGTAAATCCGCACCAGTTCGGCCAGTGGATTGCGAACGAGCGCAGCGTCGTCGCGAAAGTGTTTCCAGCCGTAGATCACAATCCCGAACTGCGTGCCCCAATCGCCAAGGTGATTGTCGCTGATGACGGTGTGGCCAAGAAAGCGGGCAATGCGCGCGAAGCAATCGCCGAGGATCGTCGAGCGCAGGTGGCCGACGTGCATCGGCTTGGCGATGTTGGGGCTGGAGAAGTCGATGACGATCGTCTGCGGCGACGCGGTTTTTTCAACGCCGACGCGCGCGTCGTCCGCGAGCAATTCACCGAGCCGCGCCGCGAGGAATTCCGCCTTCAGCCGGAAATTCAGAAAGCCGGCGCCAGCGATTTCGACGGGCGCGCTGATCCCTGCCAACTCCGGGTCGGCATTGAGCTTTTCCCGCAGCTCCGTCGCCAGCGCCCGCGGGTTCGTGCGCCGTTGTTTGGCGAGCGCCATCGCCACGTTGCTCTGGTAATCTCCAAACCGCGTATCCGCCGCCGCAGTGACTTCGGCACCCGCGATGATCTCCGCCGCCGGCGGCTCCGGCAACGCGGTGAGCGCGCGACGCAAAATCACGGTGAGGGAAGCAGCGGGTGTGGACATCGTAGGTAGGGACGCACCTCCCGGGCGTCCGGGGCTTTTCTGCTCTGCCCGCGGCGCACATCGCCCACGCACCCAAAAAAATTGGACGCCCCGGAGGTGCGTCCCTACCTTAACTGCCTGTCACCTTCAAGCCGCGGTCTTCACGCCGGCCTTGGTTTGAAAAATGGCGAGAATTTCCTCGCTGCTCGTCGCCCCCGCGAGCGCCTCGCGCACCTGCCGGTCGTTGAGCAATTTCGCGATCGCCGCCAGCGTGCGCAGGTGCGCCTGAAACTGGTCTTTCGGCACCACGAAGAGCACGATGAATTTCACCGGCGCGTTGTCCAGGCTGTCGAACTCGATGCCGTCCGGCGCGCGGCCAAAGGCGGCGACCACCTCACTCACCCGGTCGCTCGAAGCGTGCGGGATCGCGATGCCGAAGCCGATGCCCGTGCTCATCGTCTCCTCGCGCCGGCGGAGCGCGGCGAGCACGACTTCTTCATCCTCGGCCCGCACTTTGCCGACGCGCACGAGCAGTTGCGTGAGTTCGACGATCGCCGCCCAGCGCTCGTGCGCCTGCATGTGCGGAATGATCTGGTCGGCGCTGAGGAGATTGGCCAGGGTCATGGCGAAACAAACAGTCGGGCGGGCGGCAGATGTCGTCGGAAGACAGGACGAAGGGACGAGGGGACGAAGCGAGAAACGTGGGAGGTGGGCCGACGGCGCGCGGGGCGGAATTGCAGTTGTCGGTGGGGATCCGCGTCAGCCGCCGGCGAGCGGTTTGCGACGTTAGGCAACGGCCCCCGCGCTGGCAAGTGCGTTTTCCGACCAGCGCAAATCGCCGTCGCTGCACGAACACGCGAGACCGATGCCCGCTCGCGTGTTCATAGCGCTGGATTCGTCCGCGGCCGCGCGCTGGGAATTTTTCGAGCCGCGCACGGGCGTCTGGCTGCCCGCCGTGGTGCCAGGCTGCGTCCACCTCGACCTGCTGCGGCACGGGCTGATCCCCAACCCGTTCTGGGGCGACAACGAACAAAGCCTGCAATGGATTGAGCACGAAGTCTGGCGTTACCGCGCGTTTTTCCATCTCGACGCTGCCGCACTCGCGGAACACCGCGCAGACGGCGGCGTCGTCGAACTGGTCGCCGACGGGCTGGACACGCTCGCGTCCGTCGCGCTCAACGGCCGCGAGATCGCGCGCACCGACAATATGTTCACCGGCTACCGCTGGCCGGTCGGCGACGTGTTGCGCGACGGCGAGAACAAGCTCGCGATCGACTTCGCCACCGCGCCCGCCTACATCGCCGCGCACCGCCGGCCGGACGATTTTCACGAATGGAACGACCCGGTCGGCGGCTGCTCGCACGTTCGCAAGGAGCAGTGCCAGTTCGGTTGGGATTGGGGTCCGCGCTTCGTAAGTGCCGGGGTTTGGCGTGGCATTCGGCTGGAAGCGTGGCACGACGCGCGGTTGCGCCGCGTCGGCATCCGGCAGACGCACGACGCGAGCGGAACCGTTAGCATCGACATTTTTCCAACGAAACTCGACGCTGCCACCGACCTCGCACACGAACTCAGCGCCGAAGCCAGCTTTCACGCTCGACTCCGAACAAAAAATGGCGACCTCGTTGCGGAAGCTTGGAATCTGCCGGGCGACGATCCGTTTCGCCTCTACATCGAGCGGCCGGAGTTTTGGTGGCCTAATGGTTACGGCGCGCAACCCCTTTACACGCTCGAAATTGATCTACTCGACTCGCTCGGCGGCGCGGTGCTCGACACTTGGCGACGTCGCATCGGCCTGCGCACCATCACGCTCGACCGCAGCCGCGACCGCTTTGGCGAAAGGTTTCAATTCGTCGTCAATGGTCGGCCTATCTTTGCCAAAGGCGCAAACTGGATTCCCGCGCACGCCTTCGCGCCGCTCGCCGACGACCGCGTGCGGCTCGACGACTTGCTCTCCTCCGCGACCGACGCGCATATGAACATGCTTCGCGTCTGGGGCGGCGGCCTCTACGAGAGCGACGCGTTTTACGATCTTTGCGACGAAAAAGGGCTGCTCGTCTGGCAGGACTTCATGTTCGCCTGCGCGCTCTATCCCGGTGACGAGCGGCCGGGATTTCTACGCTCCGTTGAAGCGGAAGCCGAGTATCAGGTGAAACGCCTCGCGCACCACGCCTGCCTCGCGCTTTGGTGCGGCAACAACGAGATCGAGCAAATGCCGCACGAGCTCGTGCGCAGCCGCCAGCGGCGCGCGGCGTATCGGCGGATTTTTTACGAGGGGCTGCCCGAAGCTGTCGCACGCCTTGATGGTGTGACCTCATACTGGCCCGCCAGCCCGCACAATCCCCGCGGCTGGTGGCGCGGCTTCAACAGCAGGCGCGGCGGCGACGCGCACTACTGGGGCGTCTGGCACGCGCGCAAACCGGTGCGCAGCTACGAGCGCACGCGTTTCCGTTTCGTCAGCGAATTTGGCATGCAGAGCTACTCGTCGCCGGAAGTCGCCGCGACATTTTGCGCGTCGGAGGACTGGGACGTTCACGGCTCCGCGATGGCGAACCACCAAAAGAACAGAGCGGGCAACGCCATCATCGCCGACTACGTCGCGCGGCTCTACCCGCCGCCACGGGATTATCCGAGCGCGGCTTACCTCTCGCAGCTCAACCAGGCGCATTGCATGAAAGTCGCCGTCGAGCATTTCCGCCGCTCGCTGCCGCGCACCATGGGCGCGCTCTATTGGCAACTCAACGACTGCTGGCCGGTGTTCTCGTGGAGCAGCCTGGAGTTCGGCGGCAAGTGGAAAGCGCTGCACTACGCGGCGAAGCGTTTCTTCGCGCCCGCGCTGGTTTCCGCACACCGGCTCGGCGACGACGAAACGCGCATCACGGCAGTCGATCTTTACACCGTCTTCGATGGCGCGAGCGCGGCACGCGGCGAATTGCGCTGGGAATTGCACCGCCTGAGCGATGGCCAACGTTTGGAACGCGACGCTCGCGCGATCACGCTGCGCCCCGGCGAAAGCGCGCGCTGGGAGCGGCTCGACTTTCGTGCTGCGCTACGCGCTCACGGCGCGGCGAATTTGTATCTCCACCTCGCTTTGTTCTGCGCCGACGATGACGACAGCGAACCGGCTTCCGAAGACGTCGTCTTTTTCGCCGCGCCCCGTCTGCTGCGCCTGCCCCACGCGGAGGTCGAGATCAGCGAGATCGAACAGACTGCCCCGGGCGAGTATCGGCTGGTGTTCCGCTCGCCGGTTTTCCAGCACCGCGTCGCGTTCGACTTCGACCCGCCGCTGCCGCACCGCGCCAGCGACAATTTCTTCGATCTCCTGCCCGGCCGAACGAAGACGGTGCGCTTGCGTCTGCGCGCGCCCGACGTCGCGCCGGAGCTCGATGCCGCCGCGCTCCGCGCCCGCCTGCGAGCGCGCACGCTGGCGGACTGCT
>CAXTRS010000189.1:0-9335 GCA_964246635.1 uncultured Chthoniobacterales bacterium | reverse complement strand
AAATCCCCCCTCCCCGCTCGTTCCACCGTCGTCCTGTTTCTCGCCCTCGTCGGCTTTCTTCTCGCCCCGCTCGCGCGGCTGCGCGCAGAAACAAAAGAAGTGCGCGCCGCGCAGCAATTCGGTGTCAGCTACCTCGCGCTGATGGTCATGGAAGACGGCAAACTTTTCGAAGCGAAAGCGAAGGAGATGGGCCTCGGCGACGTGAAATGCTCGTGGGTGAAACTCGGCGGCCCCGGCCCGATGAACGACGCGCTGCTCGCCGGCAGCCTCGACTTCGGCACCGGCGGCGTGCCTTCGCTCATCACGCTTTGGTCGAAGACGCACAAGTCGCCGCTCGCCGTCCGCTCAATCGGCTCGCTCAACTCGATGCCGAACATTCTCTGCACGAACAATCCGAGCGTGAAGACGATCAAAGACTTCACCGAGAAAGATAAAATCGCGGTGACGACGGTGAAAGTTTCCACCCAGGCGCTGCTCCTGCAGATGGCCGCCGCGCAGGCGTTCGGCCAAGACAAATACGACCAGCTCGACAAGTTCACCGTGAGCCTGTCGCACCCCGACTCGATGGCCGCGGTGCTCGGCGGCAAATCGGAGATCACCTCGCACTTCGCTTCGCCGCCGTTCCAGAGCCGCGAACTGGCGGACCCGAAAATTCACGCGGTGCTCGATTCGTATGAAATCCTCGGCGGCCCGGCGACGTTCAACGTCGTCTGGTGCACGAGCAAATTCCGCGAGGAAAATCCGAAGACGTTCGCCGCGTTTCTCGCCGCCTACAAAGAAGCGACGGCTCGCATCAACAAAGACAAACGCGCCGCGGCGGAGCTGTATGTCCGCATGTCGAACTCGAAGGAGTCGGTTGATGAAATCACGCAGATCATTTCCGATCCGAAAATCGAATTCACGCTGACCCCGTTGCAGACCATGAAGACCGCCGAATTCATGCAAAAAGTCGGCCGCATCCCGGACAAGCCGGCATCTTGGAAAGACCTGTTTTTCCCGGAGCTGCACAATCTGCCGGGGAGCTAACTTTTTAATCCTCACGCAGAGGGCAGAGACGCAGAGGAAAAGCAAACCGTCTTTCTAAAAAATCCTCTGCGTCTCTGCGCCTCTGCGTGAGGATCTTCCGGGATTTTTCTCTGTTCATCGCGGTTGCACGACGCGCCCGAGTTGCATCCACGCCGCGGCGCGGGCGACGCTGGCGCGCAACAATTCGCCCGCGCGCGCACCCGATTCTTCGACCGTGATTGGCCCGGCCGCGAGCGCCGCGACGGCGTCGAACGTCTCCTGCATTCGCCGCTGCTCTTCGGCACCGTTCACGCCAATGCGCCCAGCAAAGGCGGCGACCGGTTTGCCATGTTTGCGCGCGAGCGCGGCCACGCCGGCGGGTGCTTTGCCCTCGAGTGTCTGGCCATCGAGGCTGCCTTCGCCGGTGAGCACGAAATCGGCGCGCTGCACCGCGGCGTCGAGGTGCAGCAACTCGGCGATCAATTCAAAACCGGGTCGCAACGTGGCGCCGCAAAACGTGAGCAATCCGAAACCGAGCCCGCCCGCCGCGCCGGCGCCCGGCGTCTCGCGATGATCGACGCCGAACGTCTGCGTCACCACCTCGGCGAGGCGCAGCAGCCCGTGTTCGAGCAGCGCGCTTTCGTCGTCGCCGCGCAGCCCCTTTTGCGGACCATAAATGCGCGTCGCACCGCGCTCGCCCAGCAGCGGGTTGCGCACATCGCAGGCAACCGTGATCGGCACCGCCGGCAGCGCTTTTTTCGGCGGCGTGATGTGGTGGAGCGAGAGCAAATTGTAAGGGCGCGGCTCGAGCTCGCGGTCCGCGGCGTCGAAAAATTTGAAGCCCAACGCCGCCGCCATGCCGATGCCGCCGTCGTTCGTCGCGCTGCCGCCGATGCCGATGATGATCCGGCTGGCTTTGCTCGTCTTCAGCGCGTGCCGCAGCATGTCACCGGTGCCAGAAGTCGAGGCGCGCGTGAGGTTGCGTTTTTCCGGCGGCACGAGCGCCAGCCCGCTGGCCGTGCTCATTTCCATCACGGCGACCGGCGCCTGGCGCTGGTGCACGGGTGTCCCGTCGTCGGGTCCGGACGGCACGAGCGTGTAGCGCGCCTCGATCCGCCGGCCCATCGGGTCTTGCGCGCGGCAGGTGACCCAGCGGCCCTTGAGCGCATCGTGAATCGACTCCGTGGTGCCCTCGCCGCCGTCGGCAATCGGCAGCCGCTCGACGGCGAGCGTAGCTCCCTGCGGCCAGCCGGCGCGCAAGCCGTCTTCCATCGCTTGTGCGGCCTCGGCCGCGGTGAGTGAGCCCTTGAACTTGTCGGGCGCGATGAGCACGCGCATGGTGATCGGAGTTTGCTGCGTTCGCCGCGGGCTGTCCAATGAATGCGGAGTGTTGCAGATGGCGGAGGCGCGTGTTTTGGAGGGACGACTTCCATGTCGTCCGTATATTTAGTGGGCGCGCGACAGGCAGAAAATTCGGAAGACGTGGAAGTCGTCCCTCCAAGGGCAGATTATCCCCAATCGGCAATTCGTAACGCGCAACGCACCACCCGCGTCACACCCCCATCTTCTCCGCCAGATCGCCCATATCGCGGGCGACCACGTCCCAATCGCCAGTCGCCGCGAAGTCTTTGTTTTGCCGCGGGCCGTATTCGGTCGGACGCGGGATGAAAGCGGTCTTTAGGCCGAGTGCCGCGGCGGCGACGAGATCGTAATTGTGCGCGGCGACCATCATCACCTCGGCGGGTGGCAGCCGCAGCAGCGCGCAAGCGCCGAGATAAGTTTCCGGATCGGGCTTGAAGTGGCGAAAAAGATCGGAGCCCATGATGACGTCAAACGGCAGCTTGCCAAAGCGCGCGAGGTTGACGAGCAGCGCGACGTTGCCGTTCGAGAGCGGGCCGAGAATGTAGCGCTCACGCAATCGTTGCATGCCTGCGACGGTATCAGGCCACGGGTGCAGTCGGTGCCAGCCGTGGGTCAGGTAATCGAGGTCGTCTTCCGGCAAATCGCGCACGCCGTGCTGGGCGAGCAGTTCTTCCAAACTGGTGCGGTGCAGATCGTCGATCACCGTCCACGGCAGCTCGCCTTTGCGCACGCGATCCATCGACGGGTGATAAGCGGCGCGCCAGGTATCTACGAGCGCGGTCCAGTCGATCGCGATGCCGCGCGCGCGGCCGAATGCCGAAAGGTCGGCGATGAGGCTGGTGCGCCAATCGACGAGCGTGCCGAACGTGTCGAAGAGCAGTGCTCTGACGCCGGTGGTGCGATCCGCGTTTGCTGCGTCAACCATGGGTCCAAGAGACAGATCGCCGATCACGCGCGCAGCGCGTCACACACGGCGTTCGTGACGTCGCCCGTTTTCGCCTTGCCGCCGAGGTCGGCCGTGAGAACGCCCGCCTCTGTCGTCTTTTCGATGGCTGTCATCAGCCGCGCGGCGGCTTCTTTTTCGCCCAGGTGATCGAGCATCATCACGGCCGACCAGAACGTGGCAATCGGGTTGGCGATGCCTTTGCCCGTGATGTCGAACGCCGACCCGTGGATAGGCTCGAACATGCTCGGATATTTGCGCGGCGGATTGAGATTCGCCGTCGGCGCGATGCCGAGACTGCCGGAGAGCGCGCTGGCGAGATCGCTCAACACGTCGGCGTGCAGATTGGTGGCCACGACGGTGTCGAGACTGGCGGGATTGTTCACCATGCGGGCGGTCATCGCATCGACGAGCATTTTGTCGGTCGTCACGTCGGCAAACTCGCGGCCGACCTCGGCGGCGATCTCGTCCCAGAGCACCATGCCGTGACGCTGCGCGTTGCTCTTCGTGACGACGGTGAGCTGCTTGCGCGGTCGCGAGCGCGCCAGCTCGAAGGCAAAACGGATGATGCGCTCGCAACCCGCGCGGGTGAAAATGGCGGTCTCCGTGCCGACTTCCTCCGGGTGCCCGCGGTGCGCGCGACCGCCGTGGCCGGCGTATTCGCCCTCGGAGTTTTCGCGCACGATCACCATGTCGAGATCACCGGGGCCGCGGCCGGCGAGCGGCGAGCGGATGCCGGGCAGGATGCGCGTCGGCCGCACGTTGGCGTATTGATCGAAGCCCTGGCAAATCTTCAGCCGCAGACCCCAGAGCGTGATGTCATCCGGAAGATCAGGCGCGCCGACGGCGCCAAAAAGGATCGCGTCGAATTTCCGCAAAGTGTCCGGTCCGTTCTCGGGCATCATCTCACCGTTCGCCTTGTAATAATCGCTGCCCCACGGGAACTCCTCGACGGCGAGTTTGAAACCGCCGCCGTGGTTTTGGAGAACGTCGAGCACTTCGAGCGCGGCGGGCACGACTTCCTTGCCGATGCCGTCGGCGGGGATGGAGGCGATGGAATACGTTTTCATAATGTGCAGGGGCTGATTCGGAACAGCGACGCGGTTTGACGGGATGGAACCCGAGAAAATCGTGTCGCGGAGGCGGGCGCAGGGCGATCGTGCCGCCGAGGGGTTTAATCGGGCCAGACGATGAGCCGGGAGGTTTCCAGCCGCAGGTCGATGGCGGAGGCAATGGCCGGGGTGGGCTGGTGCACAGCGAGATCCACAAGCAGGGTTTGGCCGTCCTTGCTCGAGTCGCCGACACGCACATGGAGCCGCAGGCGACTGCCCAGAAACAACACGCGCTCGACGCGACCGCGGGCGTGCGCAGATTCGCCGACTGTGGCGAGCGATACGTCCTCGGGGCGGATCATCGCGTGGCAGGCGCGTGGTGCGCCATTGACCATGCCGGCGACAGCGGACGGCAGCGGCAGGCGGGCGAAGGGAAGTTCCAAGCTCGCACTCCCTGCCGCGTCGGCGGGCAACAACCGGCCGGGGAAAATGTTGGCGGAGCCGAGAAAGCCGGCGACGAACGCGTTCGCCGGGCGGGAATAAATTTCCCGCGGCGGTCCGGTTTGCTCGATCCTGCCGGCGTTGAGGATGACCAGCTCGTGCCCCAGCGCCATCGCCTCGCCCTGGTCGTGCGTGACATAGACCGTGGTGATTTCCAGGCGCGACAGCAACGTGTGGAGATCGGCGCGCAGTTCGTCGCGCAATTTAGCGTCGAGCGCGGAGAGTGGCTCGTCCATGAGCAGCACGCGCGGCTCGAACGCGAGCGCGCGGGCCAAGGCGACGCGCTGCTGTTCGCCACCGGAGAGTTGCGCGGGGCGGCGCGTGGCGAGGTGCGGGATGCGCACGAGGTCGAGCATGGTCCGCGCGTGGGTCGCCCGGGCGGCGCGCGAGACGCCGCGCACGCGCAGGCCGAACTCGATGTTTTCCTGCGCGGTGAGGTGCGGAAAGAGGGCGTAGTTTTGGAAGACGAGACCGAAGTTGCGGCGCTCGGCCGGCAGCGCGGTGACGTCTTCGTCATCGACCACGACTCGCCCGGAGTCAGGTGAAAGCAGACCGGCGAGCAGCGCGAGGGTCGTGCTCTTGCCCGAGCCGCTGGGACCGAGTAACGCTGTTACCCGGCCGGGAGTGAACGCGTGCGTGAAATCGGCGAGCGCCGGCAGGTTGTCTTTGCTGCTGCCGCCGCCGCGGTAGGCTTTCGTCAAGCCGTCGGCAAGAAGTCGGGCGGGAGCTGGCATGCGCTGGGGAAAAACGGAGCCGAGTATGACCGGCGCGCGGCAGGAAATCACGCGCCTTGTTCGAGCCGCGTCGCCGGGGTGTCGCCGCCGACCCGCTGGATGATCGCGAGCACCGGCAGCACGACGGCGAGGAAGATCACGGTGGCGGCGCTGGAAACCTGAAAGCTGTTGAACGTGTAGGTCGCGTAGAGCGCCGAGGGGAACGTCGCGGTCAGCGGCGTGGTGAGCAGAAAACTGACGTTGAACTCGCCGAAGCTGACCGCAAAAACGAGCAACGCGTTGAGCATCGCGGTGTGCCGCAAGCCGGGCAGCGTGACGAACCGGAACACCTGCCACGGATTGGCGCCGAGACTGCGCGCGGCGCGTTCCTGAAGTTCGAGCGAACCGGAGCGCGCGCCGTGCGCAATGCCGCGCACCATGAAGGGCAGCGTGTAGAGCAGATGCCCGAGCAAGACAAGCCACGCGCTGCCGCGAATTTTCGAATACGCTTGGATCAGCGCGATGGAAACCGTGATGCCCGGCAGCGCGAGCGGCATCATGACGAGCTCCTCCAGCAGCGCCCGGCCCGGAAAGCGTCCGCGCGCCAGCAGCAAGCCGCCCGGCACGCCGAGCAGCAGGCAGCCGAGCACCGCGCCGACGGCGATGCGCACCGAAAAAAGAAGCTGCGGCTTGTAGAGTCCGAGCACGTAGGAAAACCATTTGAATGTGACCAGCGATTCGCTGCCGCCAACGACCCACTGCTCCGATGAAAGCCCGAGAAACGCGGTGTTCAGAAACGATCCGAGCGTGACCACCACGAGCGGGCTGACGACGACCGCGAGCGTCAGCCCGAGCAATCCGTAGAGCAGGAAATCGCCGATCCAGCTCCGCCCGCGCGTCGGCGGCGGAGCCAGCGGCGGCTCACGTCGAGCGACTTCCTCGCGAACACCGGGAAGTCCGAGCACCAGCGTGTCGTTCATCGCGTTGCCACCTCCGAATGGGTGAGCCGCGCGGCGACCCAGCGCGCCAGAAAGCTGGCCAGGAGCGCGCAGGCCAGCAGCACGATGGACATCGCCGCCGCCGCGCCGAAACGGGTGTCCGCAAACACCGCTTGAAAAACCTCCAGCGGCAGCAGCGAGAAGCGTTTTGCCACGATCAGCACGACGCCGAAGGAGCCGAGCGAAACGCAGAAAGTCAGCGCAAACGTCGAGAGCAAGGCGGGCCATAGTTGGGGCAACGTGACGAGTGCGAACGTCTGCGTCGGCGTCGCCCCGAGCGAGCGCGCGGCCAACTCCAACCGCGGATCGAGTTTCCGCAGCGCGGCCTCGAGTGTGAGCGTGGCGCGCGGGATCTCGAAATAAAAATACGCCAGCAAAATGCCGCCGAGTTGATACGCGAAACCGCTCAGCAAGTCGCGGCCAGTCAGCCATTCCAAAAAGCGCGGCACCGCGCCGATGCGCCCGAGCATGATGACGCTGAGAAAGCCGATGAGAATCCCTGAAAACGACATCGGCACCGCGAACAGCGCGCGGGCGATGCGCTTGCCGCGAAACGACCTTCGCGCAAACAACCACGCTGGCCCGAGGCAGAGCGCCACCGACAGCAAGGCGACGAGCAGGCTGACGCCGAGCGAGTTCAACAACGCATCGATTGCGCGTCGCGACGCGAAGAACCCCAGATAGTGCTGCCAAGTGAACGCGAACGGCGTCCCTGGCCGGCTCGCGTTCACACTGCCGAGCGCCAGACAAACGAGTGGCCAGAGCAGGAGCACGATCATCGCCGCCGCCAGCGCGCAGATGCCCGTGAACAGCGCGATTTTTTGCGGGACCGAACGGCTCATTATTTTTTGGACAGAATTTACAGAATTTACAGAATTACGGAGGAACAGCGGATGGGATCGAGCGTTGGTCACCGTAACGACGGCACGCCGATTAGCGCTCTCCTTGGTAGTGGGTCAGTTTGAATGGTCGAGGCGGTGTTCTGCCGGGTAGGGCGGGCGTCTCGCCCGCCGTCTTGGGCGTCTCGCCCAAGACATCGCCCACTGCCAGAAGGGGTGTTCCCGGCCAGACGCCGGCAACGGCGGACGGGACGCCCGCCCTACCCAAAAACCACGCGTAAAAACAAACTGACCCACTACCGAATAAACGCGGGCGCGCGGGCGTGCTGCGCTTCTTTGGTCCCATGGGCGTTCCCTTGCTCATAGTCTGAGCAAGCTGCGTCCCCTTTCCCTTCTGCACGGGACTGTAGAAAGAGAGGCGGCTCGATGGGCGGATCGCGCTGCTTGCTTTCTTCTTTACCAGTTTGTGGAGAAAGCCAACGGGTTTGGCAGTGACGCGCAGCAGCGGGTTGTCGGAGGCGGTCTGGGCCAGGTTGTGGGTTTGCGAGATCCGGGCGAGCAGATGCGCGCGATGTTCGACGAGGGGCTTGCTCTTTGCGCCGGCCAGCGTCTATTCGCAGTCGGCAGATCGATGGACGTATAAAGGATTGACCTTCTGCCGCATACCCCAAACTCACACCCACTTATGAACCCTCGCCTCGCCTCCTGCACCCTGCTCTTCGCCTCGCTCCTGGCAGTGCCCGCGTCGCTCACGCGCGCTGCCGACACCTACAAGATCGACTCCGTCCATTCCTCGGTCGCGTTTAGCGCGCTGCACCTCGGCATCACCAATTTTTACGGCCGCTTCAACGAAGTCGCCGGCGACGTGGTGTTCGACAAGGAAAACCCGGCGAAGAGCTCGGTGAACGTCACGGTGCAAACCGAGAGCATCGACACGCACAATCCCAAACGGGACCAACACCTCAAAAGCCCGGACTTTTTCAACTCGAAGCAGTTCCCGGCGATCACGTTCAAGAGCAACAAGGTCGAAGGCAGCGGCGACAGCTTCAAGGTGACCGGCGACTTTACCCTGCACGGAGTCACCAAGCCGATCACCGTGGAGTTCAAGAAGCTCGGCGAAGGCAAGGGCATGCAGGGCGAAATGCGCGCGGGCGGCGAGACGAAGTTCACCATCAAGCGCAGCGAATACGGGATGAATTTCATGCCCGGCGGCGTCGGTGACGAGATCACCGTCATGCTGAGTCTGGAAGGCGTGAAGCAGTAGGCGAAACGCGGTTGCCGCCGCCCGCAGCTGTAGCGGCAGTCTGTGACTGCCCCTTTACGAAGCTCCACGAACGAGGGCGGTCATAGACCGCCGCTACAGTCCTCGCCGGATGTTCTTGCTCAAACAACTCGCGCCCGGTCTGCTGGCGGCATCGCTGGTGACCGCGACGCTGCTCGGCGTTGCCGGCTGGTTGTGGCGCCGCAACCCGTGGGCCGGCGCGGTGGCGCTGGGTTTGGGCTACGCGGGCGGCCACGTCACGGCCGCCGGCTGGCCCGCGCTCCCGCCGACCGAGGCGACGCAGTGGCTGTTCTTTTTCGCGCTCGCCGCGCTGCTGGCCGGCGTGCTCGACACGTTTTTGCACATCGCTCGCCCGTGGCGGCTCGGGCTTTGGCTGGCGCTCAGCGCCGGTCTGCTCGCGCTGCTGCTGCGGCCGAAAATCGGGGCTTCCTGGACGCCCGCGCAGAGCGCGCTCTGGCTGCTCGGGCTGGCGGCGCTGATGACGATCCTCGCGGCCAGCCTCGCCAAAATCGCGCGCCCGCACGCCGACGCCGTGTTCGCGCTTTTCGCCGCGGCGCTGGTCTCTGGCGGGAGCGGGATCGCGCTCGTGCTTTCGGGCAGTCTCTTATTGGGACAGCTCGCATTGGTCCTCGCGGCGGCC
>CAXTRS010000188.1:0-9343 GCA_964246635.1 uncultured Chthoniobacterales bacterium | reverse complement strand
CGTCATTCGTCATTCTCCCCGCATGGACACCGCCCAGCCCGATCTTTCGCCCGACCTCGCGATTCGCGTCGAAGGGCTGTCGAAGATTTACGGGCCGGGCCACGCCGCGGTGTATGCGGCGGCCAACGCGCTGGTCAGCCGGCTGGTCGCGGTCGGGCACCGGCGCAACAAGAGCGCCGCCGGGCCGCCCGACGGGAGCAGCCCGTTCGTGGACGGTCCGGTGACCGCGTTGCAGGACGTCTCGCTGGAAATCCGCCGCGGCGAGCGGGTCGGCATCATCGGGCGCAATGGCAGCGGCAAGAGCACGCTCTTGAAGATCATCTCCGGCGTGCTGCGGCCTACGTCAGGGTCAGTCGTCACACGCGGGCGCATTCAATCGCTGCTCGAGCTCGGCGTCGGGTTCAATCCCGAGTTCACCGGGCGCGAAAACGTGCTCACCTACGCCAGCCTGCTCGGCCTCGCGCCGGAGGAAATCGTGCGCCGGCACGCCGAGGTCGCGGGCTTCGCCGAGATCGGCGAGTTCATGGACCGGCCGCTGAAACATTACTCAAGCGGCATGGTGCTGCGGCTGGCGTTTGCCACGTCTGTGCTCGTGCGGCCGGAGATCGTCATCATCGACGAAGCCCTCGCGGTCGGCGACATTTTCTTCCAGCAGCGTTGCTACGATTTTTTGCGCGGGCCGCTGGCCGACGCGACGAAGATCGTGGTCAGCCACGACCCCGGCCAGCTCAGCGCGCTTTGCACGCGGCTGCTCATTCTCGCGCACGGCCGGCTCGATTACGATGGGCCGATCGCGCCCGGCATCGAGCGTTACCTGAAATCGCTGCACAATGAAGGAGCGCCCGGCGGGGCCGGTAAATCCGAAATCCGAAATCCGAAATCCGAAACGGCGGAAACCGAGGCGGTGGCGGCGTTGCCGTGGAAGGAGTTGTCTGACGATGGGCTGAGCGGACGCGGCGCGTTGCGCATCGTGAAAGCGGCCATCACCGATCCGAGCGGCGCGGCGATCGCGGCGCGGGCGCCGGGCGAGCGTGTGGTCGTTCACATGCACATCCGCGTGCTGGAGCCGCGGGCGCACCTGATGTTCGGCTACTTGTTGCGCGACGGCACCGGCCAGCAGGTCTGCGGGCAAAACACGCGCGTGTTGCGCGACGCCGCGCGCGACGCCGCACCGCGCGCGATCGATCTCCCCGAGGCCGGCGACTGGCACGTCGTGCTCGAGTTCGACTGGCCGCCGCTCAAGCCCCAGCCCTACACGCTGACGCTCGGCGTCGGCGAGGGCTTCGATGCTCATCAGCATGTCGTCCAATGCTGGGCGCACGATTGCTTCGGCATCACCGGCTTCGACCCGGAAAAAACCGTCCACGGCCTCTTCGGCAGCGGCCTCGTCGATTGCCGTTGCGCGAAGCTTTAGGCGCAGAACGGAGGGTCTGCGTTCCGCTGCCCCCGTGCGAATTTTCGACACGGAGCATTTTATTTTAGAAAAACCGCGTTTTCGTGATTTTGCATACAACCGCACTTGGCCGGAGCAGACGATATTGCTTCTGCTTGCGCGTAGCCCCCGGCGCGTTGGCCCTGCTCGCTCCGTGTCGAGAGCAGGTGTTCTGCGCGGCCGTTTTCGTTTCCGCCTGTCGTTTGCTGATCCCCCGAGCATCGCGATGCAGAAATCCCAGAAGAGAAAAACCACGGCAACCGGCGTTCGCTTCCCAGCGCCATTTGTTCAAACCCCCGACTCCCTCGCTCCTCAGGTCCCATGAAAACTCCCTACTTCCTTCGCACCCTTGGCGCCGCGGCGTTGTTCGTCGGCGTCTGCCAAAGCGCCGCCCTGGCCCAGGCACCTGGCCCAGGGCAAAAGTGGGCGGCCACTTGGTCCAGCTCCATGCAGACCGCGCTGACGACCTACACGCCGCCGGCTCCCGCAACGCCGCCCGCCACGATCGCCACCGCAAACATCCAGCCCGATCTGACCTTCCCCTTCCCAAACATCAACACGGACGGGGCGAACAACCAAACCTTGCGCCTGATCGTGAAGCCCGACCTCTGGGGGAAAACGATGCGTTTTCGTTTTTCCAATTTCTTCGGAACCAAGCTGGTGACCTTCAGCAAAGTCACCGTGGCGGTGCAGGATTACGCCGCGAACCTGCTTCCCAGCACGCTGGTGAACGTCACCTTCAACGGCGGCCAGACCAGTCTCACCGTGCAGCCCGGCCAGCTCGCCTACAGCGACCCGGTGATCCTGCCCTTCGACACCGCGGATCCGCTCATCCAGGACCGGAACCTGGCCGTCAGCTTCGCCGTCCAAGGCACGAGCGGCCCGATGACCTACCATAGCGGCGCGCACAACACGAACTACGTCACCGGCAGCGGCACCGGCGACCACACGAGCGACGCGGATGGCTTTGCCTACGACTACACCACGACCTCGTTTTACTTCCTCGACGCTATCGATGTCGTGGCCCCTTCCAACACGGTCGTGGTCTGCGCGTTTGGAGACTCGATCACCGACGGCACGCATACGACGCTCAACGGCAACGATCGCTGGTCTAACGTCCTTTCGCGTCGATTGCACGGCGCCTACGGCAATCAGGTTAGCGTCGTCAACGCGGGCATCGGCGGCAACCGGGTCGTCCCCCCCGCGGGCACCGGGCCGGCGGCGACGCTCCGGCTCGACCGCGATGTGATCGGCCTCTCCGGCCTTACCCACGTCGTCTGGATGGAAGGCATCAACGACATCGGAGGCGGTCAATCCACCGCCAACATCATCGCTGGCTACAAGAATGTGGTCGATCGCCTGCGCAGTGTGGGCGTGAAGGTGGTTGGCGGCACCGTGGTTTCCGCGCTCTCCAATGCCACCCACGGTCTCGGCCCTGGCGATGTCCAGCGGAAGGCGTTGAATGATTACATCCGCACTGCGGGCAACTTCGACGCGGTGGCGGACTTCGATGCAGTCACCATCGATCCCGCGACTGGCAACCTGTTGGCGAGGTTCCTGCCGAACAGCGAGTTCACCCAGCTGCCTTGGGACTACCTGCACCCCAACCACGCTGGCTACAACGCCATGGGACAGGCGGTGCCGCTAGGCATCTTCGCGCCACCCCCGGTGTTCACGAATGGTCAATCCCCAGGAGGGACGCCCGCCAATTAATGAGTGCGCTTTTAAAACCATTCGAACCCTCATCTCTCACCCCCAAAGGTTCCATGAAAACTCATCATCTCCTTCGCACCCTGAGCGCCGCAGCGCTCCTCGCGCTCGCCTCCCAGAGCAGCGGCCTCGCCCAAGGTCCCGGTGCCGGCCAGAAGTGGGCGGCCACCTGGTCCACCTCCATGCAGAGCGTCCTTACTTATACGCCGCCCGACGCGCCGGTCGCGCCAAACACCGTTGGCTCGGCAAACATCCAGCCGGATCTGACCTACCCCTTCCCGAACATCAATACGGATGGAGCCAAGGATCAGACCTTCCGCACGATCATTAAGCCCGACCTGTGGGGCGGCTCGATGCGGTTTCGGTTTAACAACTTCTTCGGCGCTCAGGCAGTCACCTTCAGTCGCGTTACCGTGGCTCTGCAAGCCTACGCCGCGAACCTGGTTCCCGGCACGCTGGCAAACGTTACCTTCAACGGCGGCCAGACCAGTCTCACCGTGCAGCCCGGCCAGCTCGTTTACAGCGACCCGGTGACTTTGCCCTTCAACACGTCCGACCCCTTGATTCGAGGCCGCAACCTCGCGGTGAGTTATGCCGTGCAGGGCACGACGGGGAAGATGACCTACCACAGTGCCGCGCACCAGACCAACTACATCACGGGTTCCGGCACCGGCAACCACACCACGGATGCCAGCGGCTACGCCTACGACTACACCACGACCTCGTTTTTCTTTCTGGACGTGGCGGATGTAGTGACGGCTGCCGATACCGCGGTGGTCTGCGCGTTCGGCGACTCGATCACCGACGGCACGCACACGACTGTCAATGGGAACGACCGCTGGAGCAACGTGCTTTCGCGCCGGCTTCACAACATCTATGGCGATCGGGTTAGCGTTGTTAACGAGGGCATCGGCGGCAACACCGTGATCAACCCTGTCCGCACGGGCCCAGCGGCCGTGGATCGTCTGGATCGGGATGTCTTGGGGCTTTCCGGTCTCACGCATGTCGTCTGGCTCGAAGGCATTAACGATGTAGCTGGCGGCTACGCGACTGATGACATCATCGCCGGCTACAAGAACGTGGTGAGCCGTCTGCACGCCCGCGGGATCAAAGTGATCGGCGGCACGCTGACTTCCGCGCTCTCCAACCCGGCGCGCGGCGCCGCTGGCGATGTCAAGCGGCGCATTCTCAACGACTTTATCCGCACTCCCGGCAACTTCGACGATATCGCCGACTTCGACGCGGTCACCATCGACCCAGCCACCGGCGACATGCTGGCAAGGTTCCTGCCGAACAGCGAATTCAGCCAGTTGCCGCTCGACTTCCTGCACCCGAATCACGCCGGCTACAACGCGATGGGTCAGGCTGTGCCGCTCCCGCTCGTCGGTCTGCACCCGCTCTTCTTCACGGGCGAAGTCGCGATCGGTTCCACTGGAGTCAACTACCTGGTCTTTCCGAACGGCAACGTGTTCGGTTACTACACCTACAAGTTCTTCCCGTATCTCTACCACTTCGACTTCGGTTTCGTCTATTTCCTCGATGCCAACGACGGGACTGGCAACGCGTATCTCTACGACTTCGCCAGCGGCAGTTGGCTCTACACGGGCCCGACGCTGTGGCCCTTCATGTATGACTTCAAGCTGAATACCTGGCTGCGCTACCTGCCCGATCCGAATCGGCCGGATCACTACACCAGCAATCCGCGCCAGTTCTTCAACTTCGCGACCAATTCGATCATCACCAAATAGTCGCTCGACCACCTAAGCGCCCCAACCGCTCCCTCATAGTGACTCCCTGCCGCAAGACCATCTTTAATCTACACCACCACTCGTCTCATATCCTCCTCCTGTCCTCTCCTTAATCTATGAATAACGCCCCTCCTCGTTGGAGCCGCGCCCTGCGGCTTTCTCTCGCCAAAACCATCCTGCCTGTCACTGCTCTCGTCGCATTCGGCGCCAGCGGCGGCTTAGCCCAGAGCGGAAGCTCGGGGCAGACGAAATGGGTAGCCACCTGGTCCACCGCGATGCAAGGCACGGCCACCTTGGCGGGTGGCGCCTTCAGCGCTTACAACCCACAGCAAGACCTCTCCTTCCCGTTCCCGAAACTCGACACCGACGGAGCCAATAACCAGACCATTCGCAACATCGTCAAGCCTGATCTCTGGGGCAATACGATGCGGTTTCGTTTCTCCAACGTCTTCGGCACCAAGCCGGTGACGCTTGGGCCGGTGCGCGTGGGCTTGCAGGAAATTGCCGGCGTGGTGATGGATACGACGAATACGCCGATTACTTTCAACGGCGGCGGCCCCAACGTCACCATCCCCGTCGGGCAGGAAGTCTGGAGCGACGCGGTGACGCTCTCCTGGGTGACAAGTCCCGACGCCGCGCTTGTGGATGGCCGCAACCTGGCGGTCAGCTTCCTGGTGCAAGGCACCAGCGGGCCGATCACACAGCACAGCGCTGCCTTTCAGACGAACTACATCAGCGCGCCCAACAGCGGCGACCACACCAACGAGAACCTCGACTTCTCCTATCCGTTCACTTCGACGTCTTGGTATTTCCTCAACGCCGTGGACGTAATGGCGCCTGCCGGCACGCAGGTAGTCTGCGCGTTTGGTGACTCGATCACCGACGGCACGTTCACCAGCCTTAGCACCAATGACCGCTGGAGCAACTTCCTCTCGCGCCGGTTGCACGAAGCTTATGGCAACACGGTCAGTGTGGTCAACGAAGCCATCGCCGGCAACCGCGTGGCTGCCGCGCAGGGCGCTGGCCCGAGCGCCGTGGATCGGCTCGACCGCGACGTGCTGGGCTTGAGCGGTCTGACCAGCGTCATCTGGCTCGAAGGCATCAACGACGTCGGCGGCGGCGGGCAGCCCACCAGCGTGGTCACCGCCGGATACCAGAACGTGGTGCCGCGCCTCCATGCGAAGGGCGTGCGCGTGATCGGTGCGACGATTCTCTCCAGCTTCAAGCCGGACCAAAACTTCACCTCGACAACCTCGCCGCTGAACGTCTTCGGGCTTGGCGCCGCCTACGGCGGACCTGAAACCTATGCGAAGGTGCAGGTGCTCGACGACTTCATCCGTAACTCCAAGCTCTTCGACGGAGTGGCCGACATGTATGCGGCTACCCTCAATTCGGCGACGGGCGGGTTCAAACCGGAGTTCTCGGTCAGCAGCACCGATCTGTCCGCCAATTCCATCGACTTCCTGCACCCGAACCGGGCTGGCCAGTTAGCCATGGCTAACTCGATAAACCTCAGCCTGGTCGCTGCGCATCCCACCTTCTTCTCCGGCGAGATTCCGCTGGGAGCCGGTGCGGTGGACAAGGCCGGAGTCTTCTACCTCGCCTTCCCGAACGGGAATGTGTTTGGCTACTACTCCGACGCCTTCTTCCCGTATCTCTATCACTTCGACTTCGGTTTCGTTTACTTCCTGGATGCTGGCAATGGCAATGCCTATCTCTACGACTTCGCCAGCCAGACTTGGTTCTACACGGGATCGACGCTCTGGCCTTTCCTGTATGACTTCAAACTGAACGCCTGGCTCTACTACATCCCAGATGCGAATAACCCAGGACGCTACACCAGCAACCCGCGTCAGTTCTACAACTTCGCGACAAACTCCATCATCACGAAGTAACTTCCTCAACCAACGCGGCGGCGGCTTCCCATCGTCGGAAGTCGCCGCCGCGGAAACTCCCTCATCCTTTCCGAAATAATCAGCCTCCCCTAGCTCCTCTCGACATGAAAACTCGTCAACTCTACCGCGCAGCGCTGCTGCTCTGCGCGCTTGCCTCCAGCGCCGTCCTGGCCCAAGGCCAGACCACCAACGCCAACCCTCCCGGCGCCGGCCAGAAATGGGCGGCGACCTGGACCACGGCGCCGCAGAACTTTTTCAACGGCAACCCCGAAGTTAACTTCGCCATTCCGAATTTCTCCACGGACGGCGCGAACGAACAAACCTTCCGCATGATCGTGAAGCCCGACCTGTGGGGCAACACCGTGCGCTTGAAGTTCTCCAACGCCTACGGCAACCAGCCCTACACCTTGGGCCGGGTAACCGTCGGCTTGCAAACTTACGGGGCCAACGTGCGCAAGGGCACACTCGTGCCGGTCAGCTTCAACGGCGGTCAGCCGACGGTCACCGTGCCCACCGGGGGCGAACTTTACAGCGATGCCTTCACTTTGCCTTTCGTGGCCAGCCCGACCGATCCGGTGGTCCAGGGTCGCAAGCTGGCGGTGAGCTTCTACGTTCAAGGCAAGAGCGGTCGTATCACCCAACACGGCTCCTCCTTCCAGACGTCCTACATCTCACCCTCGGCTAGTGGTGACAAAACGCAGGAGGAAAACGACGCTTCCTATCCTTACACGGTAAACTCCTGGTTCTTCATCAACGCCGTGGACGTGGTGGCGCCGAAAGACACGCGCGTGCTCGTTGCCTTCGGCAGTTCTTCGCCCGACGGCACCTCCTCCACCTTCAACGGCAACGATCGCTTTGAAGACGACATGTCGCGCCGGCTCCACGCCGTGTATGGCACGCACATCTCGGTGGTCAACGAAGGCATCGGCGGCGACACGGCCGCGGCGCCGCCGAATCCGCCCGCGCCTCCGGCCCGCGGCCCATCGGTGTTAAATCGTGTCAACCGTGACGCGCTGGGAGTGAGCGGCGTCACCGACGTGCTCCTCTACGTGGGCGGCAACGATTACGGCGCCAACGCGCTGCCAGCCAGCCAAACCATCGCTGCCTACCAGCAGCTCGGCCAAATTATCCACGGCGCCGGCTTGAAGTTCATCGGCGCGACTTTGTCGTCCACGAAGAACGATCCGAACGCCAATTATGGCACGCCCTTCGGTTTGGCGCAGGCCGCCGCGATCAATGACTTCATTCGCAACTCCGGGGGCACTTTCGATTCCGTAGCTGATTTCTATACCGCCACAGTGGGGCCTGACGGTGTGCTCCTGCCGCAGTATGCCACGCACAGTAGCGGCAACCCGGCGCCTGACTATCTGCACGTCGGCCGCGCCGGGATGCAAGCAGAGGCCTTCGCTTTGGACTTGAGCTTCTTCGCCGGCCCGGGATTCTGAGTGCCGCGCGCTGCGCGCAGAGGCGGTTCATAGGAGGCGCGCCGGAGCCAGCGGTGCGCCTCCTTCGGTTTCCGCGAGAAGCAGCATCCTGCGAAAGAACGTTAGTCGTCATGGTGCGCCTTGGCCAACTTGCGCGTTGTGTTGCATATCGGCCGTTTGTTCGATGCCGCTTCCAAGCGATGGTGGCTGCCATTGCCCCGGACATCCTGACGCCCGCGGCTGCACCTTCGCCAGCGGAGAAGGCGCGTCGCAAATTCTCACAGTTGCACGCTGGAAGATTGCTGCCCGAGGGCGACTGTGGCTAATCTGCCGGAACTATGCAGATGCATTGGCGCGCCCTCCCGCCCTTGCGGGCAACTGCCGCTGCGTGCGCGCTGTTGTCCATCTTGGGGTGCGCTCTTGGCGGCTGCTCGGTCAAGAAGGGGAAACGTGAGCAACAGAGCTCTGCGGCTGCCGCCGCCGACGTTGTGCCCATGGCGGCCGACGTTTTTTTTCATCCGGTTGAACATTGGGTCTGCCTCCCCGCGGGCGGTGGCGCGCTCGCGCGAGTCCCGCGCTCCAGCAGAGTCGAAGCCACGGTTGACTTCACCCGCCTAGCAGCCCAAATGGCGGAGGACACGCGTGAGCCGATGGCAGTCGCCGTGGCGCTGCCGCCGGCAGAAACAGCCGCGCCCACGCTCTCTTGGAGCGAAGCGCAGCGGCTCCAAGCCATCGAAACCACCCGCAAAGGCAGAAGCGCTGTGCGGACAACCGCCACCATGTCCACCGCCGCCGGTCGCGGAACCGTGCGTTTGTCCTTGCAGCGGCAACCCGCCGCGGAGGCGGACGACGAGGAGCCTTCCGCGCCTCGTCCGCAGGAACCCCGGTGAGACGCTCCAGCCGCCCGCGCGAGGAACAAGCACGGCTCCGCACACGTCTGACTCCCAAACCGCGGATTTGTCTCCCGACGATTCCTGGCGAAGATAAGACGAATCCAGCGCCGCAACGGGAGTCGAACCTTTTTACACCTCCGGCCGGCGGAACGATCAGACAAGATTCCCCGCGCGCGACGCGACGACCGCGACCGCGAGCAGGTGACGCGATGCCTCTCTCTTCCTTTCCACAGCCCGATTC
>CAXTRS010000187.1:8013-9408 GCA_964246635.1 uncultured Chthoniobacterales bacterium | reverse complement strand
GCCAGCGCGACCGCGCGATGGCGCAGCTCAAAGCGGCCGCGCCCGGCAGCCTGCTCGGTTATCGCGCCATTCAAAAAGACCCACGTTACTCCTCGCTGGCCGGCGATCCGGCGTTTCGCGATTTCCTCGCCGCCGCGAAGACGCGTCTCGACGCCATGCGAGCGGCCTACCGCGCGACGGCGCCAAAGTGAGCCTCCAGCGGACACTCGCGAACACCGGCGGAAAAGAAATAGGTTGCAAACCCCACCCTGTTTGGGTTTGCTTACGGAAGCGCGGACCAACCGGCAGCGAAACGGTCCACCGCGCTTTCGCTTCGTCCTCAGCAAACCCCGTTGAAAATCTATGGCTAAAAAACCCGACACCCGCAAAAAAACCCGCTCCTCGCGCCGCGAATGGAACAACGCCCACTGGAACGAAACGCTGGCGAAAGTTTTCGCCCGCGCGTCTCATGACGAGACGTTCCGACGCCAGTGTTTGCAGCAACCACGCTCGGCGATCCGCGCCGTGGACCCCGACCTCGACCTGCCCGCCGATCTCGTCGTGGCTTTCATCGAGAGCCGCCGCAATGCGCTCATCATTCGCCTGCCCTACAGCGCCGGCGCCGGTCCGACGCCGACGGCCCTCGATGCCGAGGAACATCGCGAATGCACCCAAGGCGGTGGACCGCCGAATCTCCGCGCCGGCTCGGAAACGCGCGAATGCACGCAGGGCGGGGGGCCGCCGCTGGCGGACGCCGATTTCGGCACCCGCGAATGCACGCAAGGCGGCGGCTCGCCGCAGGCGCCGCGCGAATGCACCCAAGGCGGCGGCCCGCCGCAAGCGAAGGCTAGTCGCGCCACGCGCGAATGCACGCAGGGCGGGGGACCGCCGCTGGCGGATGCCGATTTTGGCACCCGTGAATGCACCCAGGGCGGCGGCCCGCCGCAGGCGAAGGCTCGTCGCGCCACGCGCGAATGCACGCAAGGCGGCGGTCCGCCGAATTGAGGCGCGGTTGAACGCTTGGCGCGGCAGACCCGGTCCGCATCTCACTGCCGGTGAGGTTTATCAGGCATGAGTGCTTGCGAAAGCACCATGCACTGACGGCGGAGATCTTCCGCAAAGTCGGGTCTGCCGAGCGCGTCGTGCTGCCGGGGCGCCAACCGGCCGCGGCTGAAACGCGGAATCGTGAAACGCGCGAGCGCGCGGCGTTCGCGCGAACGGACCTTTTCGTTGTGCTCAGCGGATAAACCGGCGCGCAGCACGCGTTGAAAGACCGCGTCATCCTGCAGGCAATCGACCCGGCTCAAGCGAGCGAGCAGCGCGTTGTAAAATGCGGTCGAGGGCGGGCGCCCCCCCCCCCCCGCGCGGGCGCGCCGCCGCGCCCCGGCGCCACCGCCCAAAGGCGCCCCCGCCCCC
>CAXTRS010000187.1:0-8003 GCA_964246635.1 uncultured Chthoniobacterales bacterium | reverse complement strand
GCGGCAGCCAGCGCAACGCTGCGCTGCCGCGCTGCAGCTCCGCGGCGCAACGGCGAAATGCCGCGCGCGCCGCGCGATCGGTTCGCAGCGCCTCCGCCATCCGCTCGAATCCACGCACCATTTCTGCGCGAAAGCGATTCGCATTCACGGTTGCTCCGCCGCGGAGCCGAACGCTGGAAGGCAGCACGCTGGCACGATACCGGACGCGGGCTTCCTCGGCCCACATCGCGTCGCGGTTGATTGCCCGCCACTGGCGTTGCGGCAGCAGCGAGCGCCGGCGCTGGCCACGGCCAAACGGCGCCACGTCGTAGCCAGGAAAGGGCAGGATGCCCGTGCGCAGCACCGTGCCGGCAATCGCGGGGTCGGCAGCCGTGACAGGATAGGCGCAGGTCTCGAGATCGACACAGACCGGATGTTCGCCCGCCGCCACCCAGTTTTCCTCGTGCCCGTCCACCGCGCGGAGGCAGTAGTGCAAACAGACCAGCCCCCCGGCGCGCTGGTAGTATCGCCGCACCGCGCCGGTGTCGGCTGCCGGCTCGGCAGGCACGCATTCCATCCAGCCGTAAGCCGCTGATTGGCAGAGCACTTTGATGACCCGTTGCTGGAGCAAGTCTGTGCTCGTGCGATTCAGCGCGGCTAGCAACTGAAAGTAAGCGCGATCGGGAAGGAGCGCGCGGGGCTTGTAGATCACGCACCCGCCAGGCCGCAGCGTGAGCGCAAGCACGGTCGCCCCGTCCTCGTGCGGGTCGGACAAACCCGCCTTGAGGTCCTGGACGGCCCCGGCTTTGGGTCGAGCCGGCAGGCTGGGCAATAACTCGCGGCGAAGCGTGGCCCAATCCTCCCGCAACCGGCACAACAGCGCTGCGGTGCTCCGCACCCAGTCTTCCGTTAGTGCAACCCATAAACGGGCAACGACGGGATAGCGGTCGAACAGCGTGGCCAATCCCTCGGCGCCCTGTGCGGCGATGAAAGCGCGATAGTGCGCCGCGCCATCTCGCGGTCCCGTTGCTCGTGCGACCCGCCTGGCGGTCGGTCGCGCCGCGCGATGGACCGCCCATTCGAGAAAAAGCGGATCGTGCGCCACGCGCAGAAGTCGCCAGAGCAATGCGCGCTGCAACGCATTCCAAGCCGCTTCCGAGAGCAAAGCGTATTCATCCTCGCGCGCGATTGATCGCAACCGCTCGCGCGCCAGACACACCGCTGGTGCGATGAGTTCCTCGAAGGGCACCGGCTGGTCTGCCCGGAGAAACGCGAACGCAGCAGCGCTTCGTGTCGCTGCGCGGGTATATTTCTGAATACCCTTCGCCAGGCTCGCTTTGGGTGAGTTGCGCGAGGTGGGCGCGCGATGGGGCAGGCGCACCGCGGCTATTTCTCGAAAGCGGTCGCGATCAGCGTCGCGTTGTGGCCGCCGAAACCGAACGAGTTGTTGACGGCGGCGCGGATCTTCCGTTCGCGCGCCTTGTGCGGGATGTAATCGAGATCGCACTCGGGGTCCGGATTATCTAGGTTGATCGTCGGCGGCACGATGCCGTCCCGGATCGCCAAGACGCACGCGGCCATCTCGACCGCACCGGCGGCGCCGAGCGTGTGGCCGGTCATCGACTTGGTGCTGCTCACGATCAAGCCGTGGCCGTCGCGCCGCATCGCGTGTTCGCCGAAAACACTCTTGATCGCTTTGGTTTCGCACACGTCGCCGATGCCGGTGCTCGTGGCGTGCGCGTTGACGTAGTCGATGTCGGTCGGATTGAGGCTGGCGTGTTTGAGCGCCATCCGCATCGCGCGCGCGGCGCCGCTGCCGTCGGGCGGTGGGCTGGTCATGTGATACGCGTCGGCGGTGAGGCCATAGCCGGCGAGTTCGCAGTAAATCCGGGCGCCCCGCGCGCGGGCGTGCTCGAGCTCTTCGATCACCACGGCACCCGCGCCTTCGGACAGCACAAACCCGTCTCTGTCGCGGTCAAACGGCCGGCTCGCGCGCTCGGGATCGTCGTTGCGATTCGACAGCGCTTTCATCGCGTCGAAGCCGCTGATGCCAAGACCGACGAGGCTCGCCTCGCTGCCGCCGGCAATGAAGGCGTCGGCATCGCCGAACTTGATCGTGCGCCACGCTTCGCCGATCGCATTGGCACTCGTGGCGCAGGCACTCACCATGCAAACGTTCGGCCCCTGAAAACCGTATTCCATGCTCACCAGTCCGCTCGCCATGTTGCAGATCATCATGGGAATCATGAACGGGCTGACCCGGCGGGGCCCTTTGTTCTCCAAAATCGAGTGCTGGATTTCCAGCGTGCGCAGCCCGCCGATGCCGCTGCCGAGCATGACTCCGACCCGGGTCCTTTCCACACGCTCAGGCTCCATGCCGGAGTCGGTCATCGCCATTTTCGCGGCGCCCATCATGAGCTGCGCGTAGCGGTCGGTGCGCCGCAGGTCCTTGCTGTTGTTGAAATACGGCGTCGGGTCGAAATCGCGCACCTGGCCGCCGATTTTGCAGTCGTAAGTGCTCACATCGAACGAGTCCACGCGGCGGATGCCGCTGACGCCGTGGATGAGGTTGCGCCAGAAGGTGTCGATGCTGTTCCCCACGGGCGTCACAACGCCGAGGCCGGTGATGACTACTCTGCGGTCGGGCATAATTGGGAGAGAAGAAATTCCAAATTCCAAAATCCAAATTCCAAGGAATCGGAACTAAAGGTCAGAAAAAGAGAAAAAGGAAGAGAGCAAGCGGGAGCGTGGGGTAACCGTCGAGCGCGATACACGTCGGACCGGTCGTTTTTATGTTTCGAAAGTTTTTGTGTGATTCCTTGGAACTTGGAATTTGGATTTTGGAATTTTTCAGCCTCACCGCGCTCCCATGCCCACGCTCTGCACGGTCTGGAAGAGCTTGCCTTCGGTTTTGATCGAGGGCGCGATGATGATTTCGGTTTCTTGAAACTCGCGGATCGTCGCGGCGCCGACGTTGCCCATGCAGGTCGTGATCGCGCCGATGAGGTTTTCGCTGCCGTCATCGACGCTCGCCGGGCCGAAAAGGATCTGCTTGAGCGGACCCGTGGTGCCGACGGTGATGCGCGTGCCGCGTGGCAGGTTGGCGTGCGGCGTCGCCATGCCCCAATGATGGCCACGGCCGGGCGCTTCGTTCGCGCGCGCGAAGGGGCTGCCGATCATCACGGCGTCCGAGCCGCAGGCGAGCGCTTTGCACACGTCGCCACCGGTGCGCATGCCGCCGTCGGTGATGATGGGCACATAGCGGCCGCTGGTTTTCACATAATAATCCCGCGCCGCGGCGCAATCGACGGTTGCGGTGACTTGCGGCACGCCGAGACCGAGCACGCCGCGCGACGTGCAGGCCGCGCCGGGGCCGACGCCCACGAGCACGCCGGCCACACCGCACTGCATCACCTCGAGCGTCACGTCGTAGCCGACCGTGTTGCCGACGATGACGGGGATCGTCATGTCGCGGCAGAACTTGGCGAGGTCGAGCGACTCGTATTCCGTCGAGATGTGGCGCACCGTCGAGACCGTGCTCTGCACCACGAAAACATCCGCGCCGGCTTCCTCGGCGATCTTGCCGTAGCGCGCCGCTTTCTGCGGAATCGACGACACCGCCGCGAGCATGCCGGCCTCTTTGATTTGCTGAATGCGCGCCGCGACGAGGTCTTCGCGCACGGGCTCCTGATACAGCTTTTGCAAGAGTCCGGTGACCTCGCTTTTGTCCGACGCCAGCACTTGATCGAGCGCCTCCTCGGGATGCTTGTAGCGCGTCTGCACGCCTTCGAGATTCAACACCGCCAAGCCGCCGAGCCGGCCCATTGCGATCGCGAATTTCACGTCCACCACGCCATCCATCGCGCTGGCCAAAATGGGGATCGCCAGCTTCAGCGGCTCGGCGTTTTTGCGCGGGATCAGAAAGGCGGTGTCCACCTCGTTCGGGTTGATCGTGACGCTGCCCGGAACGAGGGCGATTTCATCGAATCCGTAAGTGACGCGCGCCTTGCGATTGCGGCCGATCCACATGCCCATAGTCGTATCGATTAAAGAAGAGGAAGAAAAAAGAAACGGTGGTTGGCGAAGCGGGGCCAACGCCCAGCAGCCGCGGCCGGCTGCTAAAAACGCTCGGGTCGTTCGCGTTCGTTGACGCTGCCACAACGCGGGCAATTCGGCAACGGCGCCGCGCTGCGGTCTTCCCATTCAAGCGCACAACGTCGGCAGCGCAAACGAAAATGCAGAGCGCGTCGTTCGCGCCGGCGGCGCTGCTGGTCGTCGAACAGCCAGACAACTGCGACGATGACGGCAAAAACCGCCACGTAGAGGCAGATCATCCATTGGAAAGGGACGTGAAACATCGATGTGGATTCTCGACGATCGCTGCGGCAATGCTCGATGAACAGGTGTTCTCAGCGATAGGCGTCTCGACCCCAAAAAACCGTCGCCTCGCCCCAGGTCGCTTCGCCAGGCGGCGTGGCGGAGAAACGCGCTTCCAGGAAGATCCGTGCGGCTTCGTCCAGGCTGGCACGGCCCGAGGAGTTTTGCAGAAACACCATCAGCGAGCCGCCCTCTGGGGGGACATAGAGGAGCAGCACCGCCGGCGAGAGCGTGGTGCTCGCCGCAGTGGCAACAGGCTCATTGGGACGGGCAGGCGAAGGCAATTCCAGCGGGAGGGAGTCCGCCTGTGCTCCGAGCCGGCGCTGGAGCGAAGCGGACAGGCGGAGAACCGAAACATTCGGCGCGACTCGACGAGCCTCCGGGGCAGCGGATTCCCTCCGCACGGACGGCGGGCGTAGGGAGTTGCGCGAACCCGCCGCGGAACCTTGTGTCGGGTCGCTCGCCGAACTCCGGCGCGATGCCGCCGCGGCGTCGAGTTCATCGAGCAGCGAATCCGTGCCGCCACCGTGACGCGCGTCGTTTCCCGCCCGATCGGCGGCGAACGATGGCACGTAACGCAGCGCGGGCAGCTCGGCCAGGGTCTGCCGTCCAGAGGCCGCGTGCGGCGCGCTGATGGCCAGCGCTGGGTCGGCCACGAGGAGCCACTGTTCCAACGCCCGGCTGGCCGGGGAGTGCGGCGGCAGCAGGGTGATCTGCGCCGGCACGGGAGGCAGCGTCGCGGGCGTGGTGTAAAGGACCTGCAAGCCGTAAAAACTTCCGATGTGACCGAAGGCGGAAATCCCCAGCAGGACCATCAGGCGGCGGGGAATGCGGCGGCGATTCCGCGCGGGTTCCCACGCGAAGAGCAGCGGTGGATTTTCCTCGGCTTCGGCCTGCGCGTCCGTGGCGGCGGATTCCGGGTGCTGGCTTTTCATCATGCGACCCGAAAGTGGCTCATGGCCCGGCGGATGCCGGCGCATTTGCGGTCCCCGGCTCCGGCGCGGTGGCGAGCACGACATTGAACCCTTGTTCGAGCGCCTGGCCGCAAATCGCCACGACCGTATCGTAGGGTGTGCCGCGCGCGCCGCGCACGATCAGCGAGCGATTCCCGCCACGAAACGCCGCGAGCCGCGCGCCGAGTTCTTCGACGCTGACAAATTGATCGCCCAACACTATGCGCGTCGGCTGGCCGGGCAGCACACTGACGATCTGTGCGTCCACCAGCGGCGCCAGTTGAAAACGCGACGGCGGCAGCGACACCGCCACGCCGGGTTGCAGCACGAACGCCGACCCGAGCAGGAAAAAGAGCAGCAGCAGCAGGACAATGTTCACCAGCGGCGCCAACCCAAGAAAGCCAGCGGGGGATGCCGGGTGGGTGCGGACGAGCTTCATGCGGAAAAAGCGCAGCAGGAAGGCGGCAGATGACGCGAGTCGTCGCGGATTATTTCTGTCGGCGGACTTCTTCCTTCCGCGCAAATGGAATAACGCCTTCCGGAGCGATCGTCGTCGCGGGCCGGCTGTCCACGATGAGGTTGACGACCTCGATGCCGGCGCGCTCGAGATCGTGCAGGAGCGCGTTCACGCGCGAGGAAAGATAGTTGTGCGCGAGCTGCGCCGGGATGGCGACCGCCAAACTCGCTGCGGTGGTTAGCAGGCTGGTGTAAACGCCGCCGGAGAGCGCGGTCGCGGTGACGTAGCCGCTCTGCGCCGAGACGGTCAGAAACGCCTGGATCATGCCGATGACGGTGCCGAGCAGACCCACCAGCGGACTGGTTTGCGCGACGGTGCTCAGCACGAGGAGCCCGCGTTCGAGATTGGGCACTTCGAGCTGGCCGGCTTCCTGCACGATTTCCTTCAAATCCGCCCGTGCCAGGTCGTGGCGCAGGATCGCCGCATGGACGACACGAGCCACCGGCACCGGCGTGCCTTTGCACTCGATCTGCGCTTCCGTCCAGGCGCCGCGCCGGATGAGATTTGCCAAGCCGCGCAGAAAGTCGCCGGTCGAAATCGTCACCCGCCGCAAGTAAAGCCAGCGCTCGGCGAAGACGGCTACCGCGATCACGCTCGCCGCCAGCAGCAGCCACATCAGAGGGCCGCCTTTTTGGATGAACTCGATCATCGTTCCACTCGGGCAACCGCGCCCGCAGTCGCCAAGCCGCGAACATCCCGCCAGTCGCCGGCCGTGTCGAGCGAAAACGCCGCGAGTCGTTGCCGTTGTAGAGGCGGCTCTGTCCACAGAGCGCGGACGTGCCGCCTCCGACTTTTTCTCCTGTCCTCAGTCGGGCAACGAAAAAAACAGAAAGAAAAAATTTGAGGCGGCACGTCCGACTGCGTCGGACAGAGCCGCCTCTACACACCAGCCGTTTTGCGTTACGCCTTGCCGAAAATCCCGGTGGCATCAACGTCCGCGGCGTCGAATTGGAACCCGTGTCCGCCCCCGCTCTTTTCGCGCAGATTCTTCAACACGCGCGCCAGCGCATGACAGGCGCCGGTCGAATAGAAACGCACCAGTCCCACCGTGGTTTGCGCGCCGAACACCGTGATCATGATGGTATCCTCGTCCACCGAATTCATGAAAATGTGGCTGCCGTTGCCTTGGTGATAGAGCGCGTTGAACTCCACCTCGCCGATGCGCCGCGCCAGTTCCTTCGTCGCCGCGAAGCTCCCGGCGGCCAGCGCGGCGATGATCGTCACGTCCATGACTTCGAGATCGCCGAACTGCGAGATCACGTTGCCGCCTTTATCGATGATGACCGCAAGGTCGCTCTCCGACTTTTGCAGGTAATCCTGGAGCACGCCGTCGATGTGGGCGACGTCTTCAATGGTCAGAACTGGGATGGAATCCATAATGAGGTGAGTGCGGTGCGAGAGGACAAGAACGAGGACGAGGGTTTTGTGAAAATTTGAAAGAGTGATCAGCGATTCACAGCCATGCCGGCGGGCGCGGGCGACATCCCTGGCCGCATGCCGACGGCCGATGCGGACGCGGCGGCTGCCGACGGCGCGGCGGGCCGGGCCTGGTCGCTTTCCTTGCTGAACTTGTGCAGCAGGAGCTGGCTCACGGCGTTGAGCGCGGCGAAAACATTCTGACCCGTGCTTGAGACGACCTCGAAGCTCTGCACCCGCTTTTTGCGGTTGTTGAGCAGAAACTCCATGTAGTTCACCGGCGCGATGTTCGGCAGGTCGCGCTTGTTGTATTGGAGCACGTAGGGGATGTCGTCGAACGAGATGTTCTGCTTGCGCAGGTTCTCCTCGAGATTTTCAAAGCTCTCGATGTTCTCCGCCATCTTGTCCCATTGCGAATCGGCCACGAAGACGATGCCATCGACGCTGCGCAGGACGAGCTGGCGCGTGGCGTTGTAGATCACCTGGCCCGGAACCGTGTAGAGCTGAAATTTCGTGCGAAACCCTTTGATGACCACCGCGTTCAGCGGCAGAAAATCGAAGAACAGCGTGCGGTCCGCCGCCGTGGCCAGCGAGACCAAGTCGCCGCGGTTGTCGGGATTGATGCGCGAATGGATGTAAGCCAGGTTCGTCGTCTTGCCGCAAAGCGCGGGTCCGTAATAGACGATCTTGAATTGAATCTCTTTGCTGGCGTAGTTGATGATCGACATGGCAGCGGTGGGTCGGTTCTGAGAAAGGAAGTG
>CAXTRS010000186.1:0-9409 GCA_964246635.1 uncultured Chthoniobacterales bacterium | reverse complement strand
AGCCTGGAGCATGCGGCTCTTCGGACAAGACCATTATGGGTTGGTGATGGGGTCCGTGCTCGCGGGCACGCTCACCTTGCCGTTCGTCTATTTGCTGGGCCGCGAGTTGTTCGGACGACGCGCCGGCTTTGTGGCCGCCGCGCTCCTGGCGGGCAGCTACACGCACATTCATTTCAGCCGCATTCTCTTCGGGCCAGTGCCCACGCTGTTGCTCACGGCTGGGTTCTATTTTTTCTTTCGCGGATTGCGCACCCGCCGGCCGCTGTCGTTTGCGCTGGCAGGCGTTGCGCTCGGGTTCGCGCTGTTGAGTTATGACTCCGCGCGCGTCGGGCCGGTGATCGCACTGGCGCTGTTTTTCAGCTCGTTTCTCTGGCGCGGCGGCGAGGTTGCCGACGACATTCGCAGCCGGCGGCCCACGGCGCGGCAATGGGCGCTGCTTGCCGGCGGCGCGCTGCTGGCGTTCGGCCCGATGCTGGCCTTTGCCGTGCAGGATTTTTTCCTCTTCCACGGCCGCGGCAACGCGGTCGTGCTCTGGAATCCCCTAATCTGGAAACACACGACTGAAAAATACGGCACCACGAGCATGCTCGGCGTGCTGGCCGAGCAGTGCAGATACACGCTGCTCGCGCTCCATTATTACGGCGACGGCAGCCCGCACTTCGCGTTGGAAAAACCGATGGTCTCCGCGCTCACTGCGGCGGGGTGCGCGCTCGGCGTCGGCCTGGCGCTGCGGCGCTGGCGCGACCCGCGCTGCCTCCTGCCTCTTCTTTGGGTCGGGCTCACTTTTTTCTTCGGTGGCGTGCTCACTTCCGACCCGCCCTACTGGCCGCACCTCAACATCGCGCTGCCCGCCATCGTGCTCCTCGCCGCGCTGGCGGCCGAGCGGCTCGGCGGCACGATTTTTCCCACCACCGCGCACAGCCGGGCGAGCACGCTCGCTTACAGTGTCGCGCTCGGCGCGGTGTTGACCTGGAGCGCGGCGCACAACTGGAAAATTTACAACGCGTTCGCCAAAAACTATGCCGGTCCCCGCGTGCGGACGGCGCGTTACATCCAGTCGCTGCCGGCCGGCTGCCGGGTGTTCATCGTCGATCCCGTCATCGACTGGAATGTGTATTCGTTTCGCTTTCTAAATCGGCATGTGCAGGGCGCCTCGCTGCCGCCCGCGCAGTTGTTCGAGACGGCGCCGGCACTCGGCGCGCAGCCGACGGTGCTGGTCGTTTATCGCCAGCCGGAATTGCTCGCGTTTGTGCGCGAGCACTACGGCGGCGGCGCGGCGGGATCGGGGTTGAAGGAACGCGCGCACCGCGATCACGACGGCAATGTGGCATTCACCAGTTTCGAGTCGAACGTCCCGCGGCGCGCGCACGCGGCGACCTCAAGTTGGTCGTGGCGGGACGAGGTGCAGCGGCTCGCGCACGCGCCGGGCTGGTGGCTCATCGGCGCGGCCCTGCTGTCGACGATCTCGATCCTCATCTGGATCGCTCGTGCTCACGCTGTCCCGCGATTTCCCCTTCCCGCGCGCCCGTCTCTCGGGTAGAAGGGGAAGGCCATGACCGAGGGAATCGTCAAGTGCGTCGCCTACGCCGACGGCCAGCGGGATAGAAACGTCGAACTCGGCGAGATCGAGGCAGTGCTCCAGCAGCCGGACCGTTTCGTCTGGATCGGGCTGCACGAGCCGAGCGAGGAATTGCTCTCGCGCGTGCAAAAAGAATTCTGCCTGCACGATCTCGCCGTCGAAGACGCCCACTGCGCGCACCAGCGGCCCAAGATCGAGACCTACGGCGACGCCCTCTTCATCGTGCTGCGCACCGCGCACGTGAACCTCGAGACCAAGCGCGTCGAGTTTGGCGAAACGCACTTTTTCCTCGGCGAACGCTACCTCGTGAGTGTGCGCCACGGTTCGACGCTGGCCTACACGGACGTGCGCGCGCGTTGCGAAGCCAAGCCGCAACTCCTGCGCAAAGGCCCGGCGTTCGCGCTCTACGCGGTGATGGACGCGATCGTCGATCAATATTTCCCGCTCGTCGCTTTTCTCGAACAGGAACTCCAGGAGCTCGAGGACAGAATTTTTGCCGACGCTTTCAACCGCGAAACCACCGAGAAAATTTACGGACTCAAGCGTGAACTGCTCGAAGTGAAACGCTCGGTCTCGCCGCTCATCGACATCTGCAATCGCCTGATGCGTTTCGACCTCGACTTCATCGCCGAAGACACGCGGCCGTATTTCCGCGACGTGTATGATCACGCGCTGCGCATCAACGAAATGGTGGACATCCTGCGCGAGCTGCTCACCACCGCGCTCGAGGCGAATTTTTCGCTCATCTCGATCTCGCAAAACGAGGTGACCAAAAAGCTGGCGAGCTGGGCGGCGATCATCGCGGTGCCCACGATGGTCGCCGGCATTTACGGCATGAACTTCCAGTGGATGCCGGAGCTGAAGTGGGAGTGGGGCTACCCAGTCATCATGGGGTTGACGCTCACCGGCTGCGGGTTTCTCTACACGCGCTTCAAGGCCGCGGGCTGGCTGTAAAATCTGCGCGCCAAATTGTAGCCGCGGTCTATGACCGCCCTCGTTTTTCCACGCGGGCAAGGGCAGTCTCGACTGCCGCTACAGCCAGCCGCGACTCGAGCGTTATCTCGTGCGTCGCGCCGCGGATTTTTTCGCGCGAGGGGAGGATGCCCGCTGCCTCTTCGCCGTCTTTTTCTTCCCGCGAGTGTCGGCCTCGCGCCGGAGCACCGTCGAGGGGCGCTGCCGCCGCGCGCCGGGCAGCTCCGCCCGCGCGCGGCGTAATTCTCCGACAAGCCATTCGACCTCGGCAGCCGGCACGAACACCGCGGACATCGTGCCGGGTTGCAACACGTTCGGCTGGGAAATCTCCACCGCGCCGGCCGTTTCGGCATGGACTTCGAGACCGCCGTGCGACGAGTCGTCGTCGCCGCTGCCAACATCGAGCAGCACGACGGCGCGGATCGTCTCGAGCGGGAGTTCTTCCACGGAGTCGCCGGAATGGAAGCGACACGTCTGAATGGGGGGCGACAGCTCGAGCCGATCCGCCTGGATCGTGCGCTCCGAGCCGTTGAGGAGTTGGATCAAATAACGGGACATCGGCCGGCGATTGTAGGGGATCGACCGCGCGGTGAACAGCACGGAGGCAGGGGCGCTTGCAGATGCTCCAGGCGCAGGCCGCCTCCCCGGCCGGCGTCAGCGCCTGACTGGCAAAGGACGTGCTTATTCAAAAAGCCCCGCTCTCATGCCGTCGCGACGCTCTCCCCATTCTGCTTGTCTGCCGCGCTACGCAAGCGCAGTTGCAGCGGTCATCGCGACGCTCCTCAGTTTTTGTGAACTGCCGCCCGCTCGGGCGCAGGAGGCGCCGGAAAATCCGCCGGCGCTGCTCAGCGCGCCGACGCCGCGCACCGTGGAAGAACTGCTCGGCCGTTCGCGCGAGCTCGAAGGTTCCGATTTCGGCAGCGCCCTCGTTTTCGCCCGGGAGGCTTTGGCGGAGGCCCGCCGGGCCGGCACTCGCATCGAGGAGATCCAGGCGCTGCTGCAAGTCGGCAAGACCCTCCGCCTGCTGCACGATTATCCGGGCACCGTCGCCACCGCGCGCGAAGGACTCGCGCTTGCCGCCGCCACACGCGACGAAGCGGCGCGCGGCAAGTTTCTCGTGCTGCTCGGCAAGACGCAGTGGAACCTCGCGCAGCTCGCGGACGCCACCGGCAGCTACCTGGAAGCGTTGCGCATCGCCGAAACGCTCGGCGACAAGACGCTCGCGATGAGCGCGCACAACGGCCTCGGCCTCGTGCGCTCGCGCTACGACGACCACGCCGGCGCGATCGAACACCTCGAAACCGCGCTGCGGCTGGCGGAGGAATTGAACGATCCCGCGCAGCTCTCCAGCATGCTCAACAACGTGGGCAACCATTATCTGGAAACGAAAGATTACCCGCGGGCGCGCGCGATCTTCGAGCGGGCTGTGACGCTGCTCGATGGCGTCCGCGACCCTCGCTCGCTCGGTTATCTGCGGCTGAATCTGGGTGAGGTTGCGCTGGCCACGGGCGACCTCGCGCTGGCCCGCGCCCAACTCGAGGAAGCCCTCGCGATTTGCACCCGGCACAACATCCCGCGCGGCATCGCGGTCATTCATCATTTGCTCGCTTCACTCGAGCGCCAGAGCGGCCAGCCCGACCTCGCGCGCGCCCACTTGCAGGCGAGCCTCGCGCTGGCGGGATCGCTGAACAACCCGGACTTGTTCGCCGCGATCTATCGCGAAGGCGTGCGCACCGAGGAAGCCGCCGGCGACCTCCGTGCCGCGCTCGATTATTCCCGCAAACTCGCCGAAAAAACCGAAGCCATCCGCGGCGAAAAAAGCCGGCTGCACGCGGCCGAAGTGCAAGCGCGCTTCGAGGCCGAGGCGCGCACGCGTGAGATCGAACTCCTCCAGCGCGACAAGCGGCTCCGCGACGCGAATCTGGCGTTGAAAGAAGCCGAGCTGCGCCGCGTGCGCACGCAACGCTATGGCTACGGCGCGGTCTTTGCGCTGCTGGTTTCTCTCGTGGCTGCGGTCGTCATCGGCCGGCTGCGCGCCCGCGCGCAACACGCGCGTCGGGTGCTCGCAAAAACCCGCGTCGCCAAAGCGCAGGCCGAGGCCGCGAGCGCGCAAAAAAGCCGGCAGCTCTCGGCGGCGACGCACAACCTGCTCGAGAGCGAAGCGCGCTTTCGCAGCGCCTTCGAGCACTCCGCGCTCGGCATCGCGCTGGTCTCGCTCGAAGGCCGCTGGCTGCGCGTCAACCAGGCGCTCTGCGACATCGTCGGCTACACGCCTGAGGAATTGCTCGCCACGGATTTCCAAACGATCACGCATCCCGACGATTTGCACGCCGACCTCAAATCCGTCGGAGAACTCCTGCGCGGCGAGCGCGCTTCCTACCACATGGAGAAGCGCTACCTGCACAAAGCCGGGCACGTCGTCTGGATCTGGCTGGACGCCTCGCTCGTGCGCGAGCCGGGCAGCGACGAGCCGCGCTATTTCGTCTCCCAAGTGCAGGACATCACCGCGCGTAAACGCGCCGAGGAACACCTGCGCGCCGCCAAGGCCGAAGCCGAACGCGCCAACGCCGCGAAGAGCGAATTTCTCTCGCGCATCTCGCACGAATTGCGCACGCCGCTCAACGCCATCCTCGGCTTTGGCCAGCTCCTGCAAATGGGCGGCACCGAGGCGCACCGGCGCGAGGGCGTGGACCAGATTCTCGCCGCGGGCAGGCACTTGCTTGGGTTGATCGACGAAGTGCTCGATATCACCCAAATCCAAGACAGCCGGTTGACGATTTCCGCCGGCCCGGCATCGGTGCGCGGTGTCTTGCGCGAAGCGCTGGAGCTCGTGCGCCCGCTCGCCGCGGCGGGCGACGTGCAGCTCGCCGACGCGACCGGCATCGACGCCGCCGCGCAGGTGCGGGCCGATCCGCCGCCGCTCCGGCAAGTGTTGTGCAATCTTCTCTCCAACGCGGTGAAATACAATCGCCGCCGCGGCGAGGTCACAGTCGCTTGCGCGCGCCAGGAGAACGGCTGCTGGCGGCTCACCGTCAAGGATACCGGCGTGGGTATGACCGCGGCGGAGATCGAGAAAATTTTTGCGCCCTTTTCGCGGCTGCCCGCCGCCCAGCGTGTCGCCGGCAGCGGGCTCGGGCTGGCGTTGTCCAGAGCGCTCACCGGCGCGATGAACGGCACGCTCGGGGTGCGCAGCGAGCCGGGACGCGGGAGCGAATTTTGGGTGGAATTTCCGGCGGCGGAAAACGCGTCGCTGCCGGTGGGTGGCATCGCGGCGCCCGGTGGCCGTGTGCGCGCCGCTGTCGCGGGCGCGAAGCCGCCGACGATTCTTTATATTGAAGACAACGTCGCCAATCTTCAGCTCGTTGAGCACCTCTTTGCGAAGCGTCGCGACATGCGCCTGCTCTCCGCGACCCAGGGCGGTGTCGGCCTCGACCTGGCGCGCGAACATCGGCCCGACGTGGTCCTGCTCGACGTCCATCTGCCCGACATGGCCGGCGCCGAGGTGCTGCGTGCGTTGCGCGAACGGCCGGAAACGGCCGCAGCGCCGGTCATCGTCATCAGTGCCGACGCGACGACCGCGCAGATCCGGCGCTTCCGCGCCTTGGGCGCGTGCGATTACCTGACGAAGCCGTTCGACTTGAAAGACCTGCTCACCGCCGTGGACACCGCGCTCGCCACGACCGCCGCCTACGCCGCGCGCGCCGCATAGCCGAGCACGGCGACGAAGTGACACGCGCTGCCCCCGAGCACAAACGCGTGCCAGACGAAGTGCGCATAGCGCAGCCGTTCCCAGGAAAAAAAGAGCACGCCGAACGTGTAGCTCAACCCGCCGGCGAGCAGCCAGCGAAAGCCGTCGGGGCCTACGCTCAACACGAGCGGCTTGATGGCCACCAGCACCAGCCAGCCCATCAGCAGGTAGATCGCCGTGGACAACTTTGGGTAACGAAAACCGACGCGCAATTTCAACTGGATGCCAGCGAGCGCGAGCGCCCAAACGGCGACGAGCAAGCTCCAGCCCCACGGCCCGCGCAACGCGCCGAGCGCAAACGGCGTGTAGGTGCCGGCGATGAGCAGATAAATCGCGGCGTGATCGAGCAGACGGCACGCGCGCTTCGGTCGGCCGGGCGGCAGCAGGTGATACAACGTGGAAGCGCCGTAGAGCAGCATCAGCGAGAGCGCGAAGACCGTCCCGCCCAAGAGGTGCCAGAGATCGCCCCGGCGCAACGCAGAGACGATCAGGGTCGGCAGCACGACAAAGCCGGCGAGCAGAAAACCGAGCGCGTGGCTGAGGCTGCTCGCGAGTTCTTCGCCGGGGCTGAGTGGGCGTTCGTCAGTCGTCATGCGGCATGAAAAATAGCACAGATGCCGGTCGTGCTATAAGACAGATTTCCTTCTTAGTCCGTGGCCCCGGCAGGAGCTGGAGTTGAAAAGAGCGTCGCTCGGACCAAGCGCGCGCAATCCTTTTCGCAGACCGGCTTCTTCTTGCTCCGGGGCGCGGCGCCCATCATCTTCATCGCCATGAGCGCGGAGGAAAAGCCGGACGCGCACGATGCGTTTGCCACGCTTCCGCTCGGCGAAAATCCGGCGGCGGACTCCGTGCCACTCTGCGCGCAGTGTGGCGCGCCGCTGCCCGTCTCTGGATCGGCGTGCTTGCGGTGTCTATTACAAAGCGATTCGGAAACCGCGGCCGGCGGGAAGTCCGCTTCGGATGACTCGACGACAACTTCCTCGCCACCACCGCCGCCTGAGCGCCGCTTCGGCCATTACGAGATCGACCTGCGCGAGGACGGCAACCTGTGGGAACTCGGTCGCGGCGCGATGGGTATCACATATCGCGCGCTCGACACCACGCTGCGTTCCGCGGTAGCGCTCAAAGTCATCGACGCCGGCGTGGCGGTTCACGCGGACGCGCGCGAGCGTTTTCTGCGCGAAGCCCGCGCGGCGGCGCAGTTGCACCATCCCAACGTCGCCGGCGTGTTTCACTTTGGCGCGCGACCCGAGGATGGGCAATGCTTTTACGCGATGGAACTCGTCGAGGGCGAGACGCTCGAAGCGCGCGTCAAGCGCGACGGCCCGCTGCCGGCGCCGCTCGCCCTGGAAGTCGCCACGCAGGTCGCGCGGGCCTTGGGCGCCGCGGAAAAGTGCGGCCTCGTGCACCGCGACCTGAAGCCATCCAATCTGATGGTGCTCGCCAGCGACGCGAGCGGCACGGACACCCTCGTCGTCAAAGTCATCGACTTCGGGCTGGCCAAAGCGGTGGCTGTGGCTGCGGGCGGCAACGAGGCCGATCTCACGCGCGGAGACTTCATCGGCACCCCTGCGTTCGCCAGCCCGGAACAATTCGTCGGCAGCACGCGCGGACAGCTCGACGTGCGCTCGGACATTTTTTCGCTCGGCGTGACGCTCTGGTTTTTGCTCACCAGCAAGGTCCCGTTTCCGGGTCGGTCGCTGGAGGAAATTTACGACCGTCAGCTCAACCAGCCGTTGCCCACCCGGCACCTCGACCACGAGCAGGTGCCCCGGCCGGTCGGCGCGCTGTTGCGCGCGATGCTCGCCGCCGACTTGGCGCAGCGGCCGCAATCCGCGCGCGAGTTGTCCGAAGCGGTGCGCCGCTGCCGCGAAGCGATCCACCCGGCCGCGCGAAATCGCCGGCGCTGGCTGGCGGCGGCAGGCGTGGCGTCACTCGTCCTGGCGATTGTCGCAGGCGCGGCGCTCTGGACCGCATGGCGTCAGCGGCGCATGGACGCACCTGGGTCGAGCGCGCCGGAAAAATCGGTTGCCGTCCTGCCCTTCGACAATCGCAGCGACGACAAGGAAAACGCCTTTTTCACCGACGGCGTGCAGGAGGAAATCCTCACCGATCTCGCGAAGGTCGCCGACTTGAAAGTCATCAGCCGCACGAGCGTGACGCAATACACCGCGAGCGGCGGCGCGGCGCGGCGCAACCTGCGCGAGATCGCCCGCGAGCTCGGCGTGGCGCACGTCGTCGAGGGCAGCGTGCAGCGCATCGGCGGGCGGGTGCGGGTGCAGGCGCAGCTCATCGACGCGCGCACGGATGCCCACCTCTGGGCAGAGAAATACGACCGGCCGCTGGACGACGTTTTCGCCATCCAAAGCGAAGTCGCGGAAGCGATTGCTGCGCAGCTCAAGGCGAAGCTTTCGCCGGCCGAAAAAGCCGCCATCAACGAGCGGCCGACGACCGATCTCGCGGCCCACGATCTGTATCTGCGCGCGAAGGAATTGCTCAACACGTTTAACGAAGCCCGGCTGAAGGAAAACCTGCCGGCCGCAGTGCGGCTGCTCGACGAAGCCATTGCGCGCGATCCCAATTTTTTGCTCGCCTACTGCCTGCTCGCGCGCACGCACGACGATCTTTTTTGGGACGGCTTCGACCCGACTCCAGGTCGGCTCGCACTGGCCGAGGCGGCGGTGCAAGACGCGCTGCGCCTGCGGCCGGACTCCGGCGAGGCGCGGCTGGCACGCGGGGTTCATCTTTATCACGGGTATCGCGATTACGACGGCGCGCGCGCGGAGTTCGCTCGCGCGCGCCAGGCGCTGCCGAACAACGCCGAGGTATTCCTTTTCATCGGCTCGATTGACCGCCGCCAAGGCCGCTGGGACGAGTGCCGGCGCAATTTCGAGCGCGCCGTCGAGCTCGATCCGCGCGGCTTGTATGTGCTCCAGCAGCTTTCGCTTTGTTACCATTATCTGCGCCGTTACGCGGACGAAAGCGCGGTGCTCGATCGCGCGCTCGCGCTCGCGCCGCTCGAGTCGCAGACGCGCGCTTCGCGGGCGCGCATCTCGCTAGATTGGCGCGCGGACACCGGCGCTGCGCGCGAGTCTTTCAACCAATTGCTC
>CAXTRS010000185.1:6104-9448 GCA_964246635.1 uncultured Chthoniobacterales bacterium | reverse complement strand
GCTGCCCAAAGATCCGCCGTCGTCGTGTTGGAATACTTGTGCTCCGCCATGTAGCGGCGGATGCCGTCGCGGAATTTCTCTTCGCCCAGCCAGCTCTCGATCATGCGGATGATCGCCTGGCCTTTTTGATACGTGATCGCGTCGAACGCATCGATCGCCTCGCGTTCGTCTTTCACTGGTTGCTGGACGGGGTGCGTCGTCTTGCGCGCGTCGTCGGCCATCGCCTTTTCCTTGTCGGCGTGCGCGCGCAGCCAGACCTGCCAGTCGGGGTTGAGCGCGTCCGTCGCCTTCGTTCCCATCCAGCTCGCAAACCCTTCGTTGAGCCAGAGGTTGTCCCACCACGCCATCGTCACCAAATCGCCGAACCATTGGTGCGCCATTTCGTGCGCGATGACAGCGAAGACGTGCTCCTTCGTCGAGGCCGGGCTGGTCCTGGGATCGAAGAGCAGCGCGGTTTCGTTGTAGCCGATGCAGCCCCAGTTTTCCATCGCGCCGCCGAAGCCGCCGGGCACCGCGACCTGGTCCAGCTTGGGCAAGGGATACGCGATGCCGAAATAGTCGTTGTAAAAGGCGAGCAGGCGCTGCGTGGATTCCAGCGCGTAGCGGGCGGATTCCCGTTTGCCTTCCGTCGTGACGATGCGCAACTGCACGCCCTCGGCTTCGCCAGTCACTTCCTCGAATTCGCCGGCGAAGAACGCGACGAGATAACTGGCCATCGGCGGCGTCGGCTCGAAACGATGCTCGCGCGCTCTCCCATCCGCCGCGGTCGCCGCGGACGCTTTCCCCGGCATGTTGGAAACCGCCGTCAGGTTTTTCGGCAGCGTCGCGGTCAGTTGAAACGTCGCGCGGAACACCGGCTCGTCCCAGCAGGGGAACATGCGCCGCGCGTCGGCTGGCTCCATCTGCGTGCCGAGCATCGTTTTTTTCTGACCCGACGGCGTGTCGTAACGTTCATAATACAAACCCTGCGCCTGGTTGCCGAGCCCGTAGCGAAAGGTCAGCGCAAGCTGGTATTTTCCCGGCGGCACCTCGCTGGGCAACGCGAAGGTGAGCATCTCTGCTTTCGCGTCCAGCTCCGGCTTCAACTCCAGCGGTTTCGCGCGTCCCGGCAGCCCGGCGAGCGAGGCGGACGCGACTTCCATGTTCGCCGCGTTGAGCACGAGCCGGCGCGTCGGCTTCAGGACTTCGAGATCGATGGTTTCGCTGCCCTCGCAGGTCAGCTTGTCGAGGTCCGGCGCGATCTTCACAGCATATACGCGCGGCACGACATCTTTGGGCAACTTGCCGGGCGTCGAGGGAAACGAAAAGCGCTCTTCAGCGCGAGCGGGTTCGGGGGCAAGCACGATGCCGCCGAGAAAGCAGACCGCCACGCAAGCGAGCCGGCGCCAGATGGAAAAAGAACGGAGGAAAAACGATTTCATGCGAGGGAAAGCACGCACCATCACTCACCACGACGAAGGGCGCAAAACGTCTGCGCGTAGCGGCTCCATCTGACTCCGGGGAGCACACTGGCATCCCGCCTGTCTTGGTGGGTGTCCCCACCCAGCAGCCTCGGCGAGCGCTCTCTCAGGCGAGTCTCTATCCGCGACAGCAGCCTTGGAGACTTTGGGCGGGACGCCCAAAGCAACACCCGAGACGGGTGTGCTCCCCAGACTCAACCTGAGCCGCTACCAGTCTGCGGTATCCTTCGATGTGGCTGGCGACCTCCGGGCGCCATTAGTCAGGCGCGCAGCGCCTCTGATATTTTCTTCCAGGCAGCTTCGCTACATCCCAATGGCGCCCGGAGGTCGCCATCCACCGACGGAACCCAGAGCCGCCTGCGCCGTGGTTTGCTGCCCGCCGCATTCCTAGTTACGCTCGATCGCCCGACGGATTTTCTGCGGGCATCCATCCTCTTCCTCTCCCCTGCATTGTCCGAGCCGCCGCGACTCATCGTTCTCAATCCGCGCGGGCGCGACGCCGCGCAGGAATTTCCCGACGGCGCGGGCGATCCAGCGGCTCCGCGCGACGCAGCCCCGCATCCGCCGGTGAATTTCCACGCCTATGCGGCGTGCGTGCGCGGCAGTTTCGAGAACGATCCAAACGCGGTGCTGCGTCGTGCCGACCCCGCGCGCCCCGTGTTGCTCCTGCTCCGGCGCGATCTCACGCGCGGGCTGGAGGTCCTGCTAAACCTGCGCGCCGCCCGGCGCACGGCCGCGACCACGATCAAGCAACCCGGCGCGGCGCAGGGCGCCGCGCAACTTTCGCGGCCCGGCGCGCTGGCGGCGTTTCGGCAACTCGTCGCCGAGGCGCCGGCGTGCCTCGCGCCGACCCTGTGGCTCGCGGATTTTTACCGCCACGCCGGCGCACACGGCGTCGTCGAGTTCATCCCGACTCCTTACCCAGTCGAGGAGCCGCACTGGGATTTCTCGATCACTGCCAAAGCAGACGGGCCGCCGCGCGGCATTTTCGTCGGCACGCGCGAGTTCGACGTGCCCTCGCGGCAGCACCTCGCTGCGCTCTTCGCCGCGCTGCGACTCGGCGGGGAACACGGCGAACCGGTCTCGGTTTTCAACACCGACGGCCGCAGCGGCGCGCGGCGGCTGCGCGAGCTCGGCTTCAGTGACGACCCGGCGCCGGGCAACCCGCGCCGTTTCTTCGATGAGCGGCTGCCCTACGTGGAATACTTGCGCTTGGTCGCGCGCCACCGCCTCGTGTTTCAACTCGACCGCAGCGGCGTGCCGGGGCAGGTCGCCGGTGACGCACTGCTCTGCCGGCTGCCGTGCGTCGGCGGCGACGGCGCGGTCGAGGGCCTTGCCATGCCAGCGCTCTCCGGCCATGGCAAAACCTCGGCGGAACTCGTGAAAATCGCGGCTGTTCTGCTGCGCGATGAGCCTGCGCGCCTCGCGGCGGTTCGCGAAGCGCAGACGCGCGCACACGAAACGCTTTCCTTCTCCGCAATCGCCGCGCAGCTGACGGCCTTCTTCGCAAAAATCGCCGCCGTTTGACCGCCCGAGGTTCGCCGCTACCTTGCGCGCGATGTCACACCAAAACGCTCCTTTCCAGCTTTATGTCAAACCCGGCTGTCCGTGGTGCACCGACGCGGTCGATTACCTGCGCGAGCACGGCTACGCCTTCGAGGAAATCGACGTGCGCCGCGATCCCGACGCCTTCGCCGAGATGCGCAAAGTCTCCGGCCAATCGCTGTCGCCTACGCTCGCCGTCGGCGACCTCGTGCTGCCGGATTTCGACACCGACGAGCTCGAGGATTTTCTCAAGGAACACGACCTCCAGCCGCCGGCTCGTTAGCGCGGCAATCGCCTGACTGTGGCGGGGGGGGGAGAGCACTCCCCCCGAAAAGCGCC
>CAXTRS010000185.1:0-6094 GCA_964246635.1 uncultured Chthoniobacterales bacterium | reverse complement strand
TACCCCCCCCCTGGCTAACCGGCTCCGCCCCAACGGGGGGCCACACCCCGCCGCTACAGTCGGAAGCGCAATTCGCAAGCTCGCTCACCGTCGCCGGCGCCCGGCAGAAAAACTGTAGCCCTTGCCGGCGCGGCCGCCGCTGACCCGGAAGCGGTCGATCCCCTCGCCTTCCTTCAGCTCGAAGAGCGCAGTGTAAGTGTATTTGAAGTTCTCGATTTTCTTGCGCTCGATCGGCCGGCCGATGAAGCGTTCGATGGCTTGCACGTGCGTCACTTCGTCGGCGGTGCAGAGCGTCAGCGCGTCGCCTTCTTTCAGCGCGCGGCCGGTGCGGCCGATGCGGTGAACGTAGTCCTCGGGGTGCTGCGGCACGTCGAAATTGATGACGTGCGTGACGCCCGCGATGTCGAGCCCGCGCGCCGCGATGTCGGTGGCGACGAGCACTTCGTATTTGCCTTCGCGAAAACCGCTGAGCGCTTCTTCACGCTCCGTCTGATTCCGGTCCGAGTGCATCGCGATGACCTTGTGGCCTTCGCGCTCGAGGCTGCCGGCGACGAGGTCGGCGCCGCTTTTCATCCGGGTGAAAACGATGACGCTCTCGTAGTGCGTGCGTTCGAGCAGTTCGTGCAGCAGCGCATATTTCTGGTCGTTGGCGACCGGGTAGAGCGCGTGCGTCACCGTTTCCGCCGGCGCGCGGCGGATGCCGATTTCCACAACCTCAGGCTCGCGCATCGCCCAGTTCACGAGCGTCTGGATTTCTGGCGGGATCGTGGCGGAAAAAAGGAGCGTCTGCCGCTGCTCGCGCGGCGGGCATTGTTCGAGGATGCGCCGCACGTCGGGCAGGAAGCCCATGTCGAGTAGGCGGTCGGCTTCGTCGAGCACGACGGTCTGGAGATGCTTTAACGTTAAATCACCGCGCTCGAGGAAATCGAGCATCCGCCCCGGCGTGCCGACCCAGACGTCCATGCCCTTCGCGAGCAATTCCTGCTGCTTGCCGTAGCCGACGCCGCCATACATGACGCCAATCCGCAGCGGACTGAATTTGGTAAACGTCTTGAACGCTTCTTCGACTTGCAGCGCCAGCTCGCGCGTCGGTTCAATAATCAATGCCCGCGGCCCCGCGAACGTGTTCGCAGCGCCGTTCCTGCGTCGGTAATCACCGCCGGCGCGCTCGCCGCGGCTGCCGCCTCGGCTCCGTCCGCGTCCCCGCCCCGCTGATTCGCTTTCGGGCGTTTCAGGCTTTGCGCTTTGGGCTTCGAGCTCGCCGTCGCCGGCGGCGACAGGCGTGGGCGGCACGTTGAGCCGCGTGATGATCGGCAAGGCAAATGCCGCCGTCTTGCCGGTGCCAGTCTGCGCGGAGCCGATGAGGTCGCGGCCTTCGAGAAGGATGGGAATCGCGCGCTCCTGGATCGGCGTCGGCTCGCGGTAACCAGCGGCCTGGACGGCGAGTTGCGCATCAGCTGACAACGAGAAATCTTCAAATAACATGAGCGCGCAATGAACCGCCGAATGGGATTCCGGGCAACTGGTTAATCCCCGTATGAGCGATCCTTCCAGTTGAGGGTTAGCGTTCACCACCGACGCCGACACGCGCTCGAATGATCCTTGATGAAGCCCGCCGCCGACCTCCCCGCAGGTTTGCATCCGATCCGCGGCCTCCTCAGTTGTTTCCATCTCTTGGTGGAAAGCGATGGCCGCAGCGCCGTGCTGATCGACACGGGCTTTTGCGCGCTCGAGCTCCGCGCGTTGCGGCGCAAGCTGCGCGAACTCCGCCTGGAGGCCGGCGGTGTCAAAGCCATTTTGCTCACGCACGGGCACATGGATCACACCGGCAACGCGGCGGCCCTGCGCGCGTGGACGGGCGCGCCGATCTGGGCGCACGCGGCCGAGGCGGAACATGTGGCCGGCACCTATCGCTATCGCGGCGCGAGCCGGCTCTGCGGCTGGCTGGAAGCAGCGGGACGTTTGGTGACGCGCTACCAGCCACCAAAGATTGATCACGTTTTCGCTGACGGCGACGTGCTCCCGTTTTGGGACGGGTTGCGCGTCGTCCATTTGCCCGGTCACACCGGCGGCCATTGCGGCTTTTACAGCGCGCGGCAAGACCTCCTTTTCGCCGGCGACCTGTTTGCCGATTATTTCTGGACGCACCTGCCGCCGCCCTTCTTGAACACCGATCCCGCCGGCGTGCCCGCCAGCGTGCGACGCGCGGCGACGTTGCGACCGCGTCGGATCGTGCTCAACCACTACTTCCGCTTCGCCCCAGCGAAAGCTGCGCGCGATTTGGAGTCGCTCGCGGCGCCACCCAACCGTGGGTGAAGCCGCGGAATTTCCGGTTGCGCCTGAGGCGAAATCCAGCGATAAAGCTCGCTGCGCCGCGGGACGTTTTGCCGAACGCGCGCCCGCAGATTTCTTAGGCTGTCAAAGGAAGAGTGGCTGAGTCCGGTTGAAGGCACTCGACTCGAAATCGAGCGAGCGGTAAAACGCTCCGTGGGTTCGAATCCCACCTCTTCCGCCAAGTATTTTTCGGCGACCCGGCGGCGCTCAACCGGCGCTCGTTTCGACCACGGTGAAAGCCGTCCAGGGGCCTGCGGTTCGGTGCAGGAGCACGTTCCAAAACCAGGACGAAACGTCGGTCCATTCGCCGCCGCGGGAATCCACGATGCGCTCGCGAATAGAGACTTCATGGCCAACCCGGCTCGCCAGGAAACAACTCCAGCGCTGGCCGAGCGCATCACGCATTCCGGGCTTCGGCGTCACCGCATAGCCGAGGCCGCGGAAGCAGTCCGCGCTGGAATGGAGTTTGCGTGTCCCGGCGGTGACCCGACGCAGGATCAGTTGCCGACGGCCGGCGGTGAATTTGGCAATCTGACCGGGAAAGCCCGCGTTGAAGCGCTGTTCGCGCTCGCTCAAGGGCACCGGCTTCAAAACGGATCCCTCGAACTCCACTGGCCAATCGGCAAGCGGTGACGACAAATCCTTGGCGGGCGCACCGCCGGGGAGCAGCGGCAACCCAGCCGCAAGGGCACAGAGCGCGAGAAACGCGACGCGGAAGATCAGACGCCACATGGCACTGTCGCCGGCTCCTTTCCCAGCCGGACAATTAGCAGCGCAGCGGCGGCGAAGATCACAGCGCCAATGGCGGCGTGCGTCCATTCCGGCAATGCGACGATCCCGGTTTCTTTGAAAAACAAGGCGGTGGCGCGAACGACATTGGCCGCGATCACCAACCCGAGACTGACCGAGACGACCCAAATCGCGCGTGAACAACTCAGCCGCTGCCAGCCCGCCAGCGCGCAGGCGAGGTAAAGTCCGAACCAGAGCATGCGCACCCCGCTGCACGGCGCATCGACCATGACCGTTTCGCCGCGCCAGTGGAGCAACGAGCCGTCGCGCGTCACCGAAAAATGCAGCGCGCGCAGGATCAGCGCCGACGCCTCCGCCGCGAGAATCCGCAGCGGATAGCCGACGTAAAACTGCGCGCTCGCGACCACGGGCAACGAAAGTGCGAGCAGCCCCCAGCACGCCGTAACGCCGCGACCACCTCGCAGCACGAACGCGCCAAAAGCGGCGATCGCGATCACGGCGCGCGGCAGCGGCGAACAATGACGAAAGGTGAGCAGATAAATCACGAGCAAAAGGCCAGGCCAAACAAATTGGCGATCGTCCTGCCACCGCAGCACGGCAACACGGTCCCGCACCGCGATGGCGAGAAACGTCAACAGCGCGAGAAAGCCCCAGGGTTCGTCGCTGCCATCGAGCGTGCGCAGCCCATACCAGCGCCACACCGGCCAAGTGGCCAGGGCCATGCCGAACAGCATGACCCTGGGCCAGGTAAGGAAACTCAAGCGGCCGGGTTGCATTGCGCTTGCTTCCTCCGCGCACGGTAGATTTTGAATCCGAACACCACGGCGACTGCGGCGAACAAGACCCAGCTCGCCGGCTCCGGCGTCGTGGGAATCGCCGACCCGACCGCGCTATTCTCGACGCCTTCGGGCAGCGGCAACGGTTGCTTGACCGGTTGCACGTTTCCGCCGGCATTGCGCACGGTCTCGTCCACCGCCACAAACGACGTGTAAGCCGTGAGCAGGTTGTAGGTCAGACCCAGATTCGTGACGGCCTTCACCCGCTCGTCGTCCGATCGCAGTTGGTTGTCATCGGCGAGCGATGCGATCCGGCTGCGCGCCCACAGGTAGCCGAGCGCATCTGTGGAACCATCGAGCATCTTCGCGCTGCCGACGGGAAACTGCCGCGTGAAATCTCCCGTGCCCGATTTGCCGCGCAACGTGATCGTCCCTTGCGCCGCGCCTTTCCATTTCCCGAAGACGACCACGGGCCGATCCGCGAGCACATCGGGCACCGAGGGCGGCTGCACGTCATAAACGTCGAGGCCACCGAAATCGAGTCCGATGTGAGTCAGCAGCGGCGCGCCGATGTATTCACGGAATTTCCGCACCTGCGCCTCAGCCTCCTGCGGGCGCGTGACAATGAACGGCTCCGCCTGCCCGGCGCGCGCCCACCCGTCGATGAGAAAGCGGGGGACGCGGGCGCCGATGCAGAAGGCGAAAAGATTCGCCTTGTTCAGATTGCCGCGGATGAGGTCGAATGCCTGCGTTTCGCAGCCCACGTATCCGTCCGTGATGACCACGATGCTCCGCGCCGCGGCGTCGCTGGTGCCCGCGATGGCGAACGCTTGTTGCAACGCCGGCAGCAACTCGGTCCCGCCGCCACCGTGCTCCCGATCAATCACGTGGATGGCGCGCGCGATGTTATCAGGCGTCGCCGGCAACGCTTGCGGAGAGAGGAGCGTCGAGCCGCCGGAGAAGAGCAGCACGTTGAACGAATCGCCGGGCCGCAGCGTGTTCAGCAGTTGTTTGAGCAACGTCTTCGCGCAATCAAGGGGGAAGCCCATCATCGAGCCAGAGACATCGACGACGAAGGTGTATTCACGCGGCGGCAGCGAGATTGCCGCGGACCGCTTCGGCGGTTCCAGGGTCAGGAGGAAAAAGTTTTCCGAGGTGCCTTTCGAGAGCAGCAGACCGGATTCGATCTTCGCGTCAGCGAGCCGGTATTTGACGATGAAGTCGCGGTTGCTCCCGGCGGCTCCGACATCAGCCGCACCGTCGAACTTCACCACGGCGCTCGCGGCGTCACGAAATTCCGGCTTCACGGGATGCGTGTCGCACCGCAACCCCTGGAGCGACATGCCGGCCACGACATCGACAGTGATGCGAAACGTCGCCGGCGATTTTTCGCCTTTCGCGAGATACGGATTCTGAATCCACCTGTCGGTTTCCGGCGCTCCCGACTCGGGTTGATTCGAGTAGCGCGGGCCGACGACCGTGGGAAACACGAACTCGTATTCGCCCGCCTCGGGCACGAGCAGCTCGGTGTAGCGCAACTCCACCTGAATCGTGTCGCCCGGCATGATGTTGGCGACGTTCATCTGGAAGACGTTCGGCCGCTGTTGCTCGAGCAGCGATGTGCTCTTGCCCTCGTGTCTGGCGTGTTCGTAGGTGCGGCGCGCTTCCTCGCGCGGCTGCACTTTTGCCTTCAGCACGCGGTCGCCGATCGTCATCTGCATTCCGCAGACCGCCGCGCGCGTCGAGCCGGGAAAGACGTAGGTCGCTTCGAGCGGCGTGCCGCCCGCGTTGCTGTAGGTCTGCGTCACGCGCACGTCGGCGATCACGCCGACGATCTTCACGTCAACATCCGTGGATTTGAGCGGCATCGAGTCCACGTTGCTCTCGCTGCCGCTGCCGCTCTTGACGTGGAAGTAGGGAGAGAGTGTTTTGTTGGCGCTGTGGTTTTCCGACTCGCCGCCGTTCTCGCTCGCCCGCAGGAGACTGACCGGCGCCAGGGCGAGCAGGAGCAGCGCGGCCAGTTGGGTTTTGGTTTTCATGCCCGCGAACGTCGCAGGCGATTGTGAAGACAATTTGAAGTGCCGGTGAAATCCCGGTGAAAAGTTTCGCCACGCGAGGTGCCTGCGGTCAGCCCCGGCAGGGGCGGAAGAACAGTAGCCCACGGCGTGAGCCGTCGGTTTGAATGCGAGAGCGCGTCAAGCCCCGGCAGGGGCGTAAGAACAGCCGTGTGGATC